>JAFGJU010000085.1 GCA_016928935.1 Candidatus Eiseniibacteriota bacterium | reverse complement strand
TCGTCTGCAGGGGCCGTGCTGGCCGTGTGGCCCAATCCGGCACGGAGCCTGCTGAGCATCACGTTTGCCGCAAAGCAGGAGGGGGCGCGGTTCAGACTGGCTCTCTACGATGTGACAGGGCGGTTCGTCGGAGAGGTGGCGTCCGGGAGCGCGGCCGGGACGGCGACCACCGTGGCATGGGAAATACCCCGGGACCTCAAGGAGAAGGCCGGCCCGGGCGTATACTTCGTGGTCATGGAATCGGAAGGAGAACGGCTGGAGAGGAAGGTGCTGTTGCTGGGCGGAGAGGTGCGATGAAGGGAGGGGACGCGGTGAAGAAAGTCAGGCCACAAGTCAGCAGCGCGCACGGCCGCACCCGGGCGGGAGCCCGAAGCCGCCGTCGCGGCCGTATGCTCGCGCAGGCGGCAGCGGCGGCCGCGGTTACGGTGTTCTTCGTCTCCACTGCCGCGGCCGTGTCGGTCAGGCCGGACCTGATCGAACGGCTGAGGGCCGAGGGGAGACTGTCTGAGTACGTCAAAACCCAGGTGCCGGTTGAGAAAGACGCGGCCGAGCGGGGGCTCAACGCTCCATCCAGGCCTCGCGGGCTGGACGACGGGGTGTTTCCGCTGAGCCAGGCCCAGCCCAGGAACCTCAGAGTAGTCGTCGTCCTCACGGATTTCGACGACAACCCCGCCGACACGGTCAACTACCCGCCTTCGTATTTCGAGGACTTCCTGTTTAGCCGGGGGACCAGGCCGGGCGGAAGTTTCAGGGACTATTACCTGGAGAACTCTTACGGTACGCTGGACGTGACGGGCGTCGTGACGCGGTGGATCAGGATGCCCGAGCCCTACAGCTACTACGTGGGGGGCAAGAGGGGGTTCGGTTACTATCCGGCCAACGCGCAGGGCCTGGCTGAGGCCGCGGCGCGGGCGGCCGACTACGAGGTGAATTACTCCAATTTCGACAACGACGGCCCGGACGGCGTGCCGGATTCCGGTGACGACGACGGATTCGTAGACGCGCTTTTCGTCGTGCACGCCGGGCCCGGCTACGAGACCACGCTCGACACGAACGACATCCACTCCCACAAGTGGGCCCTGTTTTATGAGCTGACTTTGGACGGCGTCAAGCTGTTTACGTACGCCATGGAGCCCGAGAACGGACTGCTGGGCGTGTACTGCCACGAGTTCGGCCACTGCCTCGGCCTGATCGACCTCTACGACAGGGACTTGAGCTCCATGGGATTGGGCGGCTGGTCCCTCATGGCGACCGGCTCCTGGAACCAGCTCGGGCTCAAACCGGGTCACCTCGACGCGTGGAGCAGAGTCAAGGCCGGCTTCGTGACCCCCACGGTCTTGAGCGGGAACGCGGCCGACGTCCTGTTTCCTCCGATTGAGGAGGAGCCGGTCGCCTGCCGGCTCCGGGAAAACGGGACTGCGGGCACCGAGTACTTCCTGGTGGAAAGACGAGAGAAGATCGGTTTCGACGAGTCGCTGCCCGGCGGAGGGCTGTTGATCTACCACGTGGATGAGTCCCAGTCCAACAACGACGACGCCTACCACTACAAGGTGGGCCTGGAGCAGGCCGACGGCAACTGGCAGCTCGAGAATCGAATCAACGGAGGCGACGCCGGAGACCCCTATCCCGGCACGTCCGGCAACACGACGTTCGGTTACGAGACCGTCCCGAGCAGCATGACTTACGCCGGGGGTGATTCCAGGGTCAGAGTGTTCGACGTGGAAGAGACCGGAGACGGCATCTACGCGGACATGTGGGTGACGCAGGCCCCCATTCTGAGCGTCGTCAGCTATTCCGTCGCGGACGAGGACGGAAACTACGACGGTAACCCCGACCCCGGAGAGACCGTCACGGTGGGCGTGGTCCTCAGGAACGACGGGAGTTACGCTGCTGACGTGACGTGCCTGCTGATTCCCAGTTCCTCGTGCATCAACATGCTGGACTTCAGCACGTCGTTCGGTCCGATGGAACCGGGCGCCCTGCGCGCCTCTCCCACGCCGTTCAGCTTCATGGTGGCTGACACCCTCACGCAGGACCCGTTCGCGGCGTGGTTCGACGTCACAATTTTCTGCAGCAGCGGCTACTCCACCAGGGACAGCACCCTGATTGGTGTGGGCGATCGCATCGGGCTCGAGGACGACATGGAGACAGCGGTGGGCTGGCGGCATTACCCCGTCCGTGGAGGATGGCACGACGAGTGGCATCTGACCTCCCGAAAGCAGTACGAGGGCGTCAGCAGTTGGGGCTGTCTGAGGGAGGATTACTCGAGCTACTCTTCCAAGCACGACGGGGCTCTGGAGACCCCGGTCGTGTTGATAGGCAAGGAAGGCCGGCTGGTGTTCTACCACTGGATCGACGCGCAGGTCGACAGCGACTGGGCCTACGACGGCGGCTTTGTCGAGGTATCGGTCAACGGTTCCGACTGGACACAGATAATGCCGATTGACGGCTACGACTGCCTGCTCAAGGCGCAGAGGGAGCCGACCATCGAGTCCAGGTGGGTCTATTCCGGCACCAGTGAGGACTGGGAGAGAGTTGAATTCTCCCTCGCCCAGTTTGAAAACTGCGCAGTCAACCTGCGATTCAGGTTCGTCAGCAACGCAGACTACATAGAGGGAGAGGGCTGGTTCATCGACTCGCTGAGCGTGGTGAGCTCCGGGACCCCGGTCCTGATAGGCTCGCTCAGAGCGCAGGAGGCCGACGGATGCGTGACGCTTCGATGGTTCGCCGACGCCGACCTCAGGAACGCGCCCTTCTCGGTATGGAGAGACCCGGGTCCGGACGGCGCGCCGGGCATGCACGTCGTCAGCGACGAGCCCGTCCTTTCTGTCGAGGATTACGAGTTCACGGACTGCGACGTCAGGCCCGGCGAGCGCTACGCTTACTGGGTCGGAGTGGACGGCGCGCCGGGCCTCATGTACGGGCCCGTGGCCGTGGACGTGGCGTTTGCCGGCGCCGGGGCTCCCCGCATGGAGCTCGCCTCTCCCAATCCGGTGACGGGAGTGCTCAGGCTCTTGCTGCAGACTCCGGCGGGCGTGGACATGGACGGGATATCGCTCAGAGTGTTTGACGCGACGGGCCGGTGCGTGACCACGCTCACCCCCAGGTTCGAGAAAGGGGACGGTGGGCAGTCGGTGCTGGTGGAATGGACTCCGTCCGATTATTCTGGAAAGACTCTGAGCTCGGGCGTATACTTTTTGAAGCTTGACTGGCCCGGTGGGTCAGACGTAGAAAAGGTTGTCGTGCTCAGGGACTCAGGGAGTTTCTGAAAGAGAGAGGTGAGGTTTCGTCCAAATGGCTTACAGAATCACTGAAGAGTGTATTTCCTGCGGCGCGTGCGCGCCTGAATGCCCTGCGGGCGCTATAACTGAGGGAGAGAACATTTACGAGATCGACCCCGAGAAGTGCACCGATTGCGGCAACTGCGCCGAGGTGTGCCCGGTGGACGCGTGCGTGCCGGTCGAAGAATAACGTTCGTCTGGCCGTTTCAGTCCTATTGCCGAGATAAGCTGGATCTGCCTCCTGTCTGTCGAATGGCGGACAGGCCCGTATATCCTTAGCCTTCGGTGCGCGATGCAAGTGGACTTGGGACCGTTGTGGAATGAGGAGGAGGCAAGCGCAAGCGCCCCGGGTCGGGCGTCCGGCGGCAAGGGTCTTTTCTTCGCTCTGGCCTCGCTGTCTCTGGCTCTGCTCCTGTTCTTGCTGTGGCTTCTGTTCTTCCTGCTCGAACCCCGCATGGCCGCTCTCGGGACCGGGCTGATCTCTGCCTCGCGCGTGGTGGTTGTCCTGGTGGGATTGGCGGCGGTGGCCGTGGTGGGTTCCGATTTTCTGTCCGCCGGGGCCGGCCTGCGCCTCATCCCGGGCGGTTGGGGGCACCGCGTCGCGCTTCTCGCGCTGCTGCCGGCGTCAGAGAGACTGGGTCGACTCGTCGGTGTCTCGTCAGACCGCGTCAAGGCCGGCTACATCGATTTCAACAACGCGCTTCTGAAAGCCAGGCTGGAGCGGGCCGGGGAGCGTGGTATCCCCGTCCCGAAGGCGGTCGGCGCCCGCCGCGGGACCGCCGGCTCCGGAGTGCCGGGAACGTGCTGCGGTTGGACGGGAGGATGCGCCGAGGACGGTCCGGCCGCGAGTCAAACGGATCGAGGTCTCGGCGCAGTCAGGACTCGAACAGTCGGAGGAATCCTCCTGCTCCTGCCGCACTGCCTCCAGAGCTCCGAGTGCACGAGAGAACTGGGCGAGGACGTCCGGAACTGCGGAGAGTGCGGGGGTTGCCCCATGTGTGAGCTCAAGAAGCTGGTTCCCAGGTACGGCATTCAGAACCGCATAGTGGGGGGCGGGACGCTCGCCCTCATGGCCGTGC
>JAFGJU010000084.1 GCA_016928935.1 Candidatus Eiseniibacteriota bacterium | reverse complement strand
GGCAGCGGCGCCGGGCGGCAAGAGCCACGATTTGTGATGCGTCGAGGCAGCGGCGTGAGGCGCGCTGGGTGGCGGGGCGGATGGCCACATTGGGTGCGTGGGCGGCCCATGGGTGCGCGGAAGGTTTTACGTGCGCAGGCGGCGGCGTGCAGAGACAGGGCCGCAAGCCGGGACGAGGGCCGCGGCCGGTTGACACCGCTGGTGCGTCAACGTAACATGGGACACAACCGATTAGCGCGGTGTTTAAACCATAATGGCGGCCCGGAACGCGGCACGAGAGCGCCTCCGGGCCTTGGAGGAGAAACAGTGAAGAGCTGCGTCAGACTGTTCGGCCGCATCGGCGGTTCGCTTTGTCAACACAAGCGCTCGCTGGCCGCTGCCTTGGGGGTCGCGACACTGTTGGCGGCGTCAACACCGCTGCCGACACCGGCGCAGGAAGCTGCGTCCGGCCAGCCGCTCGTGAATGCCGTAGACATGGTGATGTTCGACGGAAGCAGAGAGCAGTTCTGGTCCCCTTACGACGTCGGGTTCTTCGGGTATTCCGAGCTGGGCGTGCTGCTGCGCCAGGAGGGCTTCCTCGTGAGCGAGGTGAACCTGCCGGTTACCTTCTCGCTCCAGGTAGAGCCGCGCGGAAGTGTTTTCGTAATGGGGCCGGCGGTCGGGCAGAAGTACACCGCGAAAGAAATCAAAGCGGTCAGGGACTACGTGAGCAAAGGCGGCGGTTTGCTCATACTTGCGGAACCCGGCGAGCCAGGGGGCACGAACTTCCAGGATGCTGTTGCGTCTCAGTTCGGGATGTCTTTCATGGGCGGCACTGTCGTGGACGACGCGAACTCGGCCGCGGGCACGGCCGGACAATGGATTCTCTCGCGCTCCGGCCACTTCGGCGTGGACAGTGTCTCTGTGCCGGTTGCCCTGCACATGATCATGACCGGGTCGGCGTTCCCCGTCCTGTCCGCTTACGGGACGGCCAAGCCGTCCGGCGCCGTCATAGGGGCCGCGGCCGAATACGGTCGGGGCCGCGTCGCGTGCATAGGGGACAGTCAGTTCTTGATAAACGGTGGGCGGGGCCGAATAGGTATCGACTGCGCGAGAAATCGCGAATTCGTCCGGGCTCTTTTCAACTGGCTGGCCGGCAGGGAGAAGGCGCCGTCCTGTAATATAGTGCCGGAGTACACGGTCGTGACCGGTCGTACGCTCAACGTCCGGGTCCGCGTGGACGGCACCACCGACCTCAAGGCCCACATTGACGGCGGCAGCATAGACCCGGAGGAAGTGCGGGGCGCCACAGGCGAGCTGACGTTCAGAGTCCAGCTGGACCGAGACGGAGCGATTGAGTTCGTGGGTAGCGACGGTTCCAGGAAGACCGTCCTCACGCTGTTGTCTCCCAGCGGAGGGATAGGCGCGCGGCTCATACTCGACGTCCGCGGCTACGGGCCGGATGTCTGCGACCCCGTGAACGGCCTGAGCAAGTTCGCGAGCCTGATGAGAGACAAGGGGTTCTGGGTCTGGGGGATAGAAGACGGAATCGTGAACGTGGACGGAGCGTACGGCGTGATGGTCATAAATCCGGTCAGGAGCGAGGGCCACGTCTATTCCGGAAACCTTCAGCGCGAGACTCTCAAGTGGGTATTCGTTAATGAACCCTACACCACCATCGGCCTCCACAACGCAGTGGGTCAGTGGTTCAGGGGCGAGGGCTTTTCAGACAGAGAAGTGCCCATTCACGCCCTGACCGGCCGGCACGAGATGAGGTTCCTGCCTTACGTTGTGTTCGAGCCGGACCTTGACAGGACGCTCGGCCGGCACCACACGTTCCCGCGGTTGATTTTCGGCGTGGAGAAGCCGCACTCGTTCAGATGCGCGCCGGTCGAGGCGGTGGGCGGAACGGCCAGAGTGGTGGCCTCCGAGGGAGCCTGGGGCCTCGAAGGAGGTCTTGGCCTGAGGCCGGAGCTGACCGGTACCTCGCCCGGCAAGAACGACCTCTCGACCAGGCCAGTCGTGGTCGCTGTTTCCCTCTCCGGTACCGCCGCTGCAATCGGCGACCTTCAGCTTTTTTCGACCCAGAACATCTTCCGAAGGGGAAACTGGACCATCGCGCTCGAGCTGGCCGACTGGATGGCCGGCATAGAATTCGAGATACCCGGCTCCGAGAGGCGGTAACTCCCAGAAATTTAAAGAATTATCTCTCCTATGCGGTTTGACTCCGCCTCTTTATTACCGCTGTCCAGGGCATTGTACATTATTATGCTTTACCCGGCGGCATTGTAGAATAGTATACGCTTGGTCAAAGCCAGACGATTTGTCCTGCCAGGCGGGGAAACAGGGGCAAGACGGGACTCGCGCGGAAGGACGCTCCGGGAGGGCGCAGTGAATCGCGAGAATGTTTGGAAGGTGCTTCTCCTTAGTGTCGCAGTCGTTCTGACGCTGGCGCTCCACTACGGATGGGTCGGACACGCCCACTCCAGTCATGGGCCGCTGCTCAAGGCAGTGCACGGAAGGCTCTGCTACGTGCCGATTGTCATCGCTGCAATCTGGTTCGGACTTCGTGGGGGGCTCGTCTGCGCGCTCGTAATATCCGTGGCCGTAGTCCCGTACATCGTGCGCAGCGCGGTACCCCGCGGGGAACTTTCCGCAGAGCTGACGGAGATAGTTTTTTACTTTGCAATTGGCGCCCTTTCCGGGGCTCTCGTCGGCCGCGAGAAATCTCAGCGGCAGAGGATGCTGGAAGCCCAGGCCCGGCTTGAGCGAACCCAGAGGCTGTCCATGATGGGACAGATGGCTGCCGGCGTCGCGCACGAGATAAGAAACCCGCTGGCATCAATCAAGGGCGCGGCCGACATCCTGGCGGGCGACCTGCCTCCCGGGTCGGAAAAGCGGCACTTCGCGGACATGATCGGCAAGGAGATCCGGAGACTCGACAACACAATAAGGGAGTTCCTGGATTACGCGAGGCCGCAGCCGTTCAATTTCACCGAGGAGAAGCCGGGCGAACTGCTGACGCGGACACTGAGACAGATGGAGTCGCAGATGGCCTCGGCGTCGATCCTGCTCGAAACGAACATTCCGCAATTCGCGGAGCACGTGCGGGCCGACCCGCAGAAGCTGCGCCAGGTCTTCATTAACCTGCTCCTGAACGCGATTGCAGCCACGCCCCGCGGTGGAAAAATCCGGGTGGAGCTTGGACAGAGAGTGGAAGACCACTCCAAGCTCTGGGAAATCAGGATATCCGACACGGGGAGCGGTATAGCCGCCGAGCACATGGACAAGATCTTCGAGCCCTTCTTCACTCAGAAACCCACCGGAAGCGGGCTAGGCCTGGCAATAGTGAAGTCCATAGTGGAGGAACACGGCGGCCGCATAGAGGTGGTGAGTGAGCCGGGGCAGGGTTCGACCTTCACGATTCTGCTGCCGGTGAAGGCCTGACAGGACGCGGAGGGAGATTTGATGACCTTCAGGATACTGGTCGCTGACGACGACGAGAGCCTTCGTCAAGTCATCGAATTCAGTCTGAAGCAAGAGGGCTACGACGTCAGGGCCGTGGCCGACGGGGAGCGGGCGCTTGAGCTCTTGAAACACGAGCGGTTCGACCTGCTGCTTTCGGACATGAGAATGCCCGGCCTGTCGGGCCTCGAGCTCTTGATGCGCGCGCTGGACCTCGACCGGGAAATCAAGGTCATCCTCATTACCGCTTACGCCACAGTCCAGGAGGCAGTGCAGGCAGTGAAGCTCGGCGCGTTCGATTACCTCACGAAGCCCTTCGAGAAGGAAGAGCTCAGCGTGACGATCCAGAAGGCACTCCAGTTCAAGCGCCTGGAGACGGAGAACGTGGAACTCAGGAGCCGCCTGGACGGCGCGGCCTACGTAAAGAGCATCATCGGCACCTCCGCCGCAATGAAGAACGTGCTGGACCTGTTGAACAAAGTGGCGCCGACGGACGCCACCGTTCTAATCACGGGGGAATCGGGCACGGGCAAGGAGATAATAGCCAGGGCCATCCACAAGAAGAGCCTGCGGAGCGCGCACGAATTCGTCCCGGTCAACTGCGCCGCCATCCCGAAGGAGCTCGTGGAGTCCGAGCTTTTCGGCCACGTCAAGGGCGCCTTCACTGGAGCAATCCGGGACAAGAGGGGCAAGTTCCTGCTTGCGGACGGCGGAACCATCTTCCTGGACGAGGTCGGTGACCTCGGGCTCGGGCTCCAGGCCAAGATACTCAGGGTCCTGCAGGAGAGAGTGGTAGAGCCGGTGGGTTCCGAGAAATCGACTGCGGTGGACGTCAGAATCGTGGCAGCCACAAACTCAGACCTGAGGCGGAAGGTCGCCGACGGAACGTTCAGGGAAGATCTGTTCTACAGACTCAACGTGATACCGATATTCATGCCCCCGCTCCGTGAGCGGAAAGAAGACATACCGCTGTTCCTGGCCCACTTCGCGGAGCGATTTGCGCCCGGGCAGAACGTAGTGTTCTCGCCGGAGCTTGTCAGGAAGCTGATGAGGCACGAGTGGCCGGGCAACGTGAGAGAGCTCGAGAACATGGTGGAGCGAATGGTCGTCATGCGGCGCTCCAACGTTGTGGACGAGACCAGTTGGCCGGAGGACGTCGCCTCAGTCGC
>JAFGJU010000083.1 GCA_016928935.1 Candidatus Eiseniibacteriota bacterium | reverse complement strand
TCCGGTCGCGGAGGACGCTCGCGCACGTTGCCGCGATTGAGGAGATTCCCTACCGGATGCACCGCACGAAACACAGACAAGCCCGGCAGGTCCTGAAGGTGAAGGACTGGCAGGAGCTTCCTGACGAAGAGCTTCTGCAAATGCGAGTCAGGGACCTGGGTCTTCAGGTTTCCGGTTCCGCGCTCGAACCGCTCGTCCAAAGGCTGTACGCGGAGCTGGACGCCCGGGGCATCCAGTTCCACCCTCCCTGCTATCTGGCCGACGAGTGGCTCTGTCCCGACAAGGACCCCATCATCGGCATTCCCTTCTGCCTGGCCCACCCACGATTGAAGAGCCTCGAGCAGAAGATGATGCTTGAGGTCGAGGGCGGTACCGAGGACTCTTTCATGAAGCTCATCCGCCACGAATGCGGACACGCTCTCAACTACGCCTACCAGCTGTACAAGAAGACACGATGGCGGGAACTGTTCGGGCCTTTCTCCGCCAAGTACTCAGACTCGTATTCCTACCAGCCGTATTCCCGGCGCTTCGTGATCCACCTCAAGGACAACTATGCCCAGGCTCATCCGGACGAGGATTTCGCCGAGACCTTCGCGGTCTGGTTCGCTCCGGGCAGCAACTGGCAGGAGAAGTACCGCGACTGGCCCGTGTTTAAGAAACTGCAGTACGTGGACCACGTGGTTCGGCAGGTGCGCGACAAGCCGCCCGCGGTGAAGATCCCGCAGAATCCGCCGTGGTCGGCGTCGCGCATGACGTCCACTCTCGCCGCTCACTACGAGCGCAAGCGCCGGGACCTCGGCAGCGACTTTCACGGATTCTACGACGACAGCTTGAGGGTGCTCTTCAGTCCCAGGCCCGGACTGGACTCGAAGCTCAAGGCTTCGAAGTTCCTCCGACAGTACCGACGAAAGATAGTAAACAGCGTCACGAGATGGACCGGTCATCGCAAGTACGACATCGACGAACTCGTGAACAAGTGCATTCAACGTTGTGACGCTCTCGACCTCTACGCCGCGGACGACGCGGAGGTCATCATAGCGGTGACCGCTCTCCTGACGGCCATCGCCGGCAACACGCTCAGAGTCGCTCCGAAAGGACAGCCCTGATGGCGGGCAGACTGAACATCACGGCGCTGGTGGACAAGGCCGTCATACCAGCGGACGACCCGTCGTTCCAACGCACGGACGAGACGCCGATGACTGAGTATCACGTCATCGGAGCCCTGAGGGCGCTCGGACACGACGTGTCAGTGCTGGGGGCTGGACACGACATCGCGGCCGTCGCCAACTCGCTCACCGAGAAAAGGCCCGACATAGTGTTCAATCTGACTGAGCAGTTTGCCGGCGACCGCAAGCTGGACAAAAACGTCGCCGGCGTCCTTGAGATGTTCAAGGTGCCGTTCACTGGGAGCGGTTCAACGGGGCTCATGCTCTGTCGCGACAAGCTCCTTTGCAAGCAGCTCCTGACCCTTCACAAGATACGGGTTCCGGGCTTCGTGCCTCTGCCGGTGGGCAAGAAGGCGCAGGCCCCCAAGTCCATCCGCTATCCCCTGGTCGTGAAGCCGACTTTTGAAGACAGCTCAGAGGGCATTTCGAACGCGTCAGTCGTGGCCGATGAGAACGCGTTGGCGGAACGCGCCGCATTTGTGCACGGACGATGGCAGCAGGACGCGATAGCCGAAGAGTACATCGAGGGAAGGGAACTCTACGTCACAATCGTCGGAAACAGGAAACTGACTGTGTTTCCCATCCGCGAATGTCGTTTCGAATCGGGGTCCAACAACGGCCCGCATCTGGCCACTTATCGCGTCAAATGGAACGAGCAGTACCGCGAGAAGCACAACATCACGTTCGGGTTCGCGGACCTGGGGCCGGAGCTGGTAGAGAGCGTGTCCCGCACGTGCAAGCGAGTCTACAACGTGCTGCAGATCCACGACTACGGCCGAATCGACCTGCGGCTCACCCCCGACAACAAGATTGTGGTGCTGGAAGCGAACCCGAATCCGGACCTGGCCTACGGAGAGGAAGTGGCCGAGGCGGCGGCCAAGGCCGGCGTGGGTTACAACGACCTCATTGCCCGCATCCTCAACCTGGCCCTGCTGAGGTACAGCTGAACGGAGCCCCAGCCGTGCGCATATCATATCACCGTGCCACGACGAGCTTCTTGACCGTGCCAAAGCCGCCCGCTTTCAGCTGACAGAAATAGACGCCGCTCGAAACCACCGCGCCGGAGTCGCTCTTCCTGTCCCACACGACGGAATGTTCGCCGGCTTCCCTTCCACCATTGAACAGCGTCCTCACGACGCGGCCGGCGGGGTCCACCACTCTCAGCAGGACGACACCCGGCGAGCCGACTCGATAGCGAATCGTGACGTCGCCGTTCACCGGATTGGGATAAACTTGTGATAGGGATGTGACGGCCGGGGCGGGCTCCGCCCTCGGGTCGTCCACGCCGACGTTGGCGCATCCGGGTAAGTCGGGCGGGTCGCCGGGCCCGGTCCAGACAAACCTGAAATTGGCCCAGTCCGCGCAGTCCACGTCGGAGTCCCCGTCGAAGTCGCCCGCGTAGCAGTAGCTTCCCAACGGACCGCCTCCCGGGCCAGTGAAACAGTCCGTGAAGGCCGTCAAGTCGGCGGCGTCCACGTCGCCGTCGTAGTCGAAGTCTCCCGCTGCCCCGTTTCCGTTGACGGCGTCAATCTTCGTATGGTCGTTCGTGACCACGTAGCCGGCCGCCAGAATCTGCTGCATTGAGTTGTCCAGGTACTTTCTGAAATGACTGTCGGGGTCGTCGGCGTCCGCGTCCGGCAGCGGCCACGGCGGCATGTAGCCGTTCGCCAGGAAGGCGTTGTTGAGGATGTGCTTCACTGCCCAAACGTCCACGGCGACGGGGTCAACGCCGGCGACGAGCTCGTTTCTCCTGGTGGCCCCCTCGTAGCTTGTCTCGGGCCCGCTGTAAGGGTCGGCGTTCACCCAGACGGCGTCGAGGATGTTGAGGTCGGCCGGGCCTATTTCGCCGATCACCGCGCCGAGTATTCCGTACCAGATAGCCGCATGCGAGTTGGTGCTGAGCTCGCGCGTCACCGTGCCCATGTAGTGCTTTACGCACGCGGTGGCACCGTAGGTGGCGTTGTGAGACTTGAGCACGGGTACGTTTATGTACTTCAAGTGCTCGCGGCTGTAGGTGCTGCTCCCCGGGTCCCAGATGCCGTGCTTGAGACTGATACGGGTCCCGGCAGCAGTCTTGAACTTGGGATAAGACGGCGCTCCGGTCACTTGCGCGTCATAGGGCAGGACAATGTATCCGTCCAGGGTGTCCCCGTCGGAGTATTCGGCCACGGCCGTGTACCTGAGCAGAGTCCAGTCGTACAGGGAGACGTTGGCGCCCGCCTGCTGGAAGGCCGAGACCACGTCGCGCGGGGAGAGCGAATGGTCCTCCGCGTTGTTGAGCGCGCGGTCGAATTCGTAAGTGGAGTTGAACTGCGCGTTTTCGCATACGACCACCTCCCCGGTGAAGGAGTCGGGGTGGTCCAGGATTCTGCGGACGAGGCCGCGCAGGAGGTCCATGTTGGTCCCGCCGCGCTCAGGCCACTGGTAGTTGAACTTGACTATGACGACGTCGTCGGACGCAATTATCCCGTCCGGCCCGGCGACAAGAGACTGAGTCGCGGACTTGTAGAATTTAAGCCCCCCTTGCCCCATCCGTGCTATGAGGTTGTCCAGCCCTACGAACCGGTCGCCGACCGGGTCCTCCGGGCAGCCGCTCACGTGATACACGGTCGTGCGGTAATCCTCCAGCGCGGCCAGCACTGCTGCCGGCACGACCGGCCCGAGGGAACCCACCGCCGACTCGGCGAGCGAGGAAGACATCGAAGATGCAAACACCGGCACGCCCGCCGAGACAAGTTGCCCTGACAACGCCGCCGTGAGCGCGCGCGGGAGCCTCGGGGCGTGGGGGTTCACTGCCCAGCGCTCAACGTGTCCGGTGTAGCCCAGAACACCCAGTCCGGCAAGAAGCCCCAGGGTTACCAGGACGCAGGCCGTGGCAAGGCGGGCCCGTACGCGCGCCAGCGGACTTTCCGGCTCGCTAACCCCGCCTGAGAGGCGGTCACGGAAGGCGAGCAGCCTGGCAAGCGGAGCAACGAGCGGCACCGCGAGCGGAACGCCGAACGTAACCGCGACCGTCGACATCGCAGCCCGCTGACACGGATAAGTGATGCGGCTGGGCTTGGTGCCGCTTCGGACGATCAACCAGAGGAGGGACAGGACGCCGGCCAGGAACCAGTATGCGGCCGTCGCCCTTCCGGGAAAACGCGACGACTTGCGCATTGGGCGCGCGGAGACGGCAAGGGGGTCGCACGGCGAGACGTCGGGCCTGGAGGCGTGCTGACTGCCGCGCGAAACATCATCCGCGGCGTCATGCCAAGCGTGCGAAACCCGATGGAAAACGTCGTGCGCGGCGTCATGCCGAGCGTGCGAATCGCGACGTGAGACATCATGCGGCATCTATGCGCACCTCCCCGAGGCCCTTCCATCCCAGCGCAGAATCTTGTCCGGCCCAACGGCCGCCGCATCGGTCGCCGGGCCGGACATTATCACATCGGCATCACCGCAGCAGCAC
>JAFGJU010000082.1 GCA_016928935.1 Candidatus Eiseniibacteriota bacterium | reverse complement strand
TCTCCTTCTCGCAGCGCCTTTTCCAGGGTCGGGCTCAGCTCGAGGTCGCTCTCGGCGACGACCAGCGGCGAGAGCCCGGCGAACACGCCCCGCACCGAGAAACTGCCGGACGGATGGTCCAGGAGCCCGCCGATCTCGAACGGTTCATCGGGCACCACCTCGGCGACGTCGCCCAGGTCTATTCTGAGCCTGTTCCTGGCCACGTCTATCACGACGTCGTCTTCCATCGTGTCGGGGCTCTTGAGCCTCAGGAAGACCGGAAAGTTGGTCACCAGTTCCGCAATCTCGAGCGGGTTGAATTCGTCCTCGTCGGGGTCCAGCTCGGGAAGCGAAGTCAGCACCTGGACTATACCCAGTGGGAGCGGAATGCTTCCGCGCAAGTTCTCCCTCGGCACGGCCCTGAATGCCACGTTCCTGTTCTGCGCGTCGGAGTAGTCCGAGAGGACGACCCCTCCCATACCGATTCTGCGGGCGTCGAACGAGCCCGCTTCACCAGTCGAGGCGTCGAGCACGGCCGAAGCAACCAAGACCAGAAAGAAAGTGAATGTGAGAAGCAGGGGTTTCCTCTTCACGTTCTCCTCCGTTGGAGGTGTCGCGACCACCGCGCCGTGAGAGCGCGAGCTGCAGTTGACAGGCCGAGAAGCTAGCACACGAACGGAAGAACGGTCAAGGGGAAACAAGAACCGGAGGGCTCTCCGTGGAGAAGCCCTCCGGTCTGATTCGGGTCAAACCCGCGATTGCGGTCCCGCGACTAATCGAACAGGGTCTTTATTCGGCCCCAGGTCGCGGACTCTACCGGCGTGCCCGGCACTTCGATGTCACACAGTCCTCTCGGCGAGATCTGGTATCCGGCTGTGCGCGGGTCCGAGGAGTCATACTGCGTGAGGATACCGACGACGTTGAACGGTCCGACCGGAACGGGCGTTCCGATGAGCGAGTGAACGGCGCAGCAAGACCCGCCGTACACGTAGAGGGTTCCGCTGCCGGTGACGTCCGTGATCGTCCAGCTCTTGCTCGACCAGTTGCCGGTCGCTCCGGGTATGGTCACGCAGTTGATTCTGATGAGCTTGCCCTCGTCGGGCTCGGTGTAGTCAGGCAGGAACGTGCCGTTCAGCTGGCTCACCGTGATGACCTTCGGCGCGGGGAGCGGGCACCCGCAGCCGTTGATGACGTACGACGTGATCAAGACTTCCGTCAGGCCCTGGTACTGGGCGATGGTGCCCTCGATCGTAACGTCTTCACCCGGACTGAAGCAGATGTGCTCGCCGGACTTGTAGATGTTGATACCGCCGGTCTCGTCCTGGATGAAAGCCCTCGTGTACGTCACGGTCGCAGTCGTGAACTCCGCGGTGATTATGCCCCTGATGCTCACGGCCGTGCCCACGGCGTAGGGAGCGACGGGGTTACCGTTGGCGTCGTTGACGTGAATGGCCCCTATGCTGTCGTAAGCCAGCGCGGCGCCGGCGGCAAACAACACCAGAAGCCCTGTGCTGAGTAGTATCAATCCTTTTTTCATTCTCACAACCTCCATCCTCACAACAGACGTAAGCTAGCAGCAGTGTCGGAACTCCTTAACACTCTCTGTATGTCCGGACTCACCTCCTTCCCGATGTGATGGGATACGTCCCCAGGAGCCGGCCGGAGGCGTCGGCCGCCCTGCCGGCTCCTGTCTCAGTGCGTGCAAGTTCTACTTCAGTACCACCATCTTCGTCTCTGCAGTCTTGTCCTTCGCGACCAACTTGCAGAAATAGACGCCCGAGGAAACCACGCGTCCTGCGTTGTTCCTCCCGTCCCAGGTGGCCTTGTGCTTGCCCTGGTCCAATACGCCATGGTACAGAGTCTTCACGAGCCTGCCCGACACGTCGTAGACGGCCAGCATGGCCTCGCCCTTCTCGGGCAGCGAGAACATGACGGTCGTCACGGGGTTGAACGGGTTCGGGAAGTTCTGCTCCAGAGAGAACACCGCCGGCGCGGGCGTCACGCCCGGGTCCACCGCTATCACGTTCACGGTGTCTATGTCGGCGTCGTACCTGGGCTCGATCCTGAAGTCCTCGTAGATGTAGTCTATGGGACCGCGGATGTTCATCCACTGGCCCGGCTTCGGTATGTACGTGTAGTCGCCGTTGTGGCCGACCAGGACCGAGTCCAGCGTGCCGTACGTGTCCGCGACCTTCCATTCGCCGTAGGCATCGAAGCCGACGGTGTCCGCAACGAAGACCGGGTCGCACCTCACATAGACACCTTCGTAAGACTCTGCGGTCGTGGCGCCGGTCTTGATGAGACCCGGGTCCACGTGGGTCGGTCCCGGCAGCGGGTTGCCCGAGCTGCACACGGCGAGGTAGTCTATGCCGGTGAGCTCGGTCTTGTTGTAGTACTCGCTCACGTAGCCGGACAAGATGACGCTGTCGCCCTCGGTCGGAACCACGGGAGCGCCGCCGTAGATCTGAACACCATGCCACGGCCCGCCCGGCCTTTCCTCCACGTACATGTGCGTGATGTAGGGAGTCTTGTCGCCGGTGACGATACCCGCAATGGTCACCTGCTCAAGGGTGAGCTTGGAGCTGTCGTTGTCCGCGGCCTTCATCTCTTGAACCATCGAGATGGGCGTCAACCCAGCCCTGAAGGCGTAGCTCCCCGGCTCCGGCATTATGGTGCCGCCCTTGCTCTTCACTCCGGCAACGGTCAACTCCTCGACCGCGCCGCCGGTCTGTGCGGCGGTCGTCAGGGTGACCACCTGCTCTTCAACCAAATCGAGCTCGGCGGAGATGACGGTCGTTTCCGTAGCCAGGTAGTAGTTGTTCGGGTTCTCCGCGGTGGTTTCGTCCACCCTGCAGTCGAACACCGCCTGGATGCCTGTGTTGGAAGTGGCGTAGGCCAGGGCCAGGTTCGGCGCCGGCTCAGCGCCCGCGTAGACGATGTCGTCGGCATTCCTCGGACACAACTGATACCTGCTGCTCTCGTAATGGGCCAACCCGGTTATGGACGCCAGCGTGTCGCCGATGGCGGGCCTGCCGGGTCCCGGGCTCACGAGCTTGTTGTTCCTCACGTAGACCGTGACGGTGTCTTCCGGGCCGGTGGGGTAAGCCTGCCTGAGGAAGAAGCTGGACACGTACGACGGGTCGTGTGCCACGCAGACCACGTCAGTCAGCTTTACCAGCGTGCCCTCCCAAGGTTCGGCGTTGGCGTAGTTGTACGGCCTCATGCCCAGGTCGGTGCAGGTGAGCGAAACGGGAGCCGGTACCGGTATGCTGTCCACGATGGTCCAGGCTATGGGGCTGTAAGTCAGCTCCGACAACGAGAGAGAATCGTGAACGCCGCTCGGATACTCCTCGTACCTGCACAACGTAACGTCAACCACCAGGCCGGGATGAAGTTCCGTGAGTATGCTGCCCGAGTAGACCAGAATGCCGCCGTACTGGCCGCCGGCCTGCTCCTGAGCCCAGAATCCGTACGTGGTCGCGGCGACGTCAACGCCGGTGACCACGATGTCCTCCACCGCCAGCGTGTCGCCGATGGCGTGCATTTTCTGCTGCACGTTGTAGATGGTCGTCGTCGTCACCGCCGCGGCCGTGCCCGCTGTGACAAGGAGCAGTGCGACGACCGATGCTAGAACTCGTCTTTTCATCTTTCCTCCCTCGGAGAAAGAGCCAAATCTAGTGGGCGAATGCACTGAATCAAGAGTGTCCCAGTATCACCTCCGTTCCACCATGAAAGGTTTTCGCTTAGACCTCGGCGTGGCCCGGCCACGACAACACCTCCGTCTAGACGGCCTGCGATCGGTGCTCCCGCCCGCGTTGCGTGACCGGAACAGCTTGGAACTTACAGAATTAGCTGAGTCTATTATACCGCAAAACGGCCCGAATGTCAACCGAAACGGTGGCTGATTGCGGCGCCTAATTCGTTATGTCGGCGCGCGGGCCAAAGTCACTGCCGGATTCCCCACTGCCGGCCGGGTCCGTCCAGGAGCGCCTCGACGGAAGGCCGGGCAAAGAGCCGAAGTTTGTCCCACAGCGTGGCCCGCTGTGCCCTCTACCCCCCAGTTACCTTATGCCGTGGAGCCGCTTATACTCCAGCCAGTTCTTCTTTAACTTTATGAAATCAGAGAGGTTAGTCCTGAGGAGAAAGGGATTTGTGGGCTTCTCCTCGCCGACGGTGGAGTGGGGCCTGCCCCCGTAATTGTGGCCCGGCCAGACCTCGGTCGAATCGGGCAGGGTCATGAGCTTCCTTTGGAGACTCTCGTACTCCAGCCGCGCTCCCTCTCCGAAGTCGGTGCCGCCCACTTTGCCGACGAACAGCGTGTCACCCGTCAGGAGTCTTCCGGCCACCGGACGCGGACGGAGCCTTTTCCGTGGAGCCTGCTCGCTGTCTGCGTCACCTGCCGCCCGACGCTGCGGCAATCTCCCTGACGAGGTCCTTCAAAAACGGGGCCAGGCGCCTGACAGTCACCCCGACGACCTCTGCCACTTCCTCATGACTCAACTCGGCGCTGCCGATGCCTGTCGCCAGGTTGGAAATGCAGGAGAGTCCCAGCACGCGCAGGCCCAGGGTGTTGGCTATCAGCACCTCGTGCACCGTGGACATGCAGGCTGAATGGGCTCCGATTCTCCGCATGAACTCGGATTCGGCCCCGGTCTCGTAGCTGGGGCCCGTGGAGCTGCAGAGGACGCCCTCCTTGAGCGCCACGCCGTGCCTTCGGGCGGCGCTCCTGGCCAACTCCATGTATGCGCGGTCGTACAGGGAAGGACTTCTCCTGACCAGGGGCTCCTTCCTCCAGCCGCAGTCGCCCTTGAGGGGCTGGCGGAACGTGAGGTCGATGTGATCCTTCACGAGCATCACTTCTCCCGGTCCTATGTCGCGGGTGAACGAGCCGCTGGCGTTCGTGACTATCAGGGAGCGGACCCCCAGTCCGGCCAGCACCCGCACCGGGAAAGTGACTTCGGCGGGTGTGTGTCCCTCGTAAAGATGCACCCGGCCCTGGAGCGCTGCGA
>JAFGJU010000081.1 GCA_016928935.1 Candidatus Eiseniibacteriota bacterium | reverse complement strand
GTGACAGACAGGTTCACCAAGAAGACAGTGTCCTTGCCCACGTCCCACTCGACGTTTATGCGCCGGCCCTTCTCCACGCGGTCTTTGAACGCGTTGGGACAGTCCGCGCGGTGAATCGAGACGCCCCTGCCCCTCGTGATAATCCCAACTATCGCGTCTCCCGGTATCGGCTCGCAGCAGTGCGCGAAGGAAACCATGAGGTTGGAAATGCCTTCTATTCGCACGCAGTGCCTGCGCCTCTCCGTGAGGTCCCTCAGTCTGTCTATGGGCAGAGCGCGCTGCAGGACCGAACGCGGCCTGGGGAAGAGTTTTGAGACGACGTGTTCTGCGCTCGAGTCCCCCCTGCCTATCGCGGCCAGCATCTGCTCCTCGGAATGAAACCCCGCCTGCTCTGCGGCCGCCGCCAGGTCCGCCGGCATCTTCTGACGGACCCGCTTCAGCTCCTTCTCGAGTATCTCCCGGCCCAGGACCACGCTGCCTTCCAGCCTGGCCTGCCGCAGCCAGTGACGTATCTTCCCGAGAGCGGCCGGGCTCTTCGCCATCTTCAGCCAGTCGTCGCTGGGTCTGGCCGTCGGCGACGTGACTATCTCCACCCTGTCCCCGCTTTCCAGCACGTGCCTGAGAGGCACCTGCCTGTTGTTCACTTTCGCCGACACGCAGTGGTCGCCCACCTCGGTGTGCACGGCGTAGGCGAAATCCAGCACCGTCGACCCTCTCGGCAGATGCTTGAGGTCTCCGCGCGGGGTGAACACGAACACTTCGTCGTGGTACAGCGACTCCTTGACCAGCGACATGAACTCTACGGGGTCTGTGGTGGCCTCCTGCCACTCGGTGGCCTGCCTGACCAGCTCGCGCACCTTCTGCAGCTCCCCTCCGACTCGCACGCCCTCCTTGTAAGAATAGTGAGCGGCTATGCCCAGCTCCGCGGTTCTGTGCATCTCCCGGCTGCGGATCTGGAACTCCACGTGCTGGCCGTCCGGCCCGAACACTGTCGTGTGCAGCGACTGGTACATGTTGCTCTTGGGCGTGGCTATGTAGTCTTTGAACCGCTCCAGCATGGGCGAGTAGAGGTCGTGCACCAGGCCCAGGACTCTGTAGCAGTCCGCCTTGCTGGTGGTGATGATCCTGACGCCTATCAAGTCGTATATCTGCTCGAACGGGACGTTGTCCTCCCTCATCTTCCTGTAGATGCTTGCGAAATGCTTGGGCCGACCCTCCACCTCGCCCTTTATGCCGGCGGTGGTAAGCCTCTTCGAGACCACCTCCACCAGCTCCTGGATGTAGCGCTCCCTGTCCTCTCTGGCCTGCGCGATCTTTTCCGATATCTCGCGGTACACGTCCGGCTCCAGGTACTTGAAAGCCAGATCCTCCAGCTCCCACTTGAGCTTCCAGATCCCCATGCGATGCGCCAGCGGCGCGTATATGTCGCGGGTCTCGCGCGCGGTATCCAGGATGCGCTGTTCGTCCAACGAGGCCAGCGTGCGCATGTTGTGCAGCCGGTCCGCCAGCTTTATCAGGACCACCCGCACGTCTGCGGCGAGGGACAAGATCATCTTCCGGAAGTACTCCGCCTGCTCCACTTCCTTGCTGATGAACCTGATCCCGCTTATCTTGGTCACCCCGTTGACCAGGTTGGCGACTTCGGGGCCGAACTCACGGCTCAGCTCTTCGGCACTCACGCCCACGTCTTCCATCACGTCGTGCAGCAGCGAAGAGCACAACAGAAGCGTGTCCATACGCCTCTCGAGCAGGTCTATCTCTATCGAGGCCACCTCCACGCAGTGTGTGATGAAAGGCTCGCCGGACTTCCTGAGCTGTCCGCTGTGGGCGGCCGCCGAATACCTGAGCGCCTTCTCGACCAGCGCCAGGTTCACGCGCGGGCATCTCTTCCGCACCTTCTCCATGAACGAGGTGAGGAGGCGTTCGGTCTGTTCGGGAGTCTGGTTCATGGTTGCGCTCATCCGGGTCCAAACGATTGCGGCCGGTACGGAGATCGTGCGGAAGAAGAGGACGTGCGGCTCTGAAAAGGGGCGCCGGCTCAGGCGAGGTGCGTCATGGGCCCTTCACGTCCTTGAGCCGGAGCTGCAGTCTCGTCCTGCCCTGCCAGGTGCTCAGCCACGGGATGTGAGCCAGCGAGACGTCTCCGTCCGCACAAGCTATCTCTTTCTCAAGATGTGCCAGATTGAAACCTATGCAGTCGGCGAAGAAACTGCCCTGCTTAACGGACAGTCTCAGATGGCTGCCTGCCCCCACCACGGACCTGTCCAGTACCTGAACGTTGGACGTCAGAAACACCGGCTCGGGGTTCCCGACGCCGAACGGGGCCAGTTGTCCGAGCAGTTGCGCCAGGTTCTCGCTGACCTCGGAAAGATGGAGCTCGTAGTCCAGGTAAAGCTTCGGCGTGACGTCTATGCTCCTCAGGCGCTCGTCCACGAGCGGCATGAAGGCGTCCCTGAACTGCTCCAGCTCGGACTTGTTGAGCGTAATGCCCGCGGCGTGACTGTGACCGCCGTATCCGGTCAGGTGCTCCTTGCACCGGGACAAGGCACCGTATACGTCGAAACCCTCCACGCTTCTGCAGGAGCCCCTGGCGGTTTCGCCCTCGACGGATATCAGCACCGCCGGCCTTCTGTATTTCTCGGCCAGCCTGGACGCCACTATCCCCAGCACTCCGGGGTGCCATCTCCTGGACCACAGCACTATGCCCGGTGGGATCTCGGTCCCGTAGGCCTTCTCCAACTTCCCGACCGCCTGGTGAAGAGTCTCCTCGTCCACCTGCCGTCTGCGCGCGTTGTCGTCCTCCAGCCCCTCGGCTATGGCCCGGGCCTCTTCGGTTCCCTGGGAGAACAGAAGCCGTATGCCCGAGTCAGAATCCCCCATTCTGCCTGCCGCGTTTATGCGCGGCGCAAGTATGAAGGCCACGTGCTCGCTCTCTATGCGCCGCCTGCTCAGCCCCGACAGCTCCTTGAGCGCCTCCAGGCCGGGCTTCTTGCTCGACTCTATGGCCCTCAGTCCGAGCTTGGTGAAGATTCTGTTCTCGCCCGTCAGCGGCACTACGTCCGCGATTGTTCCTAGGGCCACCACGTCCAGGTCTTCATTCAAGTCCCTGGACACGCCTCGGCCAGCCCTGTCCAGCAGCGCCTGGACCAGCTTGTACGCCACTCCGACGCCAGCCAGGTCGACGAAGGGGTAGCTTGAGTCGGCCCGCTTCGGGTCTATGACAGCGCTCGCCTCCGGAATTCTCACTCCCGGCTCGTGATGGTCAGCCACGATGACGTCTATGCCCATCGACTTCGCAAGAGCGACTTCGTCTATGGCGCCGATGCCGTTGTCCACGGTGACTATGAGGGTGGCCCCCAGCTTCTTCGCGCAGTTCACCCCCTTGCTGGACAGGCCGTAACCGTCCCGCAGCCTGTGGGGAATGACGTGGTGGACCTCACCGCCCAGCTCCCGGAGGTAGGAGGTCAGGAGAAACACGGCGGTTATGCCGTCCACGTCGTAGTCCCCGAACACCATCATGCGCTCGCCGTCTCGGAGGGCGCGCAGGATCCTGTCGACGGCCTTATCCATGTCGGGGAGCAGGAACGGGTCGTGCAGGGAGCTTATGCTGGGGTTGAGGAAGTGTGCCGCGCTCTGCGGGCTGTCCACTCCTCTAGTCACAAGTATGGCGGCGAACGCCCGCGGCGACGAAAGCGCGCCCGCGAGCTCGTTCACCGCGTCCTGGGACGGCTCAGTGGGCCTCACCCACCGCGGCCTCAACCCGCCTGCCGCGCTGACAGAATGCCTTCCCGAATAGACCACTCAAGCCTCCACGTGGTGCCTTCGCGTCGCAGCAAGGCCCATATAACAAACACGCCGGCGGAAGTCATAAGCCGGGTTCTGTCGGCCGGTTCCCCCAGGCCTCGAGAGCCGAACGGGGACGCCGACCGCGGTGACCATTTATCTTGGACGCGCGTTGCCGCGCGCCTCGAGCGACCTACCCGAGAGTCAGGCGAGGCGGGCCACCTCTGCTCTCCTATTCGGTCTTGCTCCGGGTGGGGTTTGCCGAGCTGCCGGCGTCGCCGCCGGCACTGGTGAGCTCTTACCTCGCCGTTTCACCCTTGCCCGCGACTACCGCCGCGGGCGGTCTGTTCTCTGTGGCACTTTCCTTGGGATTTCTCCCACTGGGCATTACCCAGCACCCTGCCCTGTGGAGCCCGGACTTTCCTCCGGCCGGCCGTGCGGCCGGCCCGCGGTCACCTGCCTTCCACCGGCTTCCACATTCTACCACGATCGGCCGCGCACGGCAAGCAGCAGCGCCGTGGCCGCCACGTCACATCCTTTCCCTAGGCCGGGCCCGCCTCGACTCGTCCGGCCTCGCGCCCGC
>JAFGJU010000080.1 GCA_016928935.1 Candidatus Eiseniibacteriota bacterium | reverse complement strand
TGTCCAGCATGGGCACGTCCGCGGCGACTTCGATGAGGAACTCGTTGCCCGCGGCGAAGGCTCTCTCGATGACCTCATCCCTGTCGCGATTGAACTGCCTGCTGAGAAGATGGACGTGACTGTCTACCAAGGTCGCACCGAAACGCCTAGGTTGAGATCCTGGGGAAAAGAGGAGTCGGCTGCCTCAGGACGCGACCGGGTCCCGTGACCGCGTCGCTCCACCCGAGAGAGCCGATTCGGTTCATATGCGGTGAGCCCGGGTAACCCGCGAGCGCCCATATCTCAACCGACTTGGCCGGCATGATGGGAAAGAGCACGACGGCTATGACCCGGATGGCCTCGAGCAGCGCGTTCAGCACCGACAGCAGCTCGGTCTTTCTTGACGGATCCTTGGCCAGCTGCCACGGAGCGGTTTCCTCTATGAACTGGTTCGCCCTCCGTATCAGCTTCCACGCCGACTGGACCGCGGCGCTGACCTCGTAGCGGTCCATCAGGCGCGGATACTCCGCCACGCAGGCCCGCACGGCTTCTCTGAGCTGTCCGATCTTTTCGCTGATGACCAGCGTGTCGGCGACCCGCCCGGCGTTGTAACGCACCACCATCGCCAGCGTTCTGCTCACGAGGTTCCCCAGGTCGTTCGCCAGGTCCGAGTTGTACCTCTCTATGAAAAGCTCCCACGAGAAATCGCCGTCCCTGTCCAATGGAACCTCCCTGAGCAGGTAGTAGCGCAGGGGGTCCGGACCGAACTTGTCCGCCACTTCCAGCGGGTTGACGATGTTCCCCAGGGACTTGCTCATCCGCTCACCCTTGAAGGACACGAAGCCGTGGCCCAGCACAGTCGCGGGGAGCTCCACGCCCGCGCTCATCAACATCGCCGGCCACAGCACGCAGTGGAATCTTGTGATGTCCTTGCCTATGACGTGGAGACGCGCGGGCCAGTACCTGGCGAAAAGCGAACCCTCCGCCGATTCCGCCGCGACCGGCCGCGAGTCCGCGAGTCCGCCCGCATCGCCGGGCGAGCCGGCCTCCGTTTTCGCACCGCCGGCGTCGGCAAACCCGAGCGCCGAGACGTAGTTGATGAGCGCGTCGAACCACACGTATATGGTCTGCGTGGGGTCGTTCGGGAGCGGTATGCCCCATCTGGACCCGGCCCTGGAGACGCTGACGTCCTCCAGGCCGGATTTGATGACGTTCAGTATCTCGTTCCGCCGAATCTCAGGCACTATGAACTCCGGGTGCTCCTCTATGTGCCTGAGAAGCGCGTCCTGGTACTTGGACAGGCGGAAGAAGTGGTTCTCCTCGCTGATGCGCTTGGGTTCGACCTTGTGAGTGGGGCATTTCCCGTCCACCAGGTCCTTCTCGGTGTAGAAGGCCTCGCAAGACACGCAGTACAGACCCTCGTACGTGCCCGCGTATATGTCTCCCTTCTCGTGTATGCGGGAAAACATCTTCTGCACCGCCCTGATGTGCCTCGGTTCGGTCGTCCGGATGAAGCCGTTGTAAGATATGTTGAGCTTCTTCCACGTGGTCTGGAAGGTCTCGGCCATCATGTCGCAGTACTGCTGCGGGTCCATGCCCTTCGCACTCGCGGCTTTCTCGACGTTCGTGCTGTGTTCGTCGTTTCCCATCAGGAAGTAGGTGTCGTCCCCGCGCAGGCGCCTGTACCTTGCGATGGCGTCGGCGGCTATCTTCTCGTAGGCCGTCCCGAGGTGAGGGACGTCGTTGACGTAGTCTATCGCGGTGGTCACAAAAAACGTGTCGGTTCCCATTTGCCTCTTCCGTATGAGGGTGATTCTGCCCGGGCTCTAGCGCTTGCCTCTCGGTCTGCCCGAGTCCTGGGGCGGGCGGCGCGGGCTCTTCTTCCGCCTGAACGTGGGCTTCTCAGACCTGAAAGCGGGGACCTGGTCAAGGGGTATCTTCTTCTCGATGCCTTCGGCATCCTGCACCAGCACGGAGCGGTCGAAGAAATCGAGTCTTGTCACCGTTACCTCGCCCTCCGGCAGGTCCAGCCTCGAACCCACCTTGGGGAATTTCCTGAGCTCGCTTCTGTAGAAGTCCACCTCGTACATGAGGCAGCACATCAACCTTCCGCAGGCGCCGGATATCTTGGTGGGGCTGAGGGCCAGTTGCTGCTCTTTTGCCATCCTGAGGGTGACCGGCTCGAACTCCCTCAGGAACGTCGCGCAACAGAACTTCTTACCGCAGATGCCGTAGCCGCCGGTCCTCCTGGCCTCGTCGCGCACCCCGATCTGCCTGAGCTCTATCCTGGTCTTGAACGCGGCGGCCAGGTCCTTGACCAACTCCCTGAAGTCGACACGCTTGTCCGCCGTGAAATAAAACGTGATCTTGTTCCGGTCGAACTGGCACTCCACGTCCACGAGCCTCATCTTCAGCTCGCGCGCAGCTATCCTGTCCTCGCAGACCTTGTAAGCGTCGTCCTCCAGCTTGTCGTTGTCGCGCAGGCGCACCAGGTCCTCTTCGGTCGCCTTCCGGAGCACCTGTTTGGCCCCACGCGGCCTCATTTTCCTGTGGGCCAGCTCCCCCACAAGGAGCACCTTGCCTATGTCCTCGCCCCTCTCGGCCTGGACTATCGCGTATTCGCCTATGGCGAGGGGCAGGCCGGACGGGTTGTAGAACACGTCCCGTCGCTCTCCCTTGAAAGTTATTTCTACTGCGTCACCCAATCTGCGTTCTCCTCTCCCGTCGCCCCCGTCCGTGAGCCTGCTCCGTCGGGCGTCGCGACCGGCCGGTTCCGCCGGCCCCGTCCTTCGCGCCCGTCCTTCACTCCCGGGTCGTAAACGGCCGTTCTGCCCCGACCACGCCGGCCAGCCTCAAGAAGGACGCGGAGAGAAGGAGCGACATGTCCACGTTGCTCTGCATAGAGGAGACGACCTCCTCGAGTATCTCCGCCCTTCTTCTGATTTCCGTGAGCTCGAGTCCCTCCGCCTCTCGCCGGAGCTCTCCAGCCAGGTCGGCGTATGCAAGGTCGGATTCCCTGCCGCCGCACTTGAGCAGGAGCAGGTCCCGCAGCCAGAGCAGGCCCAGGCGGACGAATATCTCCACCTGGCTCCTGTCGTTTCTGTCGGCCAGCGCTTCCGCCTTCGTGAGCAGCTCCGCCGGCGTCCTGCCGCCAAGCGAGCGCAGGAACTCCAGGTTCTTGTCCCTGTATTTTACTATATCCTGCTCTGCGAATTCCACAGCCGCTGACACGCTGCCGCCGGAAAGGCGCGCCAGAATTGCCGCTTCGCGCTCGGTCAGTTGTGCCTTCGGACCCTTGTCTCCCTTGTCCCGTTTGTCTCCTTTGTCCCCTTTGTC
>JAFGJU010000079.1 GCA_016928935.1 Candidatus Eiseniibacteriota bacterium | reverse complement strand
GTGAACCTCGTGAACTGCCTGGAAAGATGCTCACGCGACACCCCCAGCAGTTTGCTGATCTCACTGATCCGGGCGATGTTTGCGTAGTTCGCCTCCACAAGCTCCAGCGTCTTCACGACCATGCTGCTGACCGGAACCTCAGGCTTCGTCGGACCGTGATTGTTGGAGACGAGTATGATCTCCTCGGCCAGCTTACAGATCTCCGACGGACTCTTGAAACACCGAGTCAGCTCATCTTTACACACCACGCTGTCCGCCCCGAAATCCTGAGCCGACCCGAAGAAGAAGAGCGGCACCTCCGGGTTGTATCGCCTGATCAAAGAGGCAAACGTGTTGCTGTCGAACTCGGATACGCCGGGGTCCACCACCACAGCGCCGATTCCGCCGTTACCGTCTATCCTGTGCAGACAGTCTGTGGCGTCGGCGGCCCGCTCCATGTAAAACCTCTTGCCCAACAGCCTCCCCAAAGCCCTCATCGTGGGCAGACCGAGGCCCATCACCACGACCGTGTTGACCCCCTTACCGCTGGCCCTCTTCGCGGAACCCGCTGCGCGGGCACCGGCCTCCATTGATTCGTTCGTTCTCTTCGCATTCATGCCGAACCTCCGCCTTCCGACTCTGACCCTGCACCACACCCACGCCACCATATGGTTTCAACAACGCTTCCTAACGACAGGCGCGCGAGCGATGTCGACCGAAGATGATGAACTCAAGAAGCCAGCTGATGCCTTGTCGCTGTCAGAAGCACGAACCCAACGGGACCGCCAGCACACAATGCGACTTTCGTGCCAAGACTGCCCTCGCAAAAAAAAGCGGCATAATCTACACAATCGCAGACAATTACCTGAATCCTGTCTCACGGGACATCGGGTCCCGCCGGGTCCGCGTTTCTCATCATCCGCACTCGCGATGAGAATGCACGGCACAATCTCTTGCTGTTCAGTGAGTTATGGTGTTCTCAAAACGGGAACAATAAGCACCTTGTGATGGGAATCCGGGGCTTCCTGTTGCAGGCGGGCACGAGTCACGCGTCTATGCGGAACTTCTTGATTTTTCTGTACAGGGTGCTGAGGGCAAGCCCCAGCGCCTTTGCTGCCTTTCGCTTATCGCCGCCGGCTTGGGAGAGCGCAGCCACGATTGCCTCTCGCTCCGTCTCCTCAAGGCTCAGTGTTGCCGATGGCTCGGGGCGTCCGAATCGGCCGAACTCGCTCAGAAGCTCCTCCACCCTGTCCCGCGATAGCGTGCCGGCCGGGCTCACGGTGATGGCCAGGCGCACGAAGCTCTCCAGCTCCCTTACGTTCCCCGGCCAGCCGTATGACTTGAGGAACTCGATTGCCGAGTCCTCGAACTGCACGGGGGCAAAGTCGGGCCTCCCGTGTTTCCGCACGAAATGCCTCACCAGAAGCGGGAAGTCGTCCTTGCGATCCCTGAGCGGCGGCACGTTGATGGGGAACACGTGAAGCCGGTAGAAAAGGTCGTGTCTGAATCGGCCAAGTTTCACCGCCTCCAGAACGTCGGTGTTGCTGGCCGCGAGCACCCGCGCCTCCATCCGCTGCGTCTGTTCGCTGCCGATGGGCCTGATCTCCTTCTCCTGAAGGGCACGCAGCAGCTTCGCCTGAACTTCAATGGGGATGTTTGTGATCTCGTCCAGGAACACGGTACCCTTTCCGGCGGCCTGGAGAAGGCCGATTCTGTCGCTGTGCGCGTCGGTGAAAGCGCCCTTCTTGTGCCCGAAGAGCTCGCTCTCGGCAATGCGCTCTCCGATGATGCTGCAGTCTATCGCCACAAAGGGCTTGTCGGCCCGCGAGCTCAGCCGGTGAATCGCCCTCGCGACCAGCTCCTTGCCGGTGCCGGTTTCTCCGACTATCAGGGCGGTGACGTCGCTCAACGCCACGAGCTCGATGGAGCGCCTGAGCTCGAGCATGGCCGGAGTTCTGCCGACCAGGCCGAAGAATTCCTCCTCCTCCCTGGCCGACTCGACGTGGGCAAGCGGGTTCCCGAACACGCGCAGGACGGCCTCCCGCAGCTCCTTCAGCGAAAACTGTGGATATTCCTTCATCAGGTAGTCCGACGCACCCAACCTCATGGCCACGACGGCCGATTCCATGGAACCGGCCCCGGTGATGATGATGGCCCTGGTCTCGGGCTTGAGCTTCTTGAGCTCCGCCAGGACCGTCAGGCCGTCCATCCCGGGCATCTTGATGTCCAGCAGCACAAACGAAATGTCGTTTTTCCTGGCGATTTCAACGGCCTCCGTGCCGGTCGCGGCGGTGTATGCCTCGAAGCCCATCTTCTCCAGGGTCCGGGCGCAGGCCTGCCGAATGGTCGGCTCGTCGTCGGCGACCAGCACTTTCGGTCTGTCGGTCATAAGCTCACACCCCTGCCTGTTGAGGCCCGCGGCTCGGGTCCGCGACCGAACCGCCGTTTCCGCCAATCAACGGGACAACGAACCGCCGGGGTCGGCCGTCGTTCGTTCCTGACGCCCGTCTTTCGCCCCCACCACTGTCTCAAGCGCTGCGTAGAGGGACTCCAGCGTCACCGGTTTGTGAACGACCGCGTCCGCTCTCGGCATCGCGGCCTTCTTCGGTCCGGTGTCGCCGTCACCACCCATCACTACTATCGTCGCGGGTCGGTCCGCAGGCGCCTGCTTCCGAATCGCTCTCAGGAAGGTCTTGGCACTCCCGCCCGGCAGACCCAGGCCCACCACGACGACGTCGAACTTGCTTCGGGTCGTAAGGTAGGCGCCCTCGTCCGGCTGACCCGCCGTCTGGACGACACAGCCGACGCGCTTCAGAGCGTTGTCCAGAAGCGCCCTGAGCGCCGCGTCGTTGACCAGCACGAGGATCCTCTTCCCCCTCATCGCGGCACAGAGGTCACCGGAAAGGCTCACCCGTGACACCAATGGGGGTATGTCGAGCGGGAGCCAGACCGTGAACGCAGACCCCGCGCCCACGTTGCTGGAGACCTCGATCGTGCCGCCGTGGTCTCGGACGATTGCCTCCGACATGGTAAGCCCCAGGCCGAAACCGCTTCTCATTTGTTCGCCGCGGTCCTCCTTAGTCGTGAAGAACGGGTCGAATATGCTGGTGATGTACTCGGAGGCGATGCCGGAACCAGTGTCGCTCAGCATGAGAAAGGCCTTACCGTCTTTCACGCCCGTACTCACTCTGAGACGCCTGACGTCCGCGGCCTCCATGGCGTCTCTTGCGTTCAGTATCAGGTTCAGCAGGGCCTGCACAATCTGGGCGCGATCGAGGAAGAGACGGGGAACGTCCTTAGATAGGTCCAGTTCCACTGATATGCGGTCCTTCTTAAGTGTGGCGGTCGCGATGTCCAGGGCTTCCTCCAGAACATCGGACAAGTGGGTCTGTGTCCTTCGCGACGGCGTCTTCAACCCGAACGTCCTCAGATGCCCCGTGATACTGCTGGCCCTTTCGAGCCGTTCCAGGACAACCTCCAGGTCCCTTCTGATGGGCAGTTCGCGGCCCAACTCGGCCAGTGCCGTCTCTATCACAAGACGCATGCCACCGTGCAGGTTGCTGAACTCGTGCACTATGCCGTCGGCAAGAGCGCCCACGGCCTGCATCTTCTGCGCGTAGACGACCTCCTGCTGCAGAGTCTCCCAGGACGAGATGTCCTCGAATATGCCGATCTGACCCACTATTGCGCCGGTGTGGTCCGTCACGAAGGAGGGGTGGATCCTGACCGGAAGACGCTCGCCGTTCTTCTTCACGAAAATGGTCTCGGCCACGGTGACGCGACCCGCCAGGGCATTCTGCATGCCCTGGAAGAATCGTGGAATCTGCTCCTGCGGCCAGTACGGATAGGGCACCCCGCATCCCACGAGTTCGTCGCGAGAAAAACCGGTCATCCTACAAAAGGCGTCGTTTACGTCGATGTGCACTCCGGCCGTGTCCACGAAGACCATGCCCAGTCCGGCGTCTCTAATGATGCTCCGGAACTTTTCCTCCGACGCCTTGATCTTCTCCTCGGCCTTCTTGTGCTCCGTGATGTCTCTGAAGATGAAGACGGCGTGATTCCTGTCGATCCGCGCTCCGATGGCGTCCAGGGTCATTCTGTCGCGATTGCCGGTGCGATCCCGATCCCCGCCCAGACCCCGACTGCCGTCCTGGTCTCCACCTGTGCGCGCCGTCCGACGAACGTACTCTCCTCTGACAAGGGGCGGCCGGAGAGTCCCATCCAGAAGCCGCCTGTACCTGCTTCTCGAGTCGTCGAACCCGAAGTCATCTATCCTCATCCCCAGCAACCGTCGCCTGGAGATGCCGAATAGCCTGCGGGCCGAAAGGTTCGCGTCCACCACACGCCGGCTCCTGTCCGTAATCAGGATGGCGTCCCACGTGTGATCGAAGAGACTCTTCAGTGCGATCTGGGTCGTCGTCACCGGGATGGGAACCGGAGAGGGGAGAGTACTCCTCGAGGGCCTGCGCGCCGACGGCCTTCCGCGGATTCCGCGAGGCGCGCGAGTCCTGAGGAGGACGCCAGTTCCGCGAGTAGCGCGAGTTATGCGAGGAGTGCGAGTTCTGCGAGGAACGTGAGCTCTGTCAGGAGCGTCAGTTCTGCGAGGAGCTTCAGTTCTGCGAGCAGCGCGAGCTCTGCCAGTAGCGTCAGTTCTGCGAGGAGCGCGAGTCATGCGAGACTCTCCCGCAGCCGTTCTGGTGGTCTTTCGGGTGGTCATACTCGTTGTCTTCCGCGTGCTCATGCCGGCGGTGTTCCGCTTGTTTACCCTAGTGGTGTCCCGCATGGTCATCCTGGCTGTGTTTCGCGTTGTCATGCTGGTGGTGTTCCGTGTGATTACCCCGCTGGTATCCCGCGTTGTCATCCAGGTGGTGTTCCGCGTGGTTACCCCGGTGGTGTCCCGCGCGGTCATCCTGGTGGTCATGCCGGTAGACCTCCGGCCCTTCTCTCGCGTTGTCGCCACGTCAGGAGGTTATGGTACGCCTTGGTAGTTGCTTCAGAGCCCCCAGGCCGCCGCCTAAGGGGGTCGGTTGGTCGTCGGTCGCCACAGCGGCAACACGCCAGTCCAGCACCCCACCCCTTATCACGCTGGCAGACGTGCGCACCCAGGCGAGCCAAGCTAAGACCAGTGCCCCATGCCCATGGCACCAGGGTCACCGATAAGTACTTGATCGCTGCCCTCGGAGCCCCGCACTCCGGGGCCGCGGGCAAGAACAAACTCAACAACAGTCACGTGTCTTACGGGTCGCCGCGCTCCGCGCCGCGCCCACGAACAAACTCAACTACACTCACGTGTCTTACGGGCCGCCGCACTCCGGGGCCGTGGACTCATTTCTTCATCTCGAACACCATCTCGCAGCAGTCGTCTCCGTTTCCCCTACACTTCGTGATGGTGCAGGTGAGCTGCGGATGCACCAACTTGACCGCCTCCATCTCGAACTCGTCGTTGGCCCGGCAGAGTTCGGGCGTGGACTCCTTCGCGGCGTCGTCGAACAACGGACACTCCAGCCACCGGAACACGGCTCGCTCAGCAGTGGCACCCGGCTCCATCTCCACCTTCATGCCGAGAGTCTCCTCGGCGAGCAGCATGTACTCCGCCATGCCCTTTGCGTTCCGCTCGAAGCGACCCGACTCGAAGGCCTTGGGGACCTGCATCCTGGCCACTCGTCTTTGTCCTTCCCTGAGTGCCTCGGCCCCCTTGGCGCCGAAGGCGTCCACCACCGCACGTCCCATCTGCCCCCAGATGATGCCATAGCTCCGGCACGCGCCCGCCCAAACTTTCTCAGGCGGCCTGCCGGTGAGCTGCTGTGGGAACTCCTTCAAGACGTTACCCATTGCAACCTCCTTGTTCGGTTGTGAGGCCCTTCGGGTCAATTGCGGGGCCCCGTTCTGGGTCCTTCGGGCCGTCCTGGCGACCCTCTATGAACCGGCGGCGCCAGCATACCACGACACCAAGGGGTTGTCATCAAGGAGATGAGGAGGTCGCGCCTGGAAGCGAGGATTGCGCCTGGAAGCCAAGGCCGTGCCTGGAAGCGCAGGCCGCTCACGCGTCTCGCGGTCGTTTTCAGCACCGACCAGGCTCTGTCCCGGCGCGACGTGGGACTGGGACGGGTGGGTTCAAACCGAATGAAACTTCCTGCGCCTTGAGCCGTATCAACACTTGGCAAAAGGGTTCCCGAGGCCGGGGCTCAGGGTCACAGGGATCGGTCAGTAGACGGATAAGGGGTATCAATACATGGCAAAGGGGTTCCCGAGGCTGGGCCACGTCCTTGTGTTATAATCCCCTAGTCCCGCCTACCGGGGCGGTTCTCAAAATTGCTGTTTGGTCCTCGTCTGCGAGGGGGCGTTTTCTAAACTCGCTGCTCAGTCCTCGCCTGCGAAGGGGATTTTGTGACGCGACGGCGGCCGGACTCGCCTCAGGCGTTCGGTCCTCACCTGCGAGG
>JAFGJU010000078.1 GCA_016928935.1 Candidatus Eiseniibacteriota bacterium | reverse complement strand
GGCCTCAGAGAAGCGTCGGACTATGAATCGGCCGAGGGCACCGTCGTCAACTCCGGCCTGGGGCAGGCGGACGACGTCAACCTTAAGGCCGGGTATGAGTTCCTCGGGAAGCACCACATCGGGCTGGATGCGATCAGGTTCAGGGCCTCGGACATCGGCTACCCCGGCACTCCGAGCGGGGAAATGCCGAAGCTCTTCTTCCCGTACCACGACAGGGACAAGATGGCGCTCGAGTACGAGGCCAAGGACCTTTCGCCGCGCCTGCCGTCACTCAAGGCGACCGCCTACTACCAGAAGCAGGCCAAGCAGTTCGACTCCGACCTCGCGACACCCGCCGGGCCGGGCATGACCCTCGTCTCGTCCAGCCAGACCCGTTCCGACGTGAGGAGGTACGGCCTCAACGTCCAGCAGCTCGTCTCCACGTCACAGGACGAGTTCTCGATACTTGGCCTCGAGTACTATCGCGAGTCAGTGGACGGCGACAGGACGGCGCGCTCGACGATGCTGATGGACGGCGGCCCCGTCATCTTCGACGTCGAGGACACGGCCTCCACCGTCCCCAGGAACACTCTGGACGCGGTCGGCATCTACCTGTCGAATGAGCAGAGCATCCTGGACAGGGTGGTCGTCACGTCCGGCCTGCGGTTCGACCACTTCCAGACTAGGACCGAGAAGACGCCGGATTACATGGACACAAGACTGGAACCGCCGCAGCCGTTCGAGCCGGTGACCGAGCGCCTCAATTCGCTGAACGGCAGTCTGGGGCTGGTGCTGAAGCTGACGGGCAACTTGAACCTGGTCGGGAACCTGGCCTCGGCGTACAGGGCGCCCAACGTTGTGGAGACCTACTTCTACGGAAGGGCGTCCGGAAGCGAGTTCGTCATTCCCAACTACGACCTGGAGCCCGAGAAAAGCGTCAACGCCGACCTCGGCGTCAAGTTCAACTCGGCATACTTCGGCGGGTCGGTCGCCTTTTTCCAGAGTTGGTTCACAGACTTCATCGAGCTCGAATCGACGGGAGACTCGGTGGAGGTGGGTCCGGGCCAGTACCTGGACGAGTGGCACTACGTCAACATCGCCGAGGCGCAGATACGCGGAGTAGAAGCGGAGGTGGACGGGAGCCTGCCTATTGGCTTGTTCGGGTCCTTCGGCCTGACTTACACATGGGGGCAGAACACAACTCTGGACCAGCCGCTGTTCGTGGCGCCCTTGAAGCTCGTGTTCGGGGCGGGATGGAAGGACGCCAGCGACCGCTTCAGAGTGGAGGGCACGTTGAGGCACGTCGCCGAGCAGAACCGGATTCCCAAGGACTCCGAGGGAAAGTACATGGACCGACTGCCGACGCCCAGCTTTACGGTGCTCTCCGTGGGAGGCTCAGTCAAGCTCTTCGACTGGCAGCGCCTGTCAGTCCGGGTGAACAACTTGACCGACGAGGCCTACAGCGAGCCCTACAACGCCAGCAGCCCGTACAACCCGGTGCTTGAACCCGGCCGAAACCTGGTGGTAAGCTTGACCACGACGTTCTAGACAGTGACGTTCCAGCCAGTGGCGTTTCAGCTAGTGACGTTCTAGACAGTGCGTGGCTTTCGGCAAGACCAGGTTGGATCGCGCGCGTGCCGGACGCGCGGCGCAACCCCGCGCGGCGATCCCGGTGTTGGCAGGGCAATGGAGAGAAAAGACCCGAGAGAGCCCAGGCATTCCGGAGTCCCGAGAGATTCGAGAGACGCCAGAGTCCCGGGAGTCTTCGTCGCTAGGAAGGTCAGTGGCGAGTCAGACCGGGTCGCGGAGGTCCGGCCGCGCGCCGCGCAAGGCGCCGCATCGGGTCTCTCTGCCGCACGGAAGATCCCGTTCTTCAGGAACCTGTGCGAATCAGACCTCTCGGCCATCTCCCGCAGGTTCACCGAGCGCCGGTTCAAAGCCGGCGACTACGTGTTCCGCGAGGGCGAGCCTTCCTCCTGCCTCTACGCCATCAAGAAGGGCCATATAAAGGTCTTCAGAGAGTCGCCCGAGGGCCACAGAAGAGTCCTCGAGATTCTCTCGGCCGGCGACGTCTGCGGGACTAGCGGCCTTCTGGCCGGGACCCAGATTGCCTCCGCGCAGGCGGTCGAGGACACGGAAGTCCATGCCATGTCGCGGGAGGACTTCCTCTACCTCTTGGACACGAACAAGACACTTGCGAGGGAAGTAATCGCGTTCCTGGCAAGACAGCTCGTCAGGCTCCACGAGATGGTCATCAATTTCGCGTCGGGCAGGGTGGAGCAGAGAATAGCGGCGCTTCTCCTCGGGCTCTCACAGCGGCACGGCTCGCCGGTGCGCGGAGGTGTCAAAATCGGCATTCGCCTCACGCGCCAGGACATCGCCGACATCGTCGGCACAACCGTGGAGACTTCCATTCGGGTGATGAGCAAGTTTCGGAAGCGCGGCCTCGTGGGCTCGAACTCAAGAGAGCTCGTCATCACAGACATGGAGGGGTTGAGGCGGGTGTTGAAGGGTCCGGGAGCGCAGGCCTAGTGTTGCGTCTCGGAGATAGGTTGAGCAGTCTGGCCGCGGTACTCGTCTGTAACGCCAACTAATGGCGTCTCTTCCAACATGCAACGTTTGTCAAGGAACTTCTGAGACAGGACACTAGGTGTCCTCATTCGCGCTCTTAAGGCTGCGGGTGAGGCGGGTGTTGAAGGGTCCGGGGGCGTAAGGGGCAGGCGCGAGCGGACACTTTCGTACGGAGGACGTATGTCCGTCACAATCACCTGTTTCGGCGGCGTCAGGGAAATCGGCGGGAACAAGATTCTGCTTGAGGATGGCGCGGGCAGCCGGAGTGGGGGCGACGGCGGGGGTCGCCGCGGCCCCGAGAACAGCGAGCGTCACCCCTCTGTCGGCCGCCGCGTTCTGTTTGATTTTGGGCAGTCCTTCGACCGGCACGGTGTCTTTTTCGACGGCGTGTTCTTAAGGGAACGCACCGGCCGCGGACTGCTTGACCCCATCGCGCTGGGGCTCGTCCCTCCGCTGCGCGGGCTTCTCCGCGAAGATGCGATTCCCGTGCTCAACGGTGCGCACCTCAAGGTGACGGAAATCCCCGCGACCGGTAGGCAGAAAAGCCCGCGGTACGAGGTTGAAGTATCGCCCGCGGCCGTCGAGGAGTTCTGGGAGCACTGGAAGACACGCTTTCTCGGCTCGTATCG
>JAFGJU010000077.1 GCA_016928935.1 Candidatus Eiseniibacteriota bacterium | reverse complement strand
GTTTGAGGCCCGAGGGTCTGTCTCCGGCCGCGGGGGAACTCGTGGAGGAGCGGGCGGCGGAGAAGCAGGCCGCTTTGGCCGCAGCGTTTCGAGCCGCCGAGCCGTCTGGAGGCGCACTGTGAGGATTCTGGTTCTGACTGCTTTCGGAGTGTCAATGGCCTTCGTGGAGGCCGCCGTGGTCGTGTACCTGCGGGGGCTTTTCTACCCTGAAGGTTTCTACGGGACCATGGCCGCGTTCCCCATCTTCTACTACGGCACGGAGGTCTTCAGGGAGGCCGCGACCATAGTAATGCTGGCCTCTGTCGCGGTGCTGGCCGCGCGCAGAGGCTGGTGGGAGAGGGCGGCCTACTTCCTTTTCTGTTTTGGAGTCTGGGACATCTTTTACTACGTCTGGCTGCGCGCGCTCCTGGGCTGGCCGCCGTCCCTCTTGACGAGCGACGTGCTGTTCCTCATACCTGTGCCGTGGGTGGCGCCCGTAGTCGCGCCGGTGGCCGCGTCAGTCCTGATGATAGCGGCGGCAGTCTGGATACTGGCCACGAAGACGAGGAGTCTTCTTGAGGGGACCGAGTGATGGTGGACGAACGCGCTGAATCCGCCGGCCCAGTTGAGTCGCCCGGCTTGGGCCATGAGGCTGGGGAAGGGCGGCGTTACTTCCTCCGGCCCATCGTGGCCCTGGGGTTGACGCTGGCCTGCTACGTGGCCCTTCAGGTGGTGGCCGCCGTACTCATGCTGGCCCTGGGCCCCGGGTACTCTCTTCTGCCCGCCTACGTTGCGGCGGTCGTCGTGCCGGTCCTTCTCATCACGCGAGAGCACAGCCCATCTGTGAAGAAGACCTTGAGACTCCTTCCGGTGAAGGCGGCGCCCATGATGTTTACGGTTGGGGTTTGTTTCAGCTTCATACTCCTTCAGTACAACATTGCGGGACTGATGGAGAAGCTCTTCCCGATGCCGTCCTGGATGGAGAATTTCCTGCTGGATATGACCCGAATAAGGAGCCTGTCCGAGGCCCTGCGGGTGGTGAGCGGGGTCGTCCTTGCAGCTGCTGCCGCGGAGGAGCTTCTGTTCAGAGGATTCCTGCAGGGCTCCTTGGAAGATCGGCGCGGACGATGGTCCGCCATAGTCTTGACCTCCCTGGTGTTCGCGGTACTGCACGACCCGTGGAGGCTGGTGCCCGTTTTTTTTATAGGCGTGCTGCTGGGTTATCTGGCGTCCAGGGGCGGCAGCGTTTACTACTCGATGGTCGGGCACGCTGTGACGAACGGGACGAGCGTGGCAGGCCTGAACATCTTCGCTGTGGAGAGTGGCGCCGAATTCTCGCTTCCCTGGCCGCTCATTCCTGTCATGGTGTTGGTGTTTGCGGTTTCCATCGTGGGGTTTGTGCGGACCGCGGGAGCCCGACAGCCGGAGTGGCAGAGAGGCGCCGGGCCGACGGCGACACCCGGGGGATAGGGGAATCCCGCGACTCGTGTGGGGAATAGCACCCACCAGCCGGGCTTTTCCCTGCCGCTTGCAGGGCCGATTGCTCCTGTCGGGCCGCCCGGCCTCATCCCGACCGAAAAGGCAAGTTCCAACTCATTCTTGTCAGGCAAATTACGCCACGCGTCCATTCTGCTTGTCGCTCTTTCAGTTTTCCCTACCCGCCGGCGATGTGGCACGCCAGTTGCTCTTCTTTGTCTGCAGACAACAGAACAGGATCTAAGTTCCCTGCTATGGCCGTGCTTGTCCCGGTAGAGGGCTGATCCCCCAGACGTAGAAGGTGCAGTTTCATCTTGACCGGCACACGCCATCACAGCGGGGAACTTTTTTTTGACTGTGGCGTTGCGGGGGAAGGGCGGGCTTGTGCCGCTTGGACGAGCCGGGACGGTGAGGAGGGGACGTGTGGGCCGAGATGCGCACCCTCGGGCTGAGATGTGCAGTCTCGGGCGGACATGCGTACCGTGGCGCTCGAGAACGAGGTCGAGACTTGACGGGCGTAGTGGCAAGCGGCGCCTATTCTTTGACAAAGAACTCGACGGCCGCGATGGAAACGACTATTGTGCCGCCTATGAGGTAGACCAACGTGGCCAGCCTGATGCCGTTGTCGGGTATCTCCGCGCAGCTCATCTGCAGGCTGCAGAGGCCCCTTCCGAGCGTAATCACCAGCAGCGACATGGCCAGCAGGAACCACTTCCGCATGATGCCGAGTATCAACAAGAGCGCAGTCAGAGCCAACATCTGGGGTGAGTTCCAGTCCACGTTTCGGAGAAAATCAATCAACCAGTACATGCGTCACCTCTGAGGCAGTCGTCGCACTTGGCGTGGTCCACGGGCCGGCAGACTCCGTCACTTACTACTATCGGCACTGATTGTCCGAGCAGTTAGCCCGTTTGGTGCTGCTGGGAAACCCTGAAGCGGCCCCCGTGCGTGCCTCCTGGTCGGCTGGAGGGATTTCGACCGTGGCCCCCCGTAGCCGTAACGTTCGTTCCGGCTTGACCATACGCAACCCCGGTGTTATCTTGCCTCTGTCCCGTGGGTGTCGCGCCAACTATGGTGTCGCCCGAGCGCCGGCAGGGAAAGCCGAGTATCCGTGCACTTCGCGAAAACCGGTGCGCTGAGTGCCGCGGCGGCGGGAGCACCGCGCCGCGAGAAGGGGAGAGCTGCAATGGAAAAAAGCCAGTTCAGGCCGTTCGTGGCGGCTACTACGATCATGAACGAGTGGACGGTGAAGGCCGTACTGCTGGGCATCGTCCTGGCCATAGTGCTGGGCGCGGCCAACGTGTACCTGGGCCTTTACGCAGGCATGACCGTGTCAGCCAGCATCCCGGCGGCCGTCATCTCCATGGGCATCCTCAAGGGGCTCCTGAGGAGGGGCACGATTCTCGAGAACAACATGGTCCAGACCGTGGCCTCGGCGGGCGAATCGCTTGCGGCGGGAGTAGTCTTCACAGTGCCGGCGCTGGTCATCGCCGGCGCGTGGACCGGTTTCAATTACTGGCAGACGACTTTAATGGCGGCATTCGGGGGCGTGCTGGGTGTGGTGTTCATGATCCCGCTGAGACGGCCTCTCATCGTGGAAGACCCGGAGCTCAAGTTCCCGGAGGGAGTCGCGTGCGCGGAGGTGCTGGAGGCGGGCGACACCGGAGGCTCCGGCATCTGGTACGTGTTCTCGGCTCTCGGACTGGGCGCCGTGTTCAAGTTCTTCGTGTCCGCGTATTCCGTCGTCAAGGCGACTGCCGAGGCCGCCTGGATGGTGGGCCGCGCGCCCTTCTACATGGGTGCGGACATGTCCCCGGCGCTCGTGGGCGTGGGCTACATAGTGGGGCCGAACATAGCGGCGCTGGTTTTTCTCGGCGGCGCCATATCGTGGGTCGTAAGCCTGCCCATCCTGGGAGCGGTGACCGGAGTCTCCGCCCCCGACGGGCTCGTGGACGCGCTCAACGACATGTGGAGTGACCAGATCAGGTACATGGGCATCGGCGCCATGGTCGTGGGTGGGATCGCCTCAATAGTCAAGGTCAGGCATGGAATAGTCCGGGGAGTGCGGGCCACGGTGCTGGGAGTGAGGGCGGCGGGGGCAACCGAGGAGAGACCCAGGACCGACCAGGACTTGGGAGCCAAGTATCTTGCCATCGCGGGCCTGGCTGCCGTCGTCCCAACGTTCTTCCTTTACGGGTATCTCATCGGCGACGCGGGCGACGCGGTCGTGGCGGGGGTTGTCATGATGATAACCGCCTTCTTCTTCGTGGCGGTGTCCAGCTACATCGTCGGGCTCGTGGGCAGCTCCAACAACCCGGTCTCCGGCATGACCATATGCACTGTGCTGTTTGCGTCGGCCCTTCTTCTCTTGTTGGGCGTGCGGGGCACGGACGGCATTGCGGCCTCGCTGGGGGTGGCCGGGGTGGTGTGCTGCGCCGTATGCATGGCCGGAGACGTCTCGCAGGACTTGAAGACAGGATACTTGGTGGGCGCAACGCCCAGAAGGCAGCAGGTCGGAGAGATCATCGGCGCAGTCGTGCCGGCCTTCATGATAGCCCCCATCCTGACGGTGCTCCACAGGGCGTACGGAATCGGCTCGCCCGCCAGGGAAGGCGTGGAGGCGTTGAGGGCTCCTCAGGCGACTCTGTTCGCGAGCATTTCGCAGGGCATTTTCTCGGGAGGCGCAATGCCATGGAACATGGTGTTGATAGGCGTTGGCGTCGGCCTCGTGCTTCTCGTAATCGACGGGGTTCTCCAGCGCGCCAACTCGCGCTTCAGGGCGCACGTCATGCCGGTGGCGGTGGGCGTGTACCTGCCCCTCAGTCTTTCAGTGAGCATTCTTCTGGGGGGACTGATGAGCGTGGTCGTCTGCCGGGGGCTCAGGAGGTGCGGCGAGAGCAGGGTCACCACCGCCTACCAGAACGGCGTGCTGTTCGGTTCGGGCCTCATAGCGGGCGAGGCCATAACCGGCATCTTGATCGCGGTCCTGATAGTGGCGGGGCTCGACCTCCCGAAGGTGATAGTGGAGAGCACCTGGCTCTCGCTCGCGCTCTTCTGCGTTGTTGTGGCCGGCATGGGCTACGCAGCTTGGAGGAAAAGGGAGGATTGAGCCGAGGGCCGGCAGTGGAGCGGTCAAGGGGCGGACGGCCCGGGGGCGAGAGGGAGCCGCTCGACTGTTCTCACGCGCCCGTCCCACGTGTAGCCGACTGCAGTGAAGCCCTCGAATTGGGGGCCAGTCTCGGTGGCGAAGGCCACAGTATCCACCTGCGGGAAGAAAAGCCGGATTCCTACGCCGTCTGCGACGGCGGTGCGCAGGTTGGTGTCCCAGTACGGCCCGCCCATGACGAGATACGGATGCTCCGCAATCTTCCCCTCCTGTATGGGCCTGAGCGGGCTCACGAGCACCAGGCGCGTGCGCTCGGGCATCTCGACTTGCCTGAGGTCGTTTACGAGATTCCCGGCCACTATGGCCCTGTCAAACACCGGGTCCTTCCTTCTAACGCTGTCCACGACGGTCGCTCTCTCGATCCGTGAGACGAGAATGAATGAGTTGAACACGAACAGGGCGACGAGCGCCGCGGACACCGCGGCGTCCAGCCGCGTCCTTTCGAGCGCGCGATACACCAGCAGTCCGATTCCAGGACAAAGCCCGGCCAGAGGAAGGTACAGGTAGTAGTGGTACGGGTGCCCCGTGAGGGGGACCACCGGCAGCAGCATGATGAGAAACCACAACACGCAGAAGGCGCTCTTCTTCCTGTCTTTCCTGCTGAGGAGCATGAGGACAAAGAGCACCGCGCCCGCCAGGAGCCACACTGAAGCCTTCTCGTCCAGCACGTTCATGGGATGGCGCCGGAGAGGTTCGAGGAAGTTCAGAGTCCACTTGAAATAGGTCTGCAGACTCGTTACGAGAGCCGGGCCCACGGTCAAAACGTACGGCTCTCCCTCCGCGGGAGCCTCCCTCACTCCGAAGACATTCGCAGTGTAGAACACGTATGCGTAGGCAGCGGCGAGGACGGCCAGGACCGCGAACGGGCCCAGAGCTCTCTTGAGGCGCAGCCCCCGCAGCCAGTAGACGAAGAACACGACTACAGGAAACAGCACCGTCGTCTCCTTCGACAGCAGAGACGCGGCGAAAAGGGCAGCCAGAAGAAGAAGTCCGAGGGGCCGCTCCGGCCTGGAAGCCTTCGACAAGTAGAGGACAGCGGCCAGGGCAAACGCGCAGCTCAGGATCTCACCTATTGATGAGATGGCGTATACGGACGCGTACAGAGACGGGTGCGCGACGAAGAGGCAGGCCGCCAGGAGGGAGGCCGCCCTGCCGGCCGAAAGGGCCCTGGCCACCAGGAATACGAGCACCCCGCAGGCGGCGTGAGCGGCCAGAGACACAGCGTGGAAGGCCGCAGGATTGAGGCCGAACACGGCCTCAGTGGCGCGGAAGTAAACGAAGCTTGAGAGTATCCTCCAGAAAGTGGCGGGCCCCTCTCTGGCGATCCACAGGCTGGTGAAATCGTCCTGGAAGAAGAAGTATCGGAAGACCCTGTGGTAGACCAAGAGGACCGCGACGACCAACACAGCGACGCACGCCGCGTCGAGCTGGAAACCCGACAGCCGCGGAAGCCGCGGGGACGAAGGCATTGGCCGCCGGGCTGCGGCCGACGCTTTCGTCCCGCTCCGGTCGCCCTTTCCCTTACTGGTCCTTCCGCTCCGCTTGGACATTGGCTGTTCCACTACGCGGCGCGGACCGGCCGTCGCGCCGCCGAACGACTACTTCTGGGGTTTCTGGAACGTGGCGGCGTCCAGCGGCGGGTTTATTTTGATCTCGGTCACCTTGGTCGACGAGATGGTCTTGCCTCCGGCCCGCTGGACCGAGGCAAAGCTCATCTTTATCCCGTTCACGTCCCTGAAATCCGAGTAGGCTTCAGTGACGTCAGTGGGGCCTTCCATAGTGACCATCTTCCTCATGTTGCCGACGACCATGTTGTCGGACGGGTCGACGTACAGGTGGGCGATTGCGTCGTCGCCCATGGTGACGATCACGTCGTGGACCTTCTTGCCGTCCAGGTCGATTTCGCCGATGTACTGAGCCCCCGCGCTACCCGACGCCAGCGCCTTGAGGACGCTCAACTGGTCGAACTGGATCTGCTTCCTGAGCTCCTCCGCCTGGCTGGCCTGAAGGTCCATGACACCCTGCGGGCCGGACATCCAGCCCTTGTCCCTGTCCAACACCTGGACCATCGTGCCCATTGGCGTGACTACATCCAGACGCATCCTGTCCGGATAGGCCAGCACCAACTTCGCGTCGAGCACCATGTCCCCGCCAGGCGTTGTCACCGAGGCCTTGAAGGCGTTGGAGATGTTCTTGACCGCGAGGACCTTGTCCTTGCCGCCGACCGCCTTCAGGACCTTGCTGACGATGTCCGCGGCCTTATCGGACGACTCTTGACTCGCCTCGGGCGCCGCCTCCTTGGGCTCGGGTATGGTTATGTCGATGGTGTTCACAGCGCCCAGCGTCGAAAGCGGCTTGTCGAACTTGCCGGCGTCTCCAACGGCAAGGATGACCATCTTGTCGGGATGCAGCCTTCTTTTCGCGACGTCCAGGATGTCCTGCTTTGTGACCTTCTCTATGGCCGCGCGGGTCCTCTGCAGGAAGTCGTCCGGGTAGCCGTAGTACTGGTAGACCATCAGCCGTTCCAGTATCTTGTCCACCGAGTCAAACTTGAAGGCGAACGAATTGAGGTAGCCGTTCTTGGCCAGCTCGAGCTCGTTGTCCGTCACCTCGCTTTCCGTGATGCGCTTGATCTCGTCCAGCATGGTGGAGATGGCTTCGTGCGTGGAGGAGAACTTGGTCGCGGAGAAGGTGTAAAACGGGCCCGGGTGGTCGTACTCGGACATGAGGCCGCCCCCGGCGGAGTAGGCGAGGCCCTTCTCGGTGCGCACCTTCTTGAATATCCTGGAGGTCCAGCCGCCTCCCAGTATGTCGCTCATGACGTAGAAGCTGGGATAGTCCGGGTCGTCCAGCCGCATGCACATGTGGCCCATCAGAATGAAGCACTGCTCGATGTCGGTCTTCTCTATGTAGTTGACCGACGGCGTGAGGGTCATGTCCACCTGGTCAATTGCGGGGTAGTTGACCGCTTTCGCCTCCCAGCCGGCGAAGACGCTCTCCAGCTTGGCCTTCATCTCGGCCGCGTCGAAGTCGCCGCACACGCCCAGAATCGTGCCGCCTGGGTGAAAGTACTTGCCGTGGAACTCCAGCAGCTGAGCCCGGGACAGTTTGTTCACGTCCTCGTACTCGTACTGCCGGGCGTACGGAGAGTCCGCGCCGTAGACGAGCTTGGGATACTCGCGCATCAGGATGTCCATCGGCTCGTCGTTCCGCCTGGCTATGACGCTCCTCATGTGGGTCTTGGCGAGCTCTATCTTGTCCTCACTGAAGCCTGGGCGGGTCAGAATGTCCGCGAACACGGGCAGTGTCTTGTCGAAGTTCTCGACCAGCGAATTGGCCGTGAGAGTGGCCACAGTCGCGTCGACCCAGCCCTCCACGGAGGAACCCATGGACTCGAGAAGCTCGTCCACGTCGTCCCCCGACCTGGCCGTGGTCCCGCCGGTGCGCCAGGCCTCGCTCATGAGGTCGGTGAGGCCGCGGCTGTCCCTCGGCTCGTAGATTGTCCCGGCCCTCACGAGCGCCCGCATCTTTATGAGCGGAAGCTCGTGGTCCTCGACGAGCATGACCACCATCCCGTTTGCCATGGTGAACTTCTCCACCACCGGCATCTGGATCTCGTTCAGCTTCGGGTACTTCATGCCGCTCGGGTCAACGGCGAAGGCCAGGGCCGCTCCAACGGCCAGCGAGGAGACGACCGCGAGGCCGATTGCCGCGGTCAACTTTGTCCTGCGCGTCATGGTCTGCTCCTTTCAACAGAAAGAGAACCGCACGCGGAACGCCTTTGTCCGGGGCACCGTCCGACGCCCGGGCCGGACACGGCGTCTATTCAGTCTCCGGCTTGACTATCTCGGCGATAGTGCAGTTCGTCTTGGTCAAATACTGTTTCGCAACCCTCTGCACGTCCTCGGCCGTGACCTTGTCTATGAGGTCGAGCTTCCTGAACATGTTCCTCCAGGAGCCCGTTATGTTCTCCGCTTCGGCCAGCGCAATCGCCAGACCCTGGTTACTGTCCAGGGAGTTTATCAGTTTGGCCTTCTCCCTGACCTTCACCGAGGCCAGCTCCTCAGCGGGCACGGGCTCTCTCTTGAAACGGTCAAGCTCTTCGAAGATGGCGGCCTCGTTCTCGGCAGTCGTCTTGCCCTGGTTGGGGAAGGCGCCCACTGCCAGAAGCCCCGGATACTTCTCACCCAAGGACTGGCAGAAAGTCACCAGGGCCAACTTGTCCTCCTTGACCAGCCGCTTGTACAACCGTGAAGTCCTGCCCTCGCCCAAGAGGGCAGTCATGACTGTGAAAGTGGCGTTGTCGGCGTCCTTGATGCTGGGCCGGTGGAACACCATGGCCAAGACGGGTTGGGACTCGTCCTCGATGCAAACCCTCTTCAGGCCCCTCTGCGGCGGCTCGACTGTCTCTACGGCAGCAGGCCTCTCGCCGGCGGGTATCTTTGACAGGTGCTTCTCGAGGACGGAAATGGCGCCGGCCGGGTCCACGTCGCCGACCACGCACGCAGTCAGGTTTCTCCCGCAGTAGTACTTCTTGAACCAGGCCTCGGCCTCTTCGCGGGTTATTGTCTCGAGGTCGGACATGTGGCCGATGACGAGCACGTGGTAGGGATGCGCCTTGAAGGCCGCGGACACCAGTTCCTCGAAGAGTCTTCCGGTGGGGGAGCTCTCGAACCCCATGCGTCTCTCTTCTCTTATCACGGACAGTTCCTTGTAGAACTCCCTCAAGACGGGGTTCGTGAACCTGTCTGACTCGAGCACTGCCCAGAGCTCCAGCTTGTTCGACGGGAGGGAGTATATGTACACCGTCTGGTCGAGGCCCGTGAAGGCGTTGAGCCCCACGCCCCCCTCTCTCTCCACGAACTCTCCGAGCTGGTTCGGCACCACGTACTGGCTTGCGTCTTCCTGGGCCTTGGCGAAGGCGGCCTCAAGCTCCTTCAGCCTGTCGCGAGACGCCTGGGGCCCTTTGCTTCTCTCGGCCTTCAGGGCGTGGAAAGCGGCGTCCACCTTCTTGAGCGCTTCCTTCTCCTTGCCGTAGTCCTTGGTGCCCACCGTGGTCGTCCCCTTGAAGGCCATGTGCTCGAATATGTGGGCGAGGCCCGTGGCACCAGTAATCTCATCCACCGAGCCCACGTTCGCGTGAGTGGCCATGGAGACGACGGGCGCCACGTGCCGCGGGAGGATCAACACCTTCATCCCGTTCGGCAGCACCTTCTCTACGACGTCGTTCTCCATGTCCCTGAAGGTCCGGGCCAGGAGGGGAGGGGCCAGAAGGACAAGGCCGAGGATGACGGCCGCGGCCACCAGGCCTGTGGTGGCCCAACTACTGCGGGAGCGGGCCTGCTGATTACCTAAGCAGCTCGACATGGGAGTCCCCCTTTCCGGAAGTATTGACGAAATGGCCGGCCTCACGCGCTCTGTTCCGTGCTCGGTGAGGCGGGCGCCGCAAGCCGACCCTCCCGCGCGAGGCCGGGAGACACAGTGCTGCTCTGGACATTCGGGGAGGCGGCAAGTCGAACAACACTATCTCCGCCGGGGAGACCAGTCAAGACCAGATTCCCGCTGTGTGGGCACGCAAGCGGCCGGCGGCACACGAAGGGCGGCCCGCGCATGGGAAGCGGGCCGCGTGGCTACGGCATTCGTGGCTGCGGCCCATGAGGGGCCGCCGGCGCGTGGGAAGTGGGCCGTCGGTTCATGAGAGATGGGGCCCTGCACGTGGGGGGTGGGGAGACGGCCCGGGAGAGATCGGCCGCCGGCACACGAGGCATCGCTTGGGATAGAAGGGGTGACGGGGTAGTCGAGTACGGTGTCCGCGCGCTCGCAGCCCATCCGAAACCACAGACGTCGGCTGCGCTCGAGTCCGCGCGGCTGGATTCGAGCGCGCCGTTGTCCGGGCAGTTGCTCGTTCGAACTCGCGGTTCTCCGCTCAGCTGCTCAGACGTCCGCCAGTCAGAACCACCCGAGTTCGTCCAGCGCGTCTATTCTGTCTCTGAGGTCCTCGTGCATACGCTCGAGCTTGTCGGCTCGCCTTTCGAGCCGCTCCGCGCGTCTCTCGAGCTTACTTGCCACGCGCTCAAGCTCCTCCTCGTCTTCCTCGAGATCCTCCTCGAGATCGTCCGTGTCGTAGCTGGGGGAGAGAAGCAGGAGCACGCCGACGGCCGCTTTGAGGCCGAGCGCCGCACCCTTGACGCCGACCTTGGCACCCTGAAGGCCGATTGACTTCGCCTCTTCGACGATGGCGTCCAGAGTCGCGTAATAGTCCTTGGCGAGACCGCGGTCGCTCCGGCTCAGGCGGACGCCCTTGCCGTTTATGAAGAGGTCGCCGCGTTGGGTGATCTCGACCGTTTCTTCGCTCTCCTCGTCGGTGAAGACGATGGAGTCGTCGTCGAAGTCGATCGAAACGTCGTCGCCTCGGCACAGGCCGTGGTCGTCGTCATTTCGAATGTGAATGTCGGCTGGAACACTGGCCGGAACCAAGAGCGCTGCTGCGAAGACTGTCGCGAGGATGAGAATACGTGCGTTCACCGAATGGCCTCCTTTGCTGAGTCACCCCGGCCTACCGTTTACACTCCATTCTACGACTTTGGGAGGCCGGAGGTTTCATCTGGTGCGCACGCGCGAGAGGCGCGCGGTACCGGCTCGCAACTGCGCTGGTGAAAGATGGTTGCTCACGCGCGAGAGAACGACGCTTCCAGCCCGCAACTGTGCTGTTCGACGACGGTTGCGCACCCCGTCTCGGGGAGGTCTTGCGGAAGTCGTTGACTGGACCCGCACGCAAATGTAGAATATCCGGCGTGCTGAAAACTGAATAGACGGCGTGTCTGCGGAGGCCGGGCGGCGCGGTCCGCCCGGCTTAGACAGGCACCCTACGGTGGGGCTGTAGCTCAGTTGGGAGAGTACTTGACTGGCAGTCAAGGGGTCACGGGTTCGATCCCCGTCAGCTCCACCATTGTATTCGTGTATTTGGAGGGACTTGGGAGTCGGGAGGCGGGGTGTGGGTCGGCCCCGGCGCGTGATCTGATGGGCAGCGCCGTAGGTCAAGCACCTGTGCAATCAGGTGTCAGCTATCACAGCGTGAACATGTCGACTAGCTGCCAACAATCACCGTCAATCCTCTCTGTGCCGGGGTCTCCATCGTGGCGGGGACGCAAGAGCTGCCCCGCAGTTGGTCAGTGGAGGCGTGTCCAGGAAGAGAGCGGATGGTCCGGCCTCTTGAGAGACACGAATTGTCAACAAGCGATCTTGTAAGACAGATTGTGCTAATCACGTCACTTAAGCCCTTGCGGCGCAACGCATGTCATTCGAAAGAGACATCGAGCGTCGCAACTCTCCTTATTTCTTTATGATAAGAAGCTGCTCCTTCTTGAGTGACATTAGCAGTTGACAAGAACCGTTGTGCGACGTATTGTGTGATAAGTGTCATATAACTTCGTAAGCTCAAAGCTTGAACGCCATCAATGCGTGGAGGCCGAGTTGTTGGCCCGCGGGGTCTAGGGTGCGCGGGAATGGCGGGTTCGCGCGCTCCGGGCGGCTGGCGGCGTGCCGGCATTCTCGCTGATCGTGAACAGCTCGAACTGTTTAGTGAGGGATGCGATGAAGACTCCGTTTACTCCCGAACCGCTTCCGCTGAAGGGTATAGAGTGGGCCGACCTCATAGAGCCAGTTAGCGAAGCTACATCGGCCCTGGCCCGGTACGACGCACTGTTGCGGGGAATCCCAAGCCCTTCGCTCCTCCTGTCCCCCCTAATGACGGAGGAGGCGGTGATATCCTCGAGGATTGAAGGCACGATCGCGACCGCGATGGAGGTGCTCAGGTTTGATGCAGAACCACAGCCTATGCCGAAGGAGCACAAGGCAGACGAGAAGATACTGCGCCGGCGGGAGGCCGTGAAAGAGGTCTCGAACTATAGGAAGGCGATGCTACTGGCCGTGGGCGAGCTTGAGAAACGCCCGCTCTGCCTCAATCTGATTAAGAATATGCACGGCGTACTCTTGGAAGGAGTTCGGGGAAGGGACAAGGGAAGAGGGCTGTTCAGGAGGGAACAGAACTACATTGGCAAGTACGGCACGCCGATCGAGCAGGCGATTTATGTTCCTCCTGAGCCCCTAAAGGTCGATGAGTGCATGTCGAATCTTGAGACGTACTGCCACTACGAAGAAAGGAATAGGTTGGTTCAGGTTTCCGTGATTCATGCCCAGTTCGAATTGATACATCCATTTTCTGACGGCAACGGTAGGATTGGTCGCATCCTCGTGCCCGTCTTTCTTTACAGCACTGGGGTTCTGAAGAATCCGACCTACTATATCAGCGCCTATCTCGAGGCCACTCGCGATGAGTACTACGGCCGGCTGTTGGCAGTCTCTGAAAGTAACGACTGGATGGGATGGATAAAGTACTTTCTGCGTGCCATGGCCATACAGGCCGAAGATAGCTGCAAGAAGGTTGACCGCATTCAGTCGCTCTACAGCGCCAAGAAGGACCAACTTCTTGAATTGACGCGCTCTCGTTTTGCCATCCGTGCTTTGGATTGTATTTTTAACTACCCGGTCTTCAACGCTGGCCTCTTTGCCTCCGAATCCAAAATCCCTCGAAGAAGTGCGCTTAGGGTTCTAAAGGAGCTGGTCCGAGGGGGCGTGATAGAAAAAGTTCGAGAGAAGAGCGGACGGAGATCAGCGCTGTACGTGTTCTCGGAACTGCTCGATATAGTGAGTAATTGAAGCATGGGTGTGGATGCCGGGCCTAGGACTGAGGCTGGGAGGCCGGCGGCTCCAGCGCCCTTATGAAGGACATGGACCTGGAGCGCCACACTGTTGAGAGGCCGGCCTGTGTCTCGGCGTCCGCGATCTGCCTGCCGTTTGAGTCCGCGTAGCCGAGGAACAGGTTCACGATGGACAGTCTCAGGTAATTGAGACACTTGCCGACGGCCACGTCGTCTCTGGCAAGGCTCGCTGCATTGCTTTCGGTGTCGGGCGCGCTCGTATTGCTCTCCGGCATCTTGCCGCCCTCGCTCACAGAATTGTTCCCTCCAACGGGGCTACGGCCCGCGAGGCCGGCATTGCCACTCGTGCGGGCGGCGTTCTTCACTCCTATTCTCTTCCACTGCGTGTACAGCCGGTCCGCTTTCTGGAGCAAGGGGTCCAGCTTTTCAAGGAACTCGTCCGTGCCCATCAGATTCTGGTGCAGGCGCTGTCGGAGCTCCTCGACCTGGGCGACTATCAATCGCTGCTGGGTGAGAAAGCTGAAGTACCACCTCTGCGCATTTGTGAGGGGTGAGCCGGCGGAAGCCGAGTTCAGACCGGAGCCGGCAACGAAACCGGGTTGCGGGGTGTACAAGGTAGCGAGCGCCAGAAGGCCCGGGTAGCTCTGCGCCGCGAACGTCTGCCCCGGGAGGGCCGACAGGACCAGGGCCGGGACCGCGAGGGGGAGGGCGGCCGGCGCCCCCGACGCGGTGGACGGGAACGCGGCTCGCGGCGCGGCCATGAGCACGGCCGCCAGGGCTACTGCGACCGAATGTCTTGCGTGAACTTGCCGTGACACCTGTACCCCTCCTTCAAGGGGGAT
>JAFGJU010000013.1 GCA_016928935.1 Candidatus Eiseniibacteriota bacterium | reverse complement strand
GCGTTTGGCACGGCCCGTGCAATAGAGGTTTGACGCAATGGGCTCTGATGCCGCGACCTGTTCAACCAACCCCGGCAGGAGCAATCGGCCAAGAAGGCAACAGGGCAGCCACAGGCAGATTGCGGTCGCGGCTCAGAACCTTTGCACTGGAGAAAAGCCAAGAGTTGAGGAGTGCGAACGGGACAACGCAGCCGGAATTTCTCGGACAGACGCACGACAATACCTCCACGTGCTCGAGATTGCACGGCTAGGCTCCCTGTTACTCGCGTGGTGCTTCACGGAGTCACGACCTCTTAGCGGTCGGGCTGATGCCTCCCTTGCGTCTTGTTGAAGCCACGGAGTATGATGGGGAGCCCGCTCCTTTTGGGGTCTCTTTTAGAGACCGTCTTCTGTTCATGGGGCCCCGAACGGCCCGCGAGGGCCATTTCGCTTGATTTCGCCCGTCGTTCCGTGCTACAAATGAGCTGTGAAACGGCGGAATCCTCTCCTGCCTTCCCCGGGGGAGGGCAGCAAACCCGACTTCGTGACTCCAGAGCATCTGATCCCAAGAAGGTACAGGGTCCTGGAGCTGATTTCTTCGGGCGGACTGGCCGCGGTTTTCAAGGTCCGTGATGAGGAAAGCGGCCGGGTCAGGGCGCTCAAGTTGCTGCCGTTGGCGGGAGGCAGTCCTACTGAAGTCGAGCTTCTCAAGCTCGAGTTCGGCCGCGTCTCTTCCCTCAGACATCCCTGCATAGTCAGAGTCCACGACTTCGGGTCGGTCGATTTCCGGTCTGCCTATTTCGTGATGGACTATCTGGAGGCAGAGCATTTCGACCGCGCTATGAAGGGAAGGCCGGCGGAGCTTGTTGCCGCCGCCTCTCTCCAGGTATGTGAAGCCCTGGGTTACGTGCACGCCCGAGGCATAGTGCACGGAGACGTCAAGCCCTCCAACGTCCTGGCGGAGCCTGAACAGGACACCCCCCGGTCGGATGCCGCGGGCGTCGCTGTGACGCTGACCGACTTCGGGCTGGCCAGGTTGGTGAGGGAGAGAGGTCTGGCAGGCGGCACCCTTGCGTACGTCGCACCCGAGGTCATAAGAGGATTGCCGGTGGACGGCAGGGCAGACCTCTATTCGTTCGGCGCCATGCTGTACGAGGCCGTGACGGGCGTAAGGCTATTTCCGGGAGCTTCGGGAGACGGCCTGCTCAGGGCTCACCTCCTGTCCAAGCCGGTCGCGCCCAGGCACATAAATCCGTCCCTTTCCCCCGGCATGCAGAGCGTGCTCCTGAGACTGCTCGAGAAAGACCCAGACCGCCGCTATCAGACTTCAGAGGAGCTGGCCGAGGCCATCGCGGACGCGGCCGGCCTTCCGCACAGAGCGACGATGGCCGCGCCCGCGGCGGTGACGCTCGTCTCTCCGGAGATGGTCGGAAGGCAGTCCGAGCTGGAAGCGATGAGGCGGGCTCTGGCGTCAATCACGGACGACGCGAGGGGAGGGTTTCTCGTCGTCCTGGGGAACCACGGTGCCGGCAAGAGTCGGCTCGTGGAGTGGCTCCGTTTCACTGCCTCGACGCAGGGCTTGCGCGTGGGGCACTTGAGGTGCGGCGAGCAGGAGCTTCACTCGGCGGTGTTGAAATTGGAGTGGAGCGGTCGGCTGCCGGGGACGGCGCCGACTCCCGCGGAGGGTGGAGTGAGCGTGTCGGCCCTCGCCGGCGGCAGCCCGGCCCTGATCGGGAGCATCTACCCTGCCGGCGCAGCGCACGAGGCTCCCTGCCTCGTTGTGTTCGAGGACGTCCATCTGGCACCGGAGAGTCTGCTCCGGAATCTGACGGAGTCCGTGGCTTTGACTCGCGCGTTCCCGCTTCTGATAGTGTGCACCTGCGAACCGGTGGCCTTGGACGCACGGGCCGAGGCGCGCTCGCTCCTTGCCCAGCTGCGCGCGAATCCGGCTGTCGTGACGGTGGAGCTTGGGCCTCTCTCAAGGCAGGGAGTAGAGTTGCTGGTCTCCTCAATGCTGGGGTCACGGGCTGCGCCGGAGGCTCTCACGGACTGGGTGTACTCCGTTTCTCGCGGGGTCCCCGGCACTGCCGAGGAGCTTGTGAGACAGCTTGCAGCGAGGGGGCACCTGAAGCGGCTCGGCCACAGGTTCCTTTGTGAGCTCCCGGAGGAGACACAAATCCTTGCGTCGTTAAGCGTGCCCGATGCCCTGTCCGGTCAGCTGTTGGGTCTACCCGTGGAGGAGATGGCCTTCCTCATGGCCGCCTGTGTCGTGGGGAACGTGTTCGCGCTCGAAACAGTAACCAGGTTGCTGGCCGGCCAGCCCGGGAGAGTGGCGGCTGCAGCCGAAAGCCTGATCGAAAAGGGACTCATCAGGCACGCGGGGCAAGGCCGCTGCGCCTTCTCCCACGCCGTGACCGCACCCATCGTCCGCGGGCTCATCCCCGTGGGGGCCAGGACGGAGCTGCACGGCAGGATGGCGGCAATTCTGGAAGAGAGCGGTGAGGGAATGAATGCAGGCGTGCTGGCCCTTCATTACGAGGAGTCAGGCCAGCAGGAGAAGGCCCAGAACGCCCATCTGTCGGCCGTGGCCGACGCGTTCGGGAGCGGGCGTTACGAGGCCGCTTTGTCGCAGGCGGAGGCGGCGCTGCCTCAGCTTCGCGCCTCGGGCCGGCCGGACGCGCTGCGAGGACTCCTGGACACGGCCGCGCAGGCCGCCGAGCGGGCCGGAGAGCTGTCAAGAGCCATCGAGCTCTCCGAAGAGCTCCTCCGGTTCGTCGAAAGGGGGACTGAGGAAGGCGTGGCGGCAGCGCTCAGGCTGGGGCGGCTCTACGTCAGGCTGTCGCGCTATCCGGATGCCCAGGCCCGGTTTTCGGCTGCCCTCGACGCCGCGACGGAACAGGGACTGGAGCCGCTCAAGGCAGAGGCCATGGCCGACCTGTCGTGGGCTTTGTTCAACATGCTCAACTACGAGGAGGCCCTCAGGCTGCTGGAGCAGGCAGAGTCCCTGGCAGCAGTGAAGGAGAGTCCCCGGCTCATGGCCCTAGTCCACAATCGCGCGAGCGTGGTTCTCGCCCGTCTGGGAAGACTGACCGAAGCAGAGGCACGGGTCAGGGAGGCGGTGCGCCTGGCCGACCTGGCCGGTGACGCCGGCACGACTGTCAGCTGCCTAATCAACCTGGGCCTTACGCTCATCAGGATGGGCCGGCCCGAGGAGGCGGAGCCGGCCATACAGAGTGGCTGTCTCAAGGCCGAGGCGGGCGGCGACCTGACGCTGCTGGCCACCTGCTATCACAACCTGGGTGTGGCCAGGCGAGAGCTTCTCAAATTCGATGAGGCCCTGGACAGCTACCTCAAGTGCGTGGAGCTTCGCAAGAGGTGCGGGGATCTGGCCGGAAGCGGTCGCACCGCGCTCAACGTGGCGGCGCTCTACCGTCTGAGAGGAGAAATGGGGCCGGCGCTGAGGTATAATGAAGAGAGCTACAGGCTCGCGGTGGAATTCACGCCCGACATGGACAGGTCCGTGACCGCGTGCAACATAGGAGAAATCCATGGTATGAGAGGCAACGTGGCAGACGCTGAGAGATACTACGTGGAGGCCCTGGCCATGAAGGAGAAGTCAGGGGACCCGAACGGCGTGGCTTATTGCGCCACGGGGTTGGGATACGTGTTTCTCAGGAACGGAGACCTCGGGAAGGCGGCGCAATGGGCGGAAACGGCCGTCGGGAAGGCAACGGACGATTCCACCGAAAAGACGGCCGCCAGGCTTCTGCTCGCGGAGGTTCTAGCCTCGGCGGGAAGAGTGGAGGAGGCGAGCCTCGAGCTGGGAAGCATTGAGAAGGCGCACACGGCCCGGCTGCCGCTCTACGCCGGTCTTCTGAGGAGAGTCCGCGGAATCGTGGAGGAGAGGTCCGGCCGGCTGGCCGACGCGCTGGAGAGCTATCGCTCTTCGTGTTCCGTCCTGGGAGGGGCGGGAGACGCTCTCGAGAGGGCGCGCAGTCTATTCTGCCTAGGCAGGGCCCTCGTCGTGCGCTCTGCCGAGTTGCACTCCACGGACGCGGCCGGGCAGAAGGCAGACGCTCTCAGGGAGGCGTGCTCAGTCCTGGAGGAGTCCTCTCTGATATTTGAAAGGATGGAAGCGGGGCTGGAGGGCCTGTCCTGCCTGTCCGCCCTGGCCGGCGCGTACAGGGAGATGCTGGCCCTACCGGGTTCGCATGCCTCCACGGACGACGCAGCCACTCTTTTCAAGGCGGCGGAGCTGGTCAACTCTGCTCTGCCGTGTTCGGCGGTACTGGACAAGATAATGGACCTGGCCATAGAAAAGACCGGGGCCGAGAGAGGGCTCATCGCGCTGGTCAACCAGGAAAGCGGAGAGATGGAGAAGGTGCTGAGCCGCTCGCTGGAGGACGACGCGGCAGAGGACGCCTTTGAGATAAGCCGCACAGTGGTGAGGAGGGTGGCCCACGGCGGCGCCTCGCTGCTCACCGCCGACGCATGCGAGGACCCGGACCTGAAGGACGTGAAGAGCGTGGCCCGGCTCGAGATCCGTTCCGTGCTGTGCGTGCCGCTCAGGGCGCGCGGCAGGGTCGTGGGTGCGATCTACCTGGACAACAGGAGCATGCCCGGAGCGTTCGGGCCGCGCCAGGCGGGTTTCATGGAGGGGTTTGCCGACCTGGCAGGAGTGGCCGTTGAGAACAGCCGGCTCAGGGAGGAGCTGGAGCGGGCGAACGAGCTCTTGAACCGCGAGAACATTGAGCTCAGAAGACACGTGGCCTCGACGTTCCGAGTGGACCAGATAGTGGGCGAGAGCCCGGAGATGAGGGCGGTGTTCGCCGCCATAGAGAAGGTGGCCAGGGCCAACTCCACGGTGCTAATCGTGGGCGAGAGCGGAACCGGCAAGGAGCTCGTGGCCAGAGCGATTCACTCGAACAGCCCCAGGAGGGAAGGCGCCTTCGTGCCCGTGGACTGCGTCACGATTCCGAAAGACCTCATCGAGGGGGAGCTCTTTGGCATAGAGGACCGAGTGGCCACCGGAGTGTCCAAGAGGAGCGGTTATTTCGAGCAGGCGGACGGAGGCACCATATTCCTGGACGAGATCGGAGACATGAGCCACGAGCTGCAGGCGAAGCTCCTGCGGGTCCTTCAGGAGAGGGAATTCAGGCGCATCGGCGGGAGGCACAGCATAAGCGTGGACGTGCGCATCATATGCGCCACGAACAAGAACCTTCTCGAGGAATACGCGTGCGGCAGGTTCAGGGCCGACCTCTACCACAGGATATCGGGCATACCCATAGAGATTCCACCGCTCAGGCAGAGGAAGGGCGACATCCCGCGCCTGGTCAAGTTCTTCCTCAAGAAATACTGCGACCTGAACGATGTCACCGACCCGCCAAGAATAACGCCCGAGCTGATGAAAGTCCTCGTGGAGGCGGACTGGGAGGGTAACGTCAGGCAGCTGGAGAACTGCGTCGAGCGCTTCGTCGTGATGTGCCAACCGGGGCAGGAGGTGCCCTTCAGCCTGCTGCCGGACCAGTTGAAGCAGAAGGCCGCCGGCTTGGCGGTTCCCGGAAGACCCTCCAGCAGAAGACTTAAGGACGTCAAGGACGAACTGGAGAAGCGCATGCTTGTCGAGGCCCTTGTCAGGCACAACGGCAACAGGAGCAGGGCCGCCAGGGACCTTGGCATCTCCGAACAGAGCGTGCGCTACAAGATCAGGCAGTATCGGCTGAACGTTCGCCAGCTCTGTCGAGACTGACTAATCGAATGTCCCCCATCGCGTTCGGCCGTACGGTCGGCTCACTCTGGCCTTCCCGCTCGCCAATTTCCATCCATCCGACTTGTCCCTTCGCACCGGCCGTCACGCGAGCTGACGCAATCTCTTGTCGATAAATGAGTTGCGATGTCTGTTTTGAAGTGAAGCTGGCACGCAACTTGTTCCTCTCGCGGACGCACGCAGTGTGCGACTGAGGTTCCGGCCCACTTGCCCGGCCGTTAGAAGAGGAGGACTCACAGATGAGGTGCGAAGGCATCATTAGGTTACTGTTTGTGTGTGTGTTCAGCGTTCTGACGCTCCTGGCTCTGTCGGGGACGATCGGCGCTGTCTCGGCCACTCCCGGCAGCCCGGACGAACCCACACCCGTCACTCCACCTCCGCCTGACGGCTCGCTTTCGGGCGACGCGTTGATACTCTTGGAAACGGTTTCGATTGTTGGAAGCACTGTTGTGCTCTAGCGAGGTCATCCATTGGTTTAGCCAACGGTCGGGCAAGCTCGCTGGGGCAGTCAAGTGAGGAAAGGAGGAGACAGATGCGGTTGATTGGAAAAGTCGACCAGGCCGAGGCGCGGGAACAGGAGCTCCGCTACCCAGCCCCGGCCGCGGGGCGCGCACGTGGTTCGGGCGCGAACGTGCTGGTAGTCGGAGGAGACAAAGTGTTCAGAGAGAGTGTCGCTCTCAGAATACACAGGGACAGGCCCTCCCAGGGCGGCCTCTTCACGCGGATCGACTGTGAGGGCAGGCACGACCTGATGCGCACATCTTTCGTCGGCATCCTGCGCACGCTGACGAGACAGGCGTCGCGCTCGCTCAGGCAGGACGCGCCGCTTCTTGGCGGAGGGACCATCTTCTTCGACCCGATCGACAGTATGGAGCTGGAAGACCAGAAGGCCTGCCTCGAGCTTCTGAAGCAGCTCCAGGCGAGGCGAAACGAATGGCCCGAGCGGGAATCGGTGCGAGTGGTGGCCGGAGCCACGAACGGGTTCTCCCGCGCGCTGAACGAGGGCCGGCTGCTGCGGAGTCTAGTGGACATCCTGGACAAGGTGAGGGTCGTCGCCGGCGACGGCAGGACGACCGGGTAGGCGAGTGCGGCGGGCCTTACACGACCTGTGCACGGGCCGAGTCCCGTCTTGACATTCCTCCCCGCGACTGACGCTCAATTTCCCTTGATCAACGCGTCTCGGCGCGTCGGCGCGCCAAATCTACGCTGGAAAGAAGCCGCCGTGTGTAATATATTTCGTGCCTGACCCGGAGGCGCCCCGGGTTCAGGTGGGCCGCTTGCAGGAAGCGACGCGTGTTTGGTATTCGGCATGGGACTTGACGCAGTGCCCCTGAGAAGACTGTTAAGTGTCCTCATACTGATTTTCGCGGCAGGGTGCTGCTTCTCCATAGCGGTCGCACAATCCGCCCTTTACCTGGCCCTTTTCTGCTGGGCATTAGTCATGATCTTGAACAGGAAGTCGGAGATCCCCCGGACTCCACTGGACCTCTTCTTCCTGGCGTACCTGGTCGTGGGGGCCAGCACCATGGTGTTCTCGGGCGCAAGGGAGATGTTTCCAATCTTCTTGAAGCGGATTCTGCTCATTCCCATCGTCTACCTGGTGGTGGCGAACGTGAGCGAGAGACGGCCTCTCTCGGTCCTGCTCGGGGCTCTTTCGGTGACGATGGTCCTCCTGTCTCTCGTCGGCATTCAGAAGTACTTCTCGGGACCGGGTGGACTGGAGGGCCGGCTTTACCTGCTCCACCATTACATGACCTCCGGCGGAATCCTGATGATGATGGGGTTGATGGCCTTCTCGTTCGGGTTTTCGGGAGCTCCGACCCGTTGGAAGTTGACCGCCTGGGTGACGGGCGTTCTCGTGGCGGCCTGCTTGACTTTCACGTTCACGCGCAGCTCGTGGCTTGGGTTTCTGGCGGGAACACTCACCATTGCGGTGTTTCAGAGCAGAAGGTTGGCCGCGGGCCTGCTGGCAGGGCTGGCGGTCGGACTCACGGCTTTCCTTCTCCTGGCGCCGGCGTCCTTCAGGGAGCGCGCAACGAGCGTCTTCAACCCGCGCCACAGGCACAACGTGGAACGTGTCCAGATGTGGAGGGCGGGGTTCGAGATCATGAGAGACCATCCGCTGACGGGCGTGGGGGACGTGGACCTGACCGAGTGGTACGAGCCGTACAGGCCTCCGGAGGCCCTGGAGAAGCACGGGCACCTGCACAACAATCTTGTGATGTTCGCGGCGACGCTGGGTCTTCCAGGGCTGATCTTCTTCCTGGCGCTCTCGGTGAGGATTTTCCTGACGGAGCTCAACGTCGCCCGTTCGATCCCCGGGAGGGAATGGCTGCTCAAGAGCACCGCTGTGGGGGGCCTGGCCGCCTACGTCGGCTTTCAGGTGAACGGTCTATTCGAATGGAACTTCGGGGACGCCGAAATCGCGATGCTTTTGTGGCTGACCGTGGGTCTGACCCTCTGCGCCGGCCGAATGTACAGGACACAGGCTGAACATGTCTCTGAGAGTCGCTCTGGTTCATGATTGGCTGACTGGGATGCGCGGCGGAGAGAAGTGCCTGGAGGCGCTGTGCGAGCTGTTCCCATCGGCGACGGTCTTCACTCTGGTCCACGTAAGAGGGTCGGTGTCGGAGACAATCGAAAGGATGGACATCCACACGTCGTTCGTCCAGAGGTTGCCGTTCGGGCGGAAGAAGTACCGCAGCTTCCTCCCGCTGTTCCCAGCGGCCATAGAGCAGTTCGACCTGCGGTCTTTCGACCTGGTCGTCTCCTCAAGCCACTGCGTGGCCAAGGGCGTGATTCCCGGAGCGGCCGCGACTCACGTGTGCTACTGCCATACCCCCATGCGTTATGTGTGGGCGATGTACGATGAGTACTTCGGCGGCGACCGGCTGAGCAGGCCCGCGAGGTCGGCGGTTTCGCTTCTGGCCAATTACCTGAGGATGTGGGACGTGGCCAGCTCGCAGAGAGTGGACGCGTTTGCGGCCAATTCCGAGAACGTTCGCAGGAGAATATGGCGCTACTATCGCAGACGTGCGGATGTTGTCTTTCCTCCCGTGGACACGAACAGCACCTGGCTGTCCTCCAAGGACGTCGGGTATTTCTTGATAGTCTCGGCGTTTGCCCCTTACAAGCGGATAGGCCTCGCGATAGAGGCATTCAATCAGTTGGGCGAGAGGCTGGTCATAATCGGAACTGGTCAGGAAGAGAAGAGATTGAAGAGGGCGGCGGGACGCAACGTCGAGTTCTTGGGATGGGTGGAGCCGGCCAGGCTCTGGGAATACTACGCGAACTGCCGAGCCCTGGTCTTTCCCGGAGAAGAGGACTTCGGCATAGTGCCAGTGGAGGCTCAGTGTTTCGGCAAGCCAGTCATAGCCCTGGGTAGGGGTGGGGCGCTCGAGACGGTGAGAGGGGTGTGGGCGTCGGAGCATGACGACGCCGGAGAGGGGGGACACACAAGACCCGGGGGACGTGCGGGAGCGGCCGGGCATACGGGCGTATTCTTCAGGGAACAAACGCCGGCGCAGCTGGTCGAGGCAGTTCACAGGTTCCGCACTCTGGAGTTTGACCCGGAGGCCATCCGGAGGCACGCTCTGCAGTTTGACCGGGCGGTGTTCAAGAGCAAGATGAAGGAATTGGTGGACAGACAACTCTCGTCGAGGGCCGAAGATGGGGTCGCATCGAGTCAGGGGTGAACTTCTGATTCCACTGCTGCAGGTGGTCACGGACCTTGTGGGAATCGAGGTTTCGTTCCTCCTGTCGTATTGGCTTCGCTTCTACTCCCCGCTGACGTCTATGGTGCCGGTGGTCAAGGGATTTCCCCCGTTCGCCGTCTACCTGGTCAGCTCGTGGTTCGTGATGGTGGTGTGGGTGGTCATCTTCAGGACGCTCCATATGTATGGGGCAAGGAGAAACGCGAGCAGGGTGGACGAGCTCTACCGCGTCGCGGGATGCGTTTCGCTCGGGATGCTCGTGGTCCTGACGGGAGCTTTCTTCTACCGAGGCTTCTCCTATTCGAGGTTGGTCTTCGTACTGATCTGGGCGTTGAGCATCGTACTGCTGGGTGCGGGCAGGGTCGCTCTGATCCACTACGAGAGGCATCTACACAGAGGGGGTAGGAGGCTGCTCAAGGCCGCGATCGTCGGTTCCAGCAGGTGGGGCGAGCATCTTCTCAAGAACGTGGACCGGCGCCCCGGGCTGGGCTTTCAGTTCGTGGGACACTTCGGCGGGAACGAGTTCCTGCGCGAGAAGCTGCCCTCCCTGGGAGAGCTCGAAGACGTCGCCGCCGTGGCGGCGGGCGGGGAAATCTGGACTTTTTTCCTTGTCCCGGACGACGCCGAGATGCCCAGGTTGTTTGCGCTTCTCAACGAATGCACGGGGCTCAACGTGGATTTCTACCTCGTTCCCAGTCTTCTGGACATCATGACCAGTCGTGTTCGCGTGGAAGACCTGGAGGGGATTCCGGTCCTCAAGGTCAAGGACGTGGCAATCACGGGCTGGAACCACGTCTTCAAGCGCGCGTTTGACGTCCTCCTCTCCTCGATTGCGCTGCTTCTTCTGTGGCCGCTGTTCCTCGTCATCGGTCTGGCCGTGCTCCTGGATTCCGGAGGCAGCGTCATGTATAGACAGGAGCGCATAGGCATGGACGGGCGCCGGTTTCAACTGCTCAAGTTTCGGACGATGACCACGGACGCGGAGAGTAAGAGCGGTCCGGTCTGGGCGGTCAAGGGAGACCCGCGGGTCACCCGGGTGGGCAGGGTACTGCGAAAGACGAGCATGGACGAGTTTCCGCAGATGTGGAACGTCCTGCGCGGAGACATGAGCCTGGTCGGCCCGCGTCCGGAGAGGCAGTACTTTGTCGAGCGATTCACAGCCAGGATTCCCAAGTATCTCGAGCGGCACAGAGTCAAGTCGGGCATGACCGGGTGGGCGCAGGTTCACGGCTTGCGGGGCAACGCTCCGATCGAGGAGAGGACCCGGTACGACCTATACTACGTTGAAAACTGGTCGCTCGTGTTGGACATCAGGATACTTCTGATGACAGTCTGGGCCGTCCTCAAGGGAGAGAACAGCTACTGAACTCCGGAAGAAGCCTCACTTCTCGCGTCGCCTATAACACGGCAGTGCAATTCGTCGGCAGGGCGATCACCACCGCCATCGGGATAGTCATGCTCGGCCTTCTGACTCGCCACCTTGGCGTGTCGGGTTACGGCCAGTACACCGTCGTGTTCGCTTTTCTCGGGTTCTTTGCCATCGTCGCTGATTTCGGCATCTTCTCCATCGTGGTCAGGGACATCGCCAAGACTCCCGAACGCAGAGAGGAAATATTCGGCAACGCGTTTGCGCTCCGGATTGTCTTGGCGCTCGGCGTTCTGACCCTGGCGCCGCTCGTCGGTTTTCTGATTCCCCAGTACAGCTACGACGTCAAGGTCGGGATTGCCGTGGCCGCTTTTGCGTCGTTCTTCATCCTCTTGAACCAAACGCTGGCCGCTGTCTTTCAGGCCGACCTGAAGATGGACAGGGCCGTGATCGTCGACACCTTCGGGAAGGCATTGATCCTGGCGCTGGTGGTCTATTGTATCAAGGCGCGCCTCGGCTTTCTTGCCGTCATAGCGGTGAACAGCCTGGGCAACCTGGCGGCGTTTGTGCTGGCGGTCGTCCTGGCACGGCCGCTCATCAGAATCCGGGTTCTATTCGACTGGCGGTACTGGCGCCGTCTGATTCCGGAGATATTGCCGTTTGGCGTGATCTTCCTGCTCGGCGTGGTCTACTTCAAGATAGACCACATCATCCTGTCGTTAGTATGGGGTCCCTGGGAAGTGGGCATCTACGGGGTGCCGTACAAGATACTGGAGATTCTGATCTCTCTGCCGGCGATGTTCGTGGGTTCCATCCTGCCGGTCATCTCCAAGTACCTGGCGGACCGCGACGAGCGGCTGTTTGGGGGCATTCAGAGGGCCTTCGACTTCCTTGCCCTGATGGCCGTTCCGTTGGCATTCGGGGTGTTTGTTCTCGCTCCGGACCTCGTCAGGGTCTTTGCCGGTGCCGAGTTCGCGCTGTCGGTTCCGCTTCTACGGATACTCGTGTTCGCGATGGCGCTCATCTATCTGAGCATGCTCGCGGTGAATGTGATTATCGCCGCCAACCTCCAGAGGCGCCTGGTCAAGGTCTACCTGATAAGCGTAATAGTCAACGTTGGGTTGAACCTCGCGTTTATTCCGATGTACTCCTACTACGCGGCTGCGGTAATCACCGCGGTGACCGAAGCGTGGGCGTGCGGCGCGGTATACGTGATCGTCAGAAGGCACGTGGGTTGGACGCCGAGACTGAGCTCCGTCTTCAAGGCCGGCTTCGCCGGCCTGGTGATGACTGCCGCAGTGTTGGCTCTCGGGGGCGCCGGCCTGGTCATTCGGGTGGCGGCCGGGGTCGTCGCATACGTTGTCGTCTTGTTTCTGACGGGCGGAGTCAACAAGGAGATGATAAGGGCGGCAGTCGGGAGAGCGGGTTGAGCGAGCGCATTCCGGTCGCCGGGGTGGACTGCAACACGGGAGAAGTGCTTGACGGCGTGCCTCGGGCGCAAGGAAGCTATGCTGCGTCACCCGCTCCGTGCCCACTGCGGGCGCCTCGGAGTTCACCCTCCCCGGCTCCGCGACTGAGGGACGACCGATAGGCGTCGAGGGTGAGCGCCGCCGTGTGCCGCCAGCTGAACCGAGCCGCCCGCCGCAGCCCCTTTTCGCGCAGGTCCGAACGCAGGGTCTGGTCAGACAAGACTCTTGCGATCGCGGTCACGAGTTCATCGGTGTTGTCCGGGTCGACCAGAAGCGCCGCGTCTCCCACGACCTCGGGCAGCGAAGAGGAATTACTGCAGATCACCGGTGTCCCGCAGGCCATGGCCTCCAGCGCCGGCAGGCCGAATCCCTCGTAGTGAGACGGCAGAACCAGCACCGCGGCCTGCTGGTAGGCTCGCACGAGATCCTCGTCTCCCACGTAGCCGACCCACTCCACGAAAGGGGCGACACCCAGCGACTCGGCCAGAAGAGCCGCCTCCGGGTAGCGCTCGTCCTTCGGCCCGACGATCTTGAGCCTGGCACCCGGGGCGGAGCCTTTTCGGACTGTGGAGAACGCTTCCACCAGCCTGGGAACGTTCTTGTACGGGTCCAGTCGCCCGACATACAGAATCGTGATGTCACCCGTGCGGGGCTCCACCGACGACGGCGCGAAACGCGGGTCAACACCGTCCGGTATCACTATCACCCTGCCCGGGTCCTTGATCCTCAGTTCGCGGAGGACGTCGGTGCGACTGCACGTGCTGCCGGTGATGATCAGGTCCGCACGCCGTCCCACCTCCAGCATTATTCTGCGGTACAGCGGGAACAGACGCGCCTTCTTCGACCTCGAGAGGCGATTGCGAAAGAGAAGAGGAATTACGTCGTGGACGTTCACCACACAGGTCGTCCTTCCGGCTCGACCTTTTGGGAAGGCCCGCAGGGGTACCATGTAGTTGGGAGAGTGGAAGACGTCCAGACGCAGCTTCCGGAACACAGTCGGCTGGACGAGCTGGCCCCGAAGCGAAAACGGTCCGTACGCGAGCAGCAGGGGGCTGAAATTGGGGGCCTTGCTGAGCTGTGCCAGGCGACATGTTTCCTCGAGCGCCTCCGGACGGTCGAAGAAGAGCACGTACTCGTTCTCGCGGTCGATGTCCGCCAGACAACGTATCATCTCCCGAGTGTAGATGCCGATGCCGCTGAGCTCGCGAAAAATCCAGCGAGCGTCAATACCGATTCTCATCCGTTGGCCCTCCGCTGACCCGTCACCGGCGCAAATCGGCTCGCGCCTCCCGGAGCGCCCGCGCCCCCTCTCTGCCCCGCGGCGTCGCGCGTGGGTGCCGTCTTCCGGGCCCGTCACGCGAGACGCCCCCGCGCTTCGGCGAGTCGGCACAGGCCGGTGTGCGCGGATTGTAGCACTTTCCGTTCGGGTCAATAAACCCCTTGTTCCGCGGGCGTCCGGCCGCAGGCGTCAATCGGGCTGTGGTGCGGGCGGTGTCCGCGGCGCGCGCTGCCGGGGCGGGGGCACGCCGGCATTTGAACGTTGATGAGAGCGTGAGTCTGCCATATCATACTCGGCAGGAGCGCCGGTTGAGGGCGCTGGCAGACCGGACAGCGGTATCGACGCAGTCAGGACGGCCGGCCGCCTCGCGAAGTGCCGGGCTTCACATCGGGCAAGAGGAGTGCCATGGCGCGTTCTCCGAGACGACTCCAGGACGTTCGACGGATAGCCGAGAAACATGAACATGACGGCAGGCTGCGCTCGTGTCAGTGTACGCAGGCACAGTTGCAGTCTGAGACGTTTCAGGCATGGTGCGCCCGCCTCCGTGAGCGCCCCATGAGGATGCACAGGAAAGTGTGGGAATATTGCTACATAGCGCAGGCGCTTCAGGAGCGCGGCATGTTGAGGCCCGGGCGTCGGGGGCTGGGGTTTGCGGTCGGCGAAGAGCCGCTCTCTGCGATGTTCGCCGCTTTCGGGTGCGAGATAGTGGCCACGGACCTTGACACGGATAAGGTGGACAAGGCCATGTGGGTCGACACGCAACAGCACGCCGCGTCCCTGGAAGCGCTGAACCGGAGGGGGATTTGCGACGCGGACGCGTTTCGGCAGAGAGTCACATTCCGCTTCCTCGACATGCGGGAGCTGCCCGATGGGTTGGGAACGTTCGACTTCATATGGTCCTCGTGTTCACTGGAACACCTCGGGACCATGGCGTTGGGAGAGAAGTTCATTCTCGAGTCCTTGAAGTATCTCAGACGGGGCGGCGTGGCCGTCCACACGACGGAGTTTAACGCACGTTGGAACTTCTTGACTCTGAGGCGCGGCCCCACCGTGTTGTTCCGGCGCAGGGACCTGGAGAGAATTGCGAAGCGACTGGGTCAATTGGGATACGCCGTGGATTTGGACTTCACACGGGGCGACCTGCCGTGTGACAAGGTGGTGGACAGACCACCCTACAGCCAGGAGCCCCACCTCAAGCTCGTGCTGAGCTCGAGGAGCATCCACGTTCTGACGTCCTTCGGGCTGATCATAGAGGCGCCCTCGGGTGACTAGCGGTGTGACACTTGGGCAGTCTGCCGGGCCGGCGGCCCGCGGTAACGCTCGATCGACCGATTACCTTCCCGCTCGGGCGACTTCCTCATACACGGCAAGTGTCTGCGAAGCAGTCTTGTCCCAGGAAAACAGCCTTGCCCGTTTCACGCCCCGCTCCGCGAGGTCGCGGCGGAGAGACTCGTTGCCCAGCACGGCGGCCATCGCCGAAGCCACGGCATCTACGTCCTCGCAATCCACTGTGAGACCGCTGTCTCCGACAATTTCCGGCAGAGAGGACCGGTCGGATGAAATGACCGCGGTGCCGCACGCCATCGCCTCCAGAACCGGTAGACCGAAGCCTTCGTAGAGCGAGGGAAACACAAAACAGTCCGAGGCGGAATAGAGTGCCGGGCACTCTTCCGTCGGGACAAAACCGAGCAGTCTCACTCGGTCCCGTATGCCCTCGGCCCGAACTTGCCGCTCGAGTTCAGGGAATTCTGGTTCGCTCTGAACGTCCCCCGCGATGACGAGGTCGTGGGGGAGTGTGGAATTCCTCGTCAGCCTGGCGTATGCCGAAATCAGTCGGCTCACGTTCTTCCTCGGGTCGATGCCTCCCAGGTAGAAGATGAACGGGCGGGCGAGGTTGTGCTCGTGCCGGATCGCGGCCAGCTGCTCCGGGTCTGCGACTCGTTCGAAAATCGGGTCAACGCCCAGGTAGACGACGTGAACAGTCTCCTCGGCAGCGCACAGATAGGTGACCGCGTCCCGCTTTGAACATTCAGAATCGGTGAGCACGGCGCGCGCGCGCCCGACGATGCTCTTGAGAATCCGGTAGTACGCGCGGCGAAGAATGGTGCTGTTCGTACGGTAGAGCCGGGGGAACACCAGCGGGATCGTGTCGTGAACGGTGACGACCGTCGCCCTGCCGGGCAGTCCGGACCACGGTGCGTCGAGATGAGAGAAGAAATGAGTCACGTCCGCCGGGTTCTTCCGCAGGGTCAGCGGCAAGTAGGCGAACGTGTCGATGATCGGATGGTTCAACGAGAGAAGGCCGGGCACTGAATGAATGAGGTAGTCGACGTTTGACGCTCGGAAGCGTCCGTCAATCGGCTTGTTCTTGTCGAAGACTATTGAGAACCGAACTTGAGGGGCCAGCGTGGGCAGGCGACTGAGCAAGTTCTCAGCGTACCGTCCGATGCCTCGATTCTTATGGCGCTTGAAGCCCGGCTGAACCGGCCTCCCGTCCAGACAAACCCGCATCTTCCTTCCACTGCTGTTTGCGCACTATCACGGATGAACAGCCCCGGGCACGGTGTTCTCCGAACTGAGCGCGCCGCTATCGAACTGCCTCACCCGGCGAGGCCGCGCGCCGCCGTGCCCTCGCTCGTCGTTCGGTTGCTGTGTCCGGAGAGCGTCGGACACCAACGGCGCCGGGCGACAGCGCCGACAGTATACCAGACTGAGAAGTTCCGCGACAGGGGTTCTCAGTCCATTTCGTGCCGGCCTCGCTGAGCACCGCCGCCAGCATGGGAATTGACACCGGTGTTGCCAAAAGGGTAAAGTGAGTCCTAGAAAGAAACCGCTCAGAGAGGAGGCGTCATGAAGTTCTCCAAGACAGACTTCGGATACGTCGTCCGGTTGGAGCCGGGAGAAGAGATCGTATCCGCGCTCTCGTCGTTCGCACAGAGTCGTGGGTTCGGGAGTGCGGCCTTGCAGGGCATCGGCGCGGCCAAGGACATCACGCTCGGGTATTTCGAGCGTGAGAAGAAGAGCTACGTCAGGAGGACACTGGCGGGAGAATACGAGGTGCTGAGCCTGGCCGGGAACGTGTCTCATTTCGAGAAAGCGCCCTGGGTTCATGTCCATGCCCTGATAGCGGGGCCAGATTTCCGCGTGACCGGCGGACACCTTTTCTCCGGCACCGTTACGGTGACCATCGAACTCGCGCTCTACGTCAGCGCTGCGAGGGTCGAGCGGCAGGAAGACCCGGCGACCGGTTTCCGCGGCCTTGCGCTGGACGAGTCGCTGTAGAGGCGGGCGGGCGCCCGCTCCGCAGAGTCCCCGGAAGGAGCCTCTGTTCGACACATGAAGGAATACAGGACGGCCATAGTGGGAGCCACCGGGGCCGTGGGCCGTGAGCTCATCGAAACGCTGGAGCAGCGGGCGTTCCCCGTGGGGAAGCTCGAGCTCTTTGCCTCGCGAAGGGCAGAGGGCAGGTTTCTGCAGTTCAGGGGAGCGAGGGTGCCCGTGCGGCCGCTCGAGGCCTCCGCGGTCGCAGGGACGGAAGTCGCCTTTTTCTCGGCCGGCGGGGCGGTCAGCAAGGAATTCGCCCCTCTGTGCGCCGCGAACGGCGCCCTGGTCGTGGACAACAGCAGCGCCTTCAGGCAGGACAGGAACATACCCCTCGTGATACCCGAGCTCAACGGAAGCGAGGTCGTCGGCAGGACGGGCATCGTGGCCAATCCCAACTGCTCCACCGTGCAGCTCGTGCTGGCAGTGGCGCCGCTTCAGCGGCTCTGGGGCTTGAGGCAGCTTTGCGTGGCCACGTACCAGTCGGTATCCGGCACGGGTGGCAGGGCCATTCAGGAGCTGTCGCAGCAGGCGCGGTCGTTCGTGGACGGCGCGGCTCTGGAGAAGTCGGTGTATCCCCACCAGATAGCTTTCAACCTGTTCCCGCACGTCGGGGATTTTGGTGACGACGGGCTCAACGTGGAGGAAAGAAAGGTCGTGTACGAGACTCGGCGCTTCCTGAAGGATGAGGCCCTGGAGATGAACGTCACTGCGGTGCGCGTGCCGGTGTTCCGTTGCCACAGCGAGGCGGTCGTGGCCGTGACGAAAGAAGAGACGTCCGCGGCTCAGGTGAAGCAGGTTCTGCGGTCGGCTCCCGGCGTGCGTCTCGTCGAGGGCGAGGACGCCGCGTCGTACGCAACTCCGGTCTCTGCCGAGGGCAGAGATGAGGTGTTCGTGAGCAGAGTGCGGGACGCATATCCGGAGGGGCACGGGATAGCCATGTGGGTTGTTTCCGACAACCTGAGAAAGGGTGCGGCCCTGAACGCGGTCCAGATAGCGGAGGTGGCGCTGGGTCTTTCACCGGTTGGGGCAGCGTGATTCCCGGGGTGCGTTTTAGCTGGACGCCGCAGGGGCGTTGAGCGCGACAGCGGCGGGTGTTGGCAGGTCGCAGCGAGGTGTCTGGTGGATGAGACGGTGAAATCCTATCTGAAGAGCGTCGTCGAGAGAACGGTCGCCGCGCTGGAAGACCGCGGCTTCAAGGCTCTTGCGGTCTCCGGCCGGGAAGAGGCCACGTCGAAGGTGCTCGGCCTGGTGCCGGAGGGGGCCCGGGTCGGCGTAGGCGGTTCGGTGACGGTGCGCGAGCTGGGAATCGTGGAGGCGCTTCTGGCCCGCGGGCACACGGTCTACGAGGGCTGGGGGCCGCAGCAGTTTGGGCCCAAGGACTTCGACTACCGTAAGGCTCATCTTACGTGCGACGTCTTTCTCACCAGCTCCAACGCAATAACGTCGGACGGCGACCTCGTGAACGTCGACGGAGTCGGAAACAGGGTGGCGGCGATGATATTCGGGCCGGACAAGGTGATAGTCGTCGCGGGCCGCAACAAGATAGTGCCCGACCTGGACTCGGCCATTCAGCGAATCAGGAACGTGGCGGCGCCGCTCAACGCGAAGCGGTTGAACCTCAAAGTGCCCTGCGCGGAGAGTGGCCACTGTGAGGATTGTTCCGCGCCCGACAACATCTGCCGGGTCACCACGATAATATCCCGCAAGCCGCGCAGGAGCGACATAACCGTCGTGCTCGTGCCCGAGGAGCTGGGATATTGAGGACACCTCGGGCCCGGGTAGGACGCGGGCCGTTCCGCGCCCGCCGAAGGACGAAATGACGCGAGAGGCCGGCGATGAACCGGCCTCTCTTCGTTTCCAGTCGCGTGGTCCGCTGCGGCTTCGCGCGGCAGCCGCGCCCCTATTCCGCCGCGCCTCCCAGGGCCGCCTTGGCCTTCTTGAGGAACGGCTCGAACAGGTCTATCGGCACCGGGAATATGGTGGTGGAGTTGTTCTCGGACGCCACCTCCCGCAGAGTCTGGAGATACCTGAGCTGGAGGGCGTAAGGGAACTCGGAGATTATCTTGGCCGCGTCCGCCAACTTCTGCGCCGCCTGGTACTCGCCCTCCGCGTTGATGACCTTGGCCCTTCTCTCTCGCTCGGCCTCGGCCTGCTTGGCCATGGAGCGCTGCATTTCCTGAGGCAGGTCCACGTGCTTCACTTCGACCGAAGAGACCTTGATGCCCCACGCGTCGGTGTGCCTGTCCAGGATGGTCTGGAGCTGGGTGTTGATGCGCTCCCTGTCCGACAGCAGGTGGTCCAGATCGGCCTGGCCGATTACGCTCCTCAGCGTGGTCTGCGCGAGCTGCGACGTGGCGAAGAGATAGTTCTCCACCTCAACGATGGCCTTCTCCGGATACATGACCCTAAAGTAGACAACGGCGTTGACCTTTATGGACACGTTGTCCCTGGTTATGACGTCCTGCGAAGGGACGTCCATGACCACCGTGCGGAGGCTCACTTTGACCATCCGGTCGACTATGGGTATCAGCACGAAGATGCCTGGTCCGCGGGCGCCCACCAGCCTGCCCAGCCTGAACACGACGCCCCTCTCGTACTCCCTCAGGATCTTGACCGCACTCAGAATGATTATGAGCAGGATGATTATCAGTGTGGTGCTGACTGCCATGGCAACCTCCTTGTGTCTGCGGTGCGGCAGAAAGTCTCAGTCGTCGGCCCTGCCACGTCGGCCGACCCACCCTTCCCGGCCGCGTTTGGCTCACTCAGTGTACTTCTCGACTATCAACCTGAAGCCCTCCATTCCCTTGACTCTGACTGCGTCGCCAACTTCGAGCGTTTCGGGTCCCTCTGCGTCCCAGAGCTCGCCGTGGACGAACACCTTCCAGCCGATCTCGGACCTTCCCCTGACCCTTCCGACCTCACCCACGAGGCCGCGCTTCCCCGTGGTCGGCTTCAGCCGCTGCGCCAGCATGCCCTTGGCCACCGCGAACATGAAGAACGCCGTGGTCGAAGCCGTGGCGGCAACGATTATCTGCCAGGAGATCTTGGCGTAAGGTTCGGGAGATTCCAGAAGCATCATGGAGCCCAGGGCCATGCAGATTACTCCTCCCACGGTGAGAAGACCGTAGCTTGTGATCTTTATCTCGGCGATAAACAGTATGATGGCAAGCAGGATGAGCAGGAGGCCCGCGTAGTTGACCGGCAGGGTCTGGAGCGCGTACAGCGACAGCAAAATGAAGATGCCGCCCAGCACGCCAGGCAGTATGCTGCCGGGGTTGGACAGCTCGAAGAATATCCCGTAGATTCCGAGGATGAGGAGTATGTACGCGATGTTGGGGTCCGAGATGACGTTCAAGATCCGGAACCTCAGGTTCATCGTGAGCTCTTCCACGTCCGCGTCTTCGGTGTCGAGCTCCCTCGGCCCGGACGGGAGCTTGACCTCACGGCCGTCCAGCTCGTCCAAAAGCTCGGTCACGCTTCCGCAGACGAGGTCGGCCACGTTCAGCCTGACGGCCTCCGTCTCAGTGACGGACACGCTCTTCCTGACCGCGTCCTCCGCCCACTTCTCGTTCCTGCCCCGATGTCTGGCGATGGACTTTATGTAGGCGGCCGAGTCGTTGACGATCTTGTCGGTCATCGTGGTGTCGGGCTGCTCTCCTCCAAGCCCGACCGGATGGGCCGCTCCGATGTTAGTGCCGGGCGCCATGGCCACCACGTGGCAGGCCAGAGAGATGAAGACACCGGCGGACGCCGCGCGTGACCCGGACGGGGCCACGTACACGACCACCGGCACCTCGGAGGCGAGGATGGCCTTGACTATCTGTCTCGTGGATTCAAGAAGGCCGCCCGGCGTGTCCAGGCGGATGATCACGCATTCCGCCTCCGTCTGATTGGCCTTCTCCACCGACTGAACGATGAACGCGGAGGAGGCGGGGTTTATGACTCCGCTGACCTCCACGAGGTAGGCGACGTTCCGCCTCGCCGCTTCCTCCGACCGCTCCGCCGTTGCGACGTCGGTGCGGGGGGCGCCGGCCACCAGCCAGACGGCCCCGGCGGCGAGCAGGATGAGCGCAGAAACGGATTTCGCTATTCGCATCTGTAAACCCTTCCGGTAAAGTCGGTCCCTGTCGTGGCCACTGTCGGCGACAGTTTAACACCGCGTCACCCTGCAGTCAATCGGCGCAATTGCGGCCTCAGGCGGACCCGCGGCGACCCGTGCGGGTTTGCACCAGGCCCGTCGGTCGTGTAGTATTCGTACTGACGCCCCCGGAAAGGATTCACACATGACCGCCGCTCAAAGCTCGGCCGAGAGACCGCGGTTCGACGTCGTGGGCCTCGGCTACACAGCCACTGACTATTTGGCCGTCGTACCCCGCCTGCCCGAGCTGGACACCAAGCTGGAAGCCGACCGCCTCTCCGTGCAGGGAGGGGGGCCCGTTGCGACGGCCCTGGTCACCGTCCGGAGGTTGGGGATGAAGCCTCTGTACTTGGGCAAGGTCGGAGACGACGAGTTCGGCAAGTTCATGCTGAGAGAGCTTGAGAAAGAGGGCGTCGACGTCACAAGAGTGGTGTGCGAGAAGGGTGCCGCGTCGCAGTTCGCCTTCATAATGGTGGACGCCGAGCGAGGCCACCGCACGATCGT
>JAFGJU010000076.1 GCA_016928935.1 Candidatus Eiseniibacteriota bacterium | reverse complement strand
GAGTTCGAGATATCGCTCATACCGTTCACGTTGGAGAACACCATAAGCGGCGTCTACGCCGCGGGCACGAGGGTCAACGTAGAGGTGGACATAATCGCGAGGTATCTGGAGAGGCTTCTCACGGGAGAGGCGGGGGCACGAAAAGACGACTCCGGAAAGGGCCTCACGATGGACTTTCTGAAGGAGAAGTGGTCGTGATGAAACACAGTCAGGAAATCGGCTCAGGCTCGGCCTTCGCCGGCATAGGAGAGGCGATAGACGACGTCAAGGCGGGCCGGATGGTAATCGTCGTGGACGACGAGGACAGGGAAAACGAGGGCGACCTGGTGTTTGCCGCGGAGAAGGTGACGCCCGCTGCCATCAACTTCCTCGCCAAGCACGCCAGGGGACTCATCTGCGTTCCCATGACGGCGGAGAGGCTGGATGAGCTCGGACTGGGGCCGATGGTGGCCGAGAACACCGCGAAGATGGGCACTCCGTTCACGGTGTCGGTGGACGCCATCGCCAACACAACCACCGGCATCTCCGCGTTCGACAGGGCGCACACGGTCAAGGTTCTAATAGACCGGCAGTCCAAGCCGGAGGACCTGGCCAGACCGGGTCACATATTTCCGCTCAGGGCCGCCGAGGGCGGTGTGCTGCGCAGGGCCGGCCACACGGAGGCGGTGATAGACCTGATGCGGCTGGCGGGGTTGTTCCCGGCGGGCGTGCTCTGCGAAATCATGGACGAAGACGGCCAGATGGCCCGGATGCCGCAGCTCGTGGAAATGGCCGGCAAGTTCAATCTTAGGATAGTGACCATAAGGGACCTGATAGAGTACAGGAGGAGGACGGAGAAGCTCGTGAGGGCCGTGGCCAGGACGAAGCTGCCCACCCCGCGCGGAGAGTTCGACCTCATCCTGTACGAGAGCGTGCCCGAAATGGACCACCACGTGGCCCTGGTGAAGGGAGACGTGCGGAGCGGCGGAAGCGTGCTGGTAAGGGTGCACTCGCAGTGCCTGACCGGCGACGTGTTCCACTCGCTCAGGTGCGACTGCGGCTCACAGATGGAGAAGGCGCTGGAGATGATTCAGAAGGAGGGACGCGGCGTCTTTCTGTACATGCGGCAAGAGGGCAGGGGCATCGGCCTGGCGAACAAGCTCAGAGCCTACGAGCTTCAGGACAGGGGCGCCGACACCGTCGAGGCGAACGAGGAGCTGGGGTTCCCTGCCGACCTGAGGGATTACGGAATAGGCGCCCAGATCCTGGCGGACCTGGGACTTAAGGAGATTCGATTGCTCACGAACAACCCGAGGAAGGTGGTCGGCCTGGAGGCGTACGGCCTCAGGATAACGGAGCGAGTGCCCATCGAGGTCGGCGTGCACCCGGCGAACCTGGGTTACCTCACAACTAAGAGAGAGAAACTGGGGCACATACTGGGACTGGATTCGTGTCCTTCGTCCTCGAAGGACAATTGAACGGGAGAGGAGGAGCCGTAATGACACCCAACGTTTTCAAGGGACAGCTCGACGCGACCGGCAGGCGCTTCGCGCTCGTGGTAAGCAGGTTCAATGAGTTCATCTCTGCGAAGCTCGTCGAGGGCGCGATGGACTGCCTTACCAGGCACGGTTGCAGCGACAAGGCCGTGGACATCTACTACGTTCCCGGGTCGTTCGAGATACCGGCGATGGCGCGGCGGCTGGCTTCGCGGAAGGACAAGAGCCGCTACCACGCGGTCATAGCGATCGGCGCCATACTGCGCGGCGACACCCCGCACTTCGAGTTCGTGGCGTCCGAGGCCGCAAAGGGAGTGGCCGCCGTCTCGATGGAGACGGGAGTGCCGGTCATATTCGGGGTCATCACGGCGGACAACCTGGAGCAGGCCATAGAGCGCGCCGGCGCGAAGGCCGGAAACAAGGGATGGGACGCGGCCATCTCGGCGATAGAGATGGCGAGCCTCTACGAGGCCACGAAGTAGCCCCGGAATGAAGACGCGCGCGCGGGTGGCCGCGGCGAACGGGGATGGCTGACTGCGGCCGACGCTCGCGTGTGCCGGCGGCCCTGCACGAACCTGTGCTCCCGGCCGACGCTCGCGTGTGCCGGCGGCCCTGCACGGACCTGTGCTCGCGGCCAACGGCCGCCCGTGGCCGCAGAGAGCGGCGCCCGCAGGGGCCGACGCCAAGCCTACGTCACGATTTGCGCACCGGCTCGGGCCGCCAGCATTCGCAACTTCATTTTGTGACCTCGGGAGGTCCTCTCGGATGTCGGGGCCCGTCACGAGTCAACGCAATCCTTGACTGAATCCGCGGGGTAGGTTATGAGTGTCGGGTTGAGGTCGTGACACGGGCGGGCGCCGTGAGGTAACAAGCAAGCGACTGTGATCCAAGGGCGCGCTCGAGCGCCGGAGAAGCGATAGGTCCGATGAAGCGCAGAGAAGCCAGAGAATTAGTGCTGAGGGTTCTCTACCAGTCTGAGATAGGGGAGTTCGACATGCAGGCTTCACTCGGACAGGTCGTCGCGGAGACAAGGCCGGCCGAGCAGGTGTCCGCTTACGCCGCGTTCGTGATAGGGAATATCAAGGAGCACGGGAAAGAGATAGACGCGGCGATCTCTGACGTTTCCAAGCACTGGCGTATCGAGAGAATGGCCGTCACCGACAGGAACATTCTGCGGCTCGCGGTGGCCGAGATGCTCTTCTCCGCGGACGTGCCTCCGAGGGTGGCCATAGACGAGGCAATCGAGCTGGCAAAGAAGTACGGAGACGAGTCCTCCGGCCGGTTCGTCAACGGGATTCTGGACGCGGTCGCCAGGAAGCACAGGGGGGCCGAGCTCTCCAGGGAGGGTTGAGGCAGCGGCAGAGACGCGATTCAAGCCGATGCCGGGGCGACATGAGATTTGCGATAATATCGGACATACACGCCAATCTGGAGGCGCTCCAGGCAGTCCTGAAGAAAATCGAGTCGCTGGGCGCGGACAAGCTGGTGTGCCTGGGCGACACGGTGGGCTACGGCGCCAACCCGAACGAATGCACCGAGCTGGTGCGGGAGAAGGCGCAGGTGGTCTTGTGCGGAAACCACGACCACGCGGCCGTGGGCGGAACCAGCATCGAGTTCTTCAACTCGTACGCGAGGGCGGCCATTCTCTGGACCATGGGAGTGCTCAAGCCGGACTGTAAAGAGTTTCTGAAGGGCCTCCCGCTCACCGGTTCCATCGACGGCGCCTTCCTTGTCCACGCGACCCCGTCCGAGCCGGCCCAATGGAACTACGTATTCGAGCCGCACGAGGCCGCGGGCGAGTTCGACGCCTTCCAGGAGCAAGTCTGCTTCATCGGACATTCTCATTTCGCGCTTTTCTTCACCAAGGAAGGCGCAACGTGCAAGGTGACCCTCCCCGGAGACTTCAGTCTCGCGAAAGACGCGAGATACCTCGTGAACGTCGGCAGCGTGGGCCAGCCGAGGGATGGGTTTAACACGGCGTGCTTCGTCACCTACGACATGCCCGAAGGTGTCGTGCAATTCCACAGGGTCGAGTACGACCTGAGTCTCGCCTACCAGAAGATAATCAAGGCGAGACTTCCCAGGTTCCTCGCGGAGCGTCTGCTGATAGGCGAATGAGAGAGTCCACCAAAGAGCACTGGCGGACCTACTGGAAGGTCCACTCCGACGCCGACGAGCTCTACTCCAACGAGGGCAGAGTCGTGGACAGCATAGCCAGGGCGTGCCCCCTGAAAGACAGCACGGTGCTCGAGGTGGGAGCCGGCTCGGGCCGGGACAGCGTGGCGCTCGTCGGGATGGGCGCGCGGGTGGTCGTCCTGGACTACGTGGAGGACTCCCTTACGGTCGTGAGGAGGGAGGCCGCGAAATCGGGAGTCGAACTCCTCCTAGTCTGCGGCGAGGCGACCAGAATGCCGTTTCGGGAGGGCTCGTTCGACGTGGTCTTCCATCAGGGCCTTCTGGAGCACTTCAGGGACCCCGGGCCTCTTCTGGAGGAGAACCGCAGAGTAACGGCAAAGGGCGGCGTCTTGCTTGTGGACGTGCCCCAGAAATACCACGTCTACACCCTGGTCAAGCACGTCCTCATCCCCATGGGCAAGTGGTTCGCCGGATGGGAAACCGAGTACTCGGTGGCCGACCTGGAGCGGCTGGTCAGGTCGCACGGCTTCAGCATCAAGTTCTCTTACGGCGACTGGATGGTGCCGGGGTTCTTTTACCGTTCATTGCGTTACGGCCTGAGGAAGGTCGGGGTCAGCATCCCCAAGTATCCCCGGGGAGTGCCTCCATTCAGTTCGTGGGCGGAGCGGTTCAGGCGCTGGTTCCGCACGAAGCGAGCCGCATTCTACACGTTCGCCGTGGTGGGAACCGTGGCCACGAAGGACTGACTGGGCGGCCGGGTGCGGTGAGCCCGCAGGAGCCGCCGGCAGGCGGCGGACCGGCACAGGGAACTGCAGACCGGCTCGGGGAACTACGGACCGGCATAGGGAACTGCGGGCCGGCCCAGCGAGAGACCGCTTCAGCGAGCGACAAACCGGCGTGGGTAGCGACAAACCGGCGCAGTGAGCCGTAGGCCGGTACAGGGAAACATAGTAATGACAGAGCTCAACGTCCTGGCGCTCAACTGGCGCGACATCAAGAGCCCGGAAGCCGGCGGGGCCGAGGTTCACCTGCACGAAATCATGAAGGCTCTCGTTAAGCGGGGGCACCGAGTGACACAGCTCGCGAGCGCCTTCCCCGGCTGCGAGAGCACCGTCACAGTGGACGGAGTTGAGATCCTGAGGCGTGGGAAATGGTACGCCGCCAACTTCGCCCTCCCGCTGGCCTACCTGAGGGAGCTTCGCTCCCGGAAGTTCGACGTCGTTGTCGAAGACATCAACAAGATCCCGTTCTACATGCCCCTCTACACGAGGGCGCCGGTGCTGGCCATAGTCCCGCATCTCTTTGGGACTACTGTATTTCAAGAGGCTAGCTTTCCGTTCGCAATGTATGTATATTCCTATGAAAGGCTCATACCGGCCGTCTACCGGCGGGTCAGGTTTCTGGCCATCTCGGAAAGCACAAAGCATGACCTGGCTGCCAGGGGTGTGGGGTCGGATAGGGTATCGGTAGTCGAGTGCGGTCTTGACCACGACCTGTACAAGCCTCTGCCGGTCCAGAGGGACGAGAAGCTGATCGTGTACCTGGGCAGGCTGAGAAAGTACAAGTGCGTCCATTTTGTGATACAGGCCATGAAATCGGTCAGGGAACGCGTGCCCGGCGCGCGCCTCGTGGTCGTCGGCGACGGCCCGTATCGGAAGAACCTTGAGGCCTTGACCGCGGGCCTGGGCCTGGCGGACGCTGTGGAGTTCCGGGGCCACGTCTCTCAGGACGAGAAGGTGAGGCTCCTGTCCGAGGCCGCGGTGACGGCCAACCCTTCGCCCAAGGAAGGGTGGGGCCTGACCGTGGTGGAGGCGAACGCCTGCGGCGTTCCCGTGGTGGCCAGCAGGAGCCCTGGATTGGTCGACTCCGTCAGGGACGACCGGACGGGCTTCCTGGTGAAGCACGGAAGCGTGGAACAACTGGCTGCCAGGCTGGTAGAAGTCCTCGTGGACAGGCAGCTGAGAGAGCGGCTGTCCGCCGGGGCGATAGAGTGGGCGGCCCGGTTCAGCTGGGACACGTGCGGCGCCCTTTCGGCAGACGTGATCGAGGAGGTCGCCGCGCAGGCGCGAAGGTGAAGGTGATGAGGGGCGACGGCGTGACCTCGGCGGCAAGCGTGAGTTCGCCGCGGAAGGGCGAAGGGGAAGCGCGAAGGGTATGAGGTCCCGCCGGCAGGGGTGCCGTATCTTGTTGCCGGCCACGGTAGATAAGTAGTCATGGACGAGCCGAAACAGGAAATGACCGCCGTCGGAGAGTGCCCGGAGGTGTCTCCGGCCCCCCCGGCCCAAAAGCCCCGGTACAGGAACGTGAAGCGCCTTCTCATAGCCGGGAAGCTTCTGGTCAGCGTTTCCCTCCTCCTCTACGTCCTCCACAAGATACAACCCGGGAACCTCGTCCAATCCCTGGCAGGCATCGAGCCAAAGTACATGCTGGCGGGTGGCCTCATCTTCTTGACCAGCAACATAATGGGCAGCTATCTCTGGGGGCTCTTGCTCAAGTCCCAGGGGCTCAGAATACCCTTCTACCGGGTGTGGTCGTTCTATTTCGTGGGGCTGTTCTTCAACAATTTCCTGCCGGCCAACATAGGCGGAGACATAGTGCGCATCTACGACGCGTCCAAGTACTGCAAGGACACGAGCTCCGTGTTCGTCGCGACGTTCATGGACAGGGTGATAGGCGTGCTGGCGATAAGCTTTCTCGCGGTGGTGGCGTCGGTGTACTGCCTCGACCACTTCCGCATCTTTCTAATCTACCTGACGGTGGTGCTGGGCTTCTTCGGCACGCTCTTCGTGGTGTTCAGCATCCTGGACAGGAGAATTCTGGCGTTCTTCGAGAAGCCGTTCAAGCTGGTGAAAGCCTTCGACCTCGAGAGGAGGGTCGAGAAGTTGTTCGACCAGCTCCACTCGTACCGGCAGAAGCTGCCGCTCCTGTTCACTGTCATCCTGATAGCGGTCGGCATTCAGATACTGCGTGTGTACGTTCACTATCTAGTGGCCAGGTCGCTCGGCATATCCATCTCGCCTTCTTACTTCTTCCTTTTCGTGCCAGTGCTGGCCGTGTTGACGGCCCTGCCGATCTCCATCAACGGCCTCGGCGTGAGAGAGGGAGCGGGCGTTGTGCTGTTCGGGCTGGCCGGGGTGCCGGGTCACGACGCATTCTCGATAGAGTTCATAACGTATCTGGTCAGCGTTGTCATTAGTCTTACCGGAGGAGTGATATTCCTTTCCAGGGCGCCCATGGAGCTCTTGAGGAGACGGAACAGCAGAGCCGGATCTCCTTCGCGGGCAGTCGGAGAGACGGACTGGAGGAAGTAGATGTACACCGAGACGAAGAAGGACTGGATTGTGGCGCTGATAGTGTTCGCGATAGTGCTCGCCGCATACGTGGAGACCATGGCGCTGACGACTCCTTTTTGGGACGGCGGCGAGTTCATCGCGACCAGCTACATACTGGGGGTGCCGCACCCGCCCGGAACTCCGCTGTACGTGCTCATAGGCCGGGTCTTCTGCCTGCTCCCGTTCAGCAGCATAGCGGCGCGCGTCAACTTCATGTCGGCGCTGTCCGGCGCCCTTGCCGTGCTCTTCACCTTCCTGATCACCGTGAAGCTGGCCAAGATGAGCTTCAAGCTCCAGGGATGGAAGGCGTGGGTGCCGGGGTTGGTGGCCAGTTTCTTCATGGCCTTCTCGAACACGTTCTGGGAGAACGCCACCGAGGCCGAAGTGTACGCCATGAGCAGCTTCATCATGGTGCTCACGTTCTGGATGGGTCTCAGGTGGATGGAAGTGTTCGAGAAGGAGCACTCCGACAAGTCGCTCGTGGTCATGGTCTATCTTCTGAGTCTTTGCGTGGGCATTCACCTGGGCACGCTGCTGGTGGTGCCCGCCATCCTGCTCCTCGTGTTGCTCACTGACTGGCGCACAGCGGTGAGGCCCAAGCTCCTAGCCCTTTCCGCCGCGCTCTTCGTGCTGGGGGTGAGCGTGCACCTCTACCTTCTCATAAGGGCAAACCTCGACCCGGCGATCAACGAGGCCTCCCCTAAGACGTGGCAGGACCTCTGGCTCGTGCTGAAGCGGGACCAGTACAAACCGGGGAGCATCTTCGTGAGGAGGGCGACGTTCGGCTTCCAGTTCGGAATGTTCTGGGACTATTTCGCAAACCAGTTCACGATGTGGGGAGGCAAGCTGGAGGGGTTGGGGAAGTACTTGCCGTTCGTGCTGGCGGCGGTCGGGGCTTACTACCACGCCGTGTTCAACAGGCGCACGTTCGCCGCGCTCCTCACGTTGTTCCTGTTCTGCAGCCTGGGCCTAATCATATACCTTAACTTCACGGACCACGAAGTGCGTGAGCGAGACTACTTCTACGTGGCGGCCTTCCACTTCTTCACGATATGGATGGGGCTGGGCGCGGCCGGCATGATACACGAGGCTCTGAAGTCCAAGAGGCGCCTGCTCAAGGCCCAGTGGCCCATCGCGGCGGGCGTGTCCTGCCTGGTCCTGGCGGCGGCCGTCCTGCCGTATTTCCATTTCCACTTCTATCGCGACAGGACCGAGGACAGGGTGGCTAGGAATTTCGGGTACAACATGCTGGCCCCCCTGGAGAAGGACGCCATCGTTCTCACGAACGGCGACAACGACACTTTCCCGCTGTGGTACATCCAGGAAGTGGAGGGCTTCAGGAAGGACGTGCGCGTCGCGAACCTGAGCCTGATGCGGACCAACTGGTACATCAAACAGCTCAAGACCCAGGAGCCGCGGGTTCCGCTGACTCTGTCCGAGAGCGCCATAGACAGACTGGCGCCGTTCCGCGACGACCAGGGGAAGGTCTGGCAGACGAACGAGTACGTTGTGTACGACATGATAACGGCCAACAACTGGCAGAAGCCTCTCTACATCGCGGTGACCGTGCCGGACCAGATGCGTCTCGAGAGAAGGCTTGTGCTGGAGGGCCTCATCTTCCGCATAGACAAGGAAGAGGTGGGCATGCGGATAGACGAGGACAAGATGAGAAAGGCCATGTTCGAGACTTACGATTGGGACGGAGTGCTGCACCCGGACGGCAGCACTGACAACAGGTTCTACAAAGACATAAACTGCACAAGGCTCATCCAGAACTACGCCGCGACTCACTTCACCTTCGCATACTGGTACCGGCAGACCGGCAGGATGGACAAGGCGATAGAGCTGATGGAGAGGGCCCTGGCCATATCTCCTCACTTCGTGGACGCGGAGCGCGCGCTGGGAGACTTCTACGTGGAGGCGGGCCGACTCGACAAGGCGGAGCCGTTCTACAACGACCTCCTGGCGCAGTACCCGGCCGACCCCGACGTGCGGTTCCAGCTGGGCAGGATACACGCCACCACGGACAGGCTGGACCTGGCGGTGGAGGACTTCAGGCGGGCCATCGAGCTGGACCGTTCGTTCAGGTACGCCTACCTGGCCCTGGCGGACGTCTACACAAAGATGGGTAAGATGGCCGAGCGGGAGGCGGTGCTGAGGGCCTGGCTCCAGATACAGCCCGACGACTCCGAAGTGAGGGAATACCTGGACAGAAACACCGGCGTGCAGTGAGAGGTCCCGACATGGAGATTTCAGCGGTAGTACCAGTTTACAACGAGGCCCAGAGTCTGGAGGAGCTTCACCGGCGCCTGGGCGACGCTCTGCGCGGACTGTCCGAGGATTACGAGATGATCTTCGTGGACGACGGAAGCACCGACGGCTCGTTCGCCGCGCTGAGCGTCATTCAGGCGCGCGACGCCCGGGTGCGGGTCGTGAGCTTCAGGAGAAACTTCGGCAAGTCGGCCGCGCTGGCGGTGGGGTTCAGAGAGTCAACCGGCCGCCTCGTGGTCACGCTGGATTCGGACCTGCAGGACGACCCGAGCCAGATACCGCTCCTGGTGGAGAAGCTGAACCAGGGCTACGACGTGGTGTCGGGTTGGAAGAAGGACAGGAAGGACCCCGTGTCGAAGACGGTCCCTTCTCGCGTGTTCAACTTCCTGGTCTCCAGGATGACCGGAGTCCGGATACACGACGTCAACTGCGGGCTCAAAGTCTACAAGGGTGAGGCCGCCAGGAGCGTGGACCTATACGGCGAGCTGCACCGCTTCATCCCCGTCCTGGCGCACTGGTCGGGATACAAGGTGTCCGAACAGGTGGTCGTGCATCATCCGCGCAAGCACGGGAGGAGCAAGTTCGGCGGCGGGCGCTTCGTGAACGGGTTCCTGGACCTCCTCACTGTGATGTTCCTGTCGGCGCACGAGTCGAACCCCCTGCATCTTTTCGGAAGACTGGGGCTCTTCTTCTTCGTGGTTGGGTTTGTGATGAACCTGGTCTTCCTGGGGCAGTGGGTGCTGGGACAGCCGCTGCGAGTCAGGCCTCTCATGCTGTTCGCGGTGGTCCTGGTCATACTGGGCATTCAGTTCGTCTCAATGGGGCTCCTGGGCGAGATGGTGGCCAGGACCGGCAAGCGCAGGGAATACGCCGTGAAGTCCAGGCTCGGCTTTTCGGGAGAGCCGGAGGAGCGTGTATGAAGGCTCTCGTGCTTGCCGGAGGTGAAGGTCTCAGGCTCAAGTCCGTGCTGGGGCCTCTGCCCAAGTGTCTGGCGCCGGTGCAGGGGCGGCCGTTCGTGGAGTGGCAGATAGAGCTGCTGAGGGAGCAAGGCCTGGGGGAGTTCGTGTTGTGCGTGGGCGTGGGAGCGCGGGCCGTGACTCAGGCGCTGGGCGACGGGAGCAGGCTCAAGGTCGCGATACGGTACTCGCTGGAGGACGCAGCGCTCGGGACGGCGGGGGCGGTCAGAAACGCCTCTCGTTTCCTGGACGGCAGATTCCTGTGCGTCAACGGCGACACTCTGGCGGAGTTTTCCCTGGCCGAGATGGAGGCCCGCCACGAGGCGCTCGGCGCCCGCGTGACAGTCCTCTGTCGCAGAGTGGCCGACGCCACAGGCAAGGGTGTCCTGGCGGTCGGAGAGAGCGGGCGCGTGCTGCGGTTTGAGGAAAAGACTGCTGAGGGCTCGCCCGGACTCATAAACTGCGGGTACTACCTGATGGAGACAGACGCGCTGGACCGAGTGGCTCCGGGCCGTGCCGTGTCCCTGGAGACGGAGGTCTTTCCGGAGCTTCTCAAGAGCGGAGTGCCGCTCGCTGCGCACGAGACCTCGGGCGCGTTCGTGGACATCGGCACCCCCGATGAGTACTTGCGCGTGAAAGAGAAGGGGTGGAGGTAGGGCCGCGCGGACGGCTTCGGGACGGCTTCACGACGCCCGCGACTGGAAGCGGCGCGACGATTGCCGCGGCAACGAGACGGAGACTAGATGAAGAGAGCAACTTACAGAAGCAGGGCCCCACTCAGGATAAGCTTCTGCGGCGGCGGCACGGACGTCTCTCCCTATCCGGAGGAGAAAGGCGGAGTGGTGCTGAGCGCCACGATAAACAAGTACGCTTACGCGTCCGTGGTCCCGCGGCGCGACGCGAGGGTCAGGATCACTTCTCTGGACTACGACGTCGTGGCCAAGTACGAGCACTCCAGGAAGGTCAAGTTCGACGGCGAGCTGGACCTGGTCAAGGCAGTCATAAAGAAACTGGGCGGGACGTCCGGGCTCGACCTCTTCGTGCACTCTGACGCGCCGCCGGGCTCGGGCCTGGGCTCCTCCTCGACGCTGGTGGTCGCGCTCATAGGGGCCTTCAGGGAGTGGCTCAAGAAGCCGCTCACGGACTACGAGATCGCTGAGCTGGCCTACAGGATCGAGCGGGGAGACCTGGGAATCGCCGGAGGCCGGCAGGACCAGTACGCGGCCACGTTCGGCGGCTTCAACTTCATCGAGTTCACCCGTGACGCCACAGTCGTGAACCCCCTGCGCATCAAACCCTCCATCCTTAACGAGCTCGAATACAGGCTGCTCCTGTGTTACACGGGGCAGACCAGGCTTTCCGCCGGAATACTCAAGAGACAGATAGACTCCTACGTCACCAGGAAGGCCGACGTCGTGAAGGCACTGGACAGTCTCAAGGCCTACACTTCGCAGATGAAGAACGACCTCTTGCTGGGGAGGCTGGACGCGCTCGGGGAGCTCCTCCACGAGGCCTGGCTCAAGAAGAAGAGGCTGGACCGCGACATATCCAGCGCCAGGATAGACGAGCTCTACGCGGTGGCGCGCAGGAACGGAGCCGTGGGAGGAAAGATACTGGGAGCCGGAGGAGGGGGCTACCTGTTGGTTCTCTGCAGATTCGACAAGAAGCACATAGTGGCGGAGAAACTGGAGAAGGCGGGCGGCCAGATCGTGGAGTTCGGGTTCGAGTCGAGGGGGCTCGACACCTGGAAGGCCGAGTAGGCCGGCGCGCCGCGCAGTGACGAAGGAGGTCCCTTGCCCCCGAAGCTCAGGTTCTGCATCCTGGGTCCGGCTCACCCCCTGAGGGGCGGAATCTCCCAGTACCTGGCCATCCTGTATTCCCTACTGAAGCAAGAACACGAAGTGTCGTTCGTCTCGTTCAAGAGACAGTACCCGTCGTTTCTTTTCCCCGGCAAGACGCAGCTGGACCCCGGCCCGGCGAGGATAGACGTCCGCCCCAGGGCTCTCATCGACTCCATAAACCCCGTTAGCTGGCTCGTGGCCGCGAGCCACGTGCGGCGACTGCGGCCGCACCTCCTGGTGTTCAAGTGGTGGACTCCGTTCTTCGGCCCCTGCTACGCCACGATCTCCTTCGTGGCGAGGAAGTTCGCCCGCGCGAGGGTGCTCTTCATATGCGACAACGTCGTGCCGCACGAAAGGAGCTTGGTGGACGGCCTGCTCACAAGAATGGCTTTCTCGCAGGTGGACTACTTCGTCACTCTGTCCCATTCGGTAATGGAAGACCTGATGAGAATACGGCCCGTCGCGAACGCGGTCGAAATAGCCCACCCCAGCTACGTGTACTTCACGTTCGGCCGGGTGGAGCCCGCCGAGGCGAAGAAGCGACTCGGCCTGGACGGCCGCGTCCTGCTGTTCTTCGGCTACATAAGGCCTTACAAGGGAGTCCACAACCTGCTGGACGCGTTCGCCAGAGTGTGCTCCAGACTGGACGCTACTCTCGTCGTCGTGGGTGAGTTTTACGAGCCGCCGAAGCCTTACCTGGAGCACATCGAGCGCCTGGGATTGGGCGGGAAGGTGAGACTGGTCGACAGGTACGTCAACGACGAAGAAGTCGGCCTGTATTTCTCGGCCGCGGACGTGGCCGTCCTGCCCTACGAGTCCGCCACCCAAAGCGGCGTGGTCCAGGTCGCGTTTGCGTTCGACACTCCGGTCATATCCACGGCGGTGGGAGGGATACCCGAGGTGGTGAAGGACGGAGTGAACGGGCTCCTGGTTCCGCCCGACGACCCCGAAGCGCTGGCCGAGGCCGTGCTGAGGTACTTCGAGGGGGGGACGGCACAGAAACTGGCCGCGAACATACGCGCGGGAAGCGAGGCTTTCTCCTGGAAGCCGCTTGTTGAGACTCTGGAGCGCTTTGGCTCCGAGGTGGAGAGGAGCTGGGCAAAATGACGAAGCCGAGGTGGCTGGGCCTGACGGTGTTTCTCTTCTTTCTCAGCGTGTACCTGCTCACGACGGGAGGCGGAATAGTCTCGAGCGACGGCAACACAATGTTCCTCCTGACGGCCGGCATCGTGGAGCGCGGGACCATCTCGATCCCTTACGGCAACGGATATCCGGGGCCCGACGGCAGGTTGTATCCCAAGGCGGGCATAGGCCAGGCGGTGCTTGCGGCTCCGTTCTACATGTTGGGGCGCGCCGTGTACAACGCCTTCGGTTTCGGAGAGGTCGAGAAGGGTTACGTGCTCAGGTTCGTGACCGCCACGCTGGAGCCCTTCGCGGCCGCCGTGGCGGTGCTGCTGCTTCTGTACCTGTGCTTCTGCCTGGGCTACAGCGTGAGGACGTCCCTGGCCCTCACTCTGGCATTCGGCCTCACCACGCCGATCTGGGTTTACTCCAAGAGCTTCCTGACCGAGCCGCTCACGACGGCTCTCATACTTGGCTCTGTGCTGGCGCTGCTGACGTTCAAGAGAAGCGGGCGTCGGAGGCACCTGCTCCTGGCCGGCGTCTGCGCCGCGGCGTGCGTGCTGACGAAGTACGCGATGGCCCTGGCCGTGGTGCCCGTAATAGTGTTCTTCGCCGGCTCCTGTCTCCCGATGAAGCACCGTTCCTCCGAGTTGAGCACGCTGTCTTTTGTGACCCGGCTGCTGGCGTTCGGCATCCCGCTCCTGGTGGGAGTCGGAGTGGCCTTCTGGTACAACCACGCCAGGTTCGGCAGCATCTTCGCGACCGGGTACGGAGCGGAGACCTCGATAGAGGGGTTCGGCACACCGCTTTTGGTGGGGCTCTACGGGCAGCTTTTCAGCTCCGGCAAGAGCGTCTTCCTGTACGCGCCGGTGCTTCTGGCGTCTTTGGCGGGGTTCGTGCATTTCAGGAGGAAGTTTGGGGCGGAGGCGCTGCTCTTTCTGTCCGTGTTCGTGCTCAACCTTCTCTTCTATTCAAAGTTCCTCTCCTGGGCCGGGGACGGGAGCTGGGGGCCGCGCTACGTCATCCCGTTCGTGCCGCTGCTCTTGGTGCCGGTGGGGAGCCTCCTTTCGAGCGAGCACGCCGGACGGCTGGTGTGGGGCGCGTTCGTGTTCCTGGCGCTGGTGGGGTTCGCGGTCCAGCTCGGCGGCGTGGGGATATACTTCGGCAGCTATCTGAGAGAGGTGGGAGAGTACCCGTACACTCGCGAGTTCACTGACCCGCTGTTCCTGTCCAAGTCGCACTTCGTGCCCAACTACTCGCCTGTCTACGGCCACTGGAAGATGCTGGCCAGAAACGTGGGGCTCCACGCGGAGGGGAAGCTGCCGTCGGTGCGGGTCCGGTCTTACGAGGGCAGAGAGGTCCGGCTTCCCCTGGACGAGGCCAGCCGCAAGGAGCTGCTCACGGGGTTGGACTTCTGGTTCACCTACCTCCGCTACGCCGGGAAGTGGAGGGCTCAGTACTGGGCGGTGGTCGCCTTCCTGGCCGCGGTCGCCGCGGCGTCGGGATGGTTCGTGTTTAGGAATCTGTCGGCCCGCAGGCAGGCCGCCACCTGATGATTTCGGGTTTTCGCAGATGCGCAGGGTCGCCGCGATAGTCGTAAACTGGAACGCGCGCGAGGACACGCGAGAGTGTCTTGCGTCGCTCGCTCGGTCGAGTCACCGCGAGCTCGAGACCATACTGGTGGACAACGCCTCGGCCGACGGGTCGGTGGAGTATCTGAAGGGACTGTTCCCGGCCGTGCTGTTCGTGACGAACTCGACGAACGAGGGTTTCGCCAGGGCTTCAAACGCCGGGATGAAGCTGGCGCTGGACCGGGGCGTGGACTACGTGTTTCTGTTCAACAACGACGCGGTGGTGGACGAGCGGGCGGTCGAAAGACTCGTGGCGGCCATGGAGGAGTCGAGTGAGGTTGGGATGGCCGGCCCCAAGATATTCTACTTCTCCAGGAAGAACGTGATCTGGTCGGCGGGCGGAGAGGTGGACTTCTGGAGGGGCATGACGCGCCATCGCGGCATAAGGAAGGAGGACTCTCCTGCGTTTTCGAGCCCGAGGGACGTGGACTACCTGACCGGCTGCGCCCTGATGGCCACGCGGGAGCTCGTCCAAAGGGTGGGGATGCTGGATACCTCGTACCGAATGTACGGAGAGGACGCAGACTGGTGCCTCCGGGCGAGGAAGGGAGGCTACAGGGTCGCGTACGTGCCGGAGGCCCTGGCCTGGCACAAGGTGTCGCTTTCCTCCGGCGGCGAGTTCTCTCCGACGAAGGTCTACAACAAAACCGTGAGCAACGTGAGGCTCTTCTCCAGGCACGCCAGGCCTTACCACTGGGTGACGATCCCTTTCTTCGCAGCGGGCTACCTGGTTTGGCTGTTCTTGAAGGGACTGGCCGCGGGAGACCTGAGACTGGCCGGTGCCGTGTTCAGGGCCCTGGGGGACGTGCTGAGGCCGGCTCGAGGCAAGGAGCGGAGCGACACGAGGCCCGGGCGCTGAGCGCGGAGGCGGAAGAATCGGATGGAGACTCTGTCGCGGATACAGAGGAAGGAAAACGAGGCGCCCCTCTTCATCGAGGAAGTGCTGAGCTCGCTTTCTCCGGGGGCGGTGGTCCTGGATGCGGGATGCGGGGCAGGGAGCTTTTCCCACGCCGCGTTCCCGGCGTTGCGCGTCGTCTCTCTCGACGTGAAGACGCCCAGGCCTGTTCCGCGCGGCCCCGACGGCGCGGCGGCCGACCCGCGAGGCCGGGACGACTCGCCCCGGCATTTCATTCTAGGCGACGTCGAGAGCCTGCCGCTCGCGGCCTCGCAGTTTGACTTCGTAGTCATGAACTACGTCCTGGAGCACCTGACCGACCCAAAGAAGTCCGTGTCCGAGGCCGCGCGCGTGATGAAGCCGGGAGGGCTCCTGTACGCGGCGCTTCCCAACTCCCGCTCCTTCGACGACAGGTTCTACAGGTTTGCCGGGTGCTTCGCCAAGTACTTCCTCCTCAAGTTCCGGAAGAGGCTGGAGCACCAGCAGCGCTTCGACTTCCTGTCGCTGAACCGGATTCTGTACGAGGCCGGGTTCAGGCTCGTGTCTTTCGCGGAGTGCCCTTCGGGATACACGTGGATGAACGACCCGCGTATACGCCGATGGCACGTGGCGTTCCTGAGGGCGCTCACCTTTGTCAAGACGAACTTGGGGATTGACCTTTTCAGCGGCAGCAACTACCTCACCCTCTACGAGTACGCCGGCCCGGCGGGGCTGAGGCGTGTGACGCACGTCTGCGCGGTCTGCGGCATGCCGCTCGTGTGGGAGAAAGAGGGGCTGGTGCGACGGAGCCGAGGAGCCGGGCGCTGGGTCTGTCCTTACTGCGGCGCGGAGAACGTCCACGGGTAGCGGAGTCGTCGGCCGGCTGTCGGGTCGCGCCGGTCCGGACCCGCGCACGCACTCCCGGCGGAACGGCCGTTGCGCTGCGTGCCGGCCGGGCCGGCGGCGTGCGGGCCTACATTAGCCGGCTCATCATTCTGGGCATGCGTCGCCGGAAGGCGCACGGAAACGCCGGTGGGCGGATCGAATGGACCTGGTCGTACTGTCAGAAGTCAAGTGGAACTACATGAGGACGAGGAAGCGTTTCCTGATCTCGCAGTTCCCGCGGGACTGGCGCGTCGTCTTC
>JAFGJU010000075.1 GCA_016928935.1 Candidatus Eiseniibacteriota bacterium | reverse complement strand
CCCGTGACAGTGTTTCTCTTGAACGAAGTGATTGCGAGCCGGCCGCACAGGTCGACCGAACACACGTCGCCGCCGACGACTGCGATACCGACGGCGCTGTTCTCGTGGACCGCGGTTTCGTAGACTCTGTCGTTGAATCCAGTCAGCACCCCCACGCTTCCGTCTTCCCCGCAGAAGGCCAGCTGGCCGTGATTGTAGAAAGCGATCCTGTCGACCTCGGTCTTCCTGAGCCTTATGAGTTGAAGCAGGTTGGGGTCGGCGGTTACGTCTTCGTTGAGCTCCCGCAGAAAGCTCTCCTCCGCGGGCGTGAAGGGAGACGGCGGCGACGGCGAGACCGGTTGAGTCTCGGCCGTGATCCTCTCTGAGCGGAACGATACCTCCTCGCGCAGGATCTCCAGCGGCCGGGTCTCCGCCGAGAACCTGCCTATCCTTATCTGGTCGCCCCAGGTTTCAACCTTCTGCCTGTCGAACACCTCCCGTATCTCCGGCTCGGTCAACCTGGAAGGAATCGAGTTGTCCAGGTGGTAGATGAGAACGGCTCCTTCCTGGTAGAACCTGGTCTCCTCCATTGCCGGGGTTTCGGTCAACGGCAGGTGCATCCGGACTCTCTCCAGTGTTCCCTCCCGCTCCTCCAGGTTGATTCTCCTCGTGGAGAACGTGGTTTGGAACCTCACGAGCACGTCCAGGTGTCCCTTCTCGTAGAACTTCCTGACCACCTGATGGAAGTAGTCCTCGTCCCTCCAGCCGTCCAGGATTATCAGCTTCTTATCGGCGTTATGGCTCATGAACTCAGCGAAGAACGCGTCGGGGTCGTCCTGGTCCTCGGACACCGGGTAGTTCTCGTAGAACCTGGCCTCGTTGTGGGCCTTGAGCCACCTGAGCCCGAGTATGCGGTCGAACACCCCGTTCTCGGGCCCGTCACGCATGAGGTACAGGATCTCGCGCCCCTCTATGCCGCTGAAGCCGCGGGCGATCGCGTTGCAGAAGTAGGTCTTCCCCGTGCCGGAGTCACCTGTCACGGCCATGACCACCGGCCTCTTCACAGAAGACAGATGAAGAAGCGTCTCGGAAAGCTCGTACAGGCCCGTGTTGCTGGGCTTCAACGACAGTATGGGCACGGTCGTGAAGTCGTGGAGGTAGAGAGTGTGAAGAAAATCTGGCAGGCCGAGACGTCGCAGTGCGAAGGAGGCCTCCTCGAACGCCGGGCCGTCCTTGCCGGTGAGCACGTTCATCAGGGCTATGGGGATGGTGGCGTCTATGCCTCCGGACGTGTCCTTCTGCTCGGCTCCGATCGCCCCCATTGCCCAGGCCAGGTATATCCTGGTCTCACGGTCGGGACTGGTCGAGTACTTCATGAGAGAAGGAAGTGACGGGACCGCGTCCGCACCCAACTTCCCCAGTGCCCAGACCGTCTCGCGCTTCTCCGAGTCAAGAGGCTGGAGGTACTGAGACTGCCCCCCGGCGGCCGGCATCGCCACGCGATCAGGCTCACCCAGAACCTGAGCAAACAGCGGTAACGCTTTCCGATTTCTTAAATTACCCAGGGCATACACGAGGTTGGATCTCAGGAACGAGTGCGTGGGGGCGGAGCGCTTCAGCGCGTCCATCAGGGCCTCCGAGGACCGCACGTCGGCCAGCCGGCCCAGGAAGGCCGAGGCTTTGTACTGGATGCCGCTGGACACGTCGAGCTCCGCGCTGCCGAGCAGCTCGACGCAGGGTCTCAGGAAGGCTCGCTGCTCCCCTCTCGATACGGACGGGTGAGGACACAGCACAGCCGTCATGAGCTCACATATCTCCTCCTTGTCCTCGGCCACCCTCAGCTCAGCCAACAGGCAGTCCAGGTCGGACCTCACCAGCTCCTCTTCGGAGATGACGCTGCTCACTTCGCGGAACACAGAATCGGGCGCGGCCTTGAGGCCCTGCCTGAAACCCAGGAAACGCTCCAGGTCCTCGGCAGACGCCAGGACTTGCGCGAGCCGGGCCGCGAGACTCTCCAGCTTCTGGGTGTAGAGTGCCTTCGTGGCTCTGCCCCTGCGATCCCATTCGGGGACGTGCTTTCTGCTGACACGATCGTAGGCTTCCGATTCGACAAGGAGGTTGACGGCCAGCGAAACTGCGAGGAGGGGCCGCGTTGAACCCGCCCCGGCGACCCCTTCGTGGAGCCTCCTCACCAGCGGCCAGGCGGTTTCGTCCGCCGCGAGCGGACGGAACAGCACCTCGGCCCGCGCTCTGAACGCGCCGGCCTTCCTGGCTTCCCAGAAGCTGAACCAGAGCTCGCACGACACCCTGTCGGCCAGCATGCCGGGGTTCTTCCGCCATTCGCCCCGGGCGTCGAGGTACGTCAGCGCGTACGGCTCGTAGGCTCCGAGAAGAGTCTCCGCGTCAAGCAGAATCTCTTGTATTCGAGGGGGATCCACACGCGATCTCACGGAAATCGAGACTCACTCTACTGCGTCAGGTTCTTGAGGTCGGACTCCAGGTTTGAGGGCCTGAGCACGAGGACCCACCCTTTTCCGTAAGGGTCGTCGAACAGGACCGAACTGTCCCTGGCAACCGCCTCGTTCAGCACGAGGATCTTCCCGGTGACTGGCGTCCACACCTTGTGGACGTGTCCGACCGCGTCAGACATCCTGACGCAGGCCTCCCCCTGGTAACGAATTTCGCCTTCCTTGGGCAGCTCCACTGAGACCACGTCTCCGGCGGCCCTCAGAAACGCGTGATGGATGCCCACCCTGACGTTGCCGTCCTCGTCCGTCACGGCCCACGAGTTCTCCGGTATGAAATACAGGCCGGTGGGCGGCGTCACGGGCTTCTCGGCACGTCCCGCGGCCGCCTTCGCCTCCTGCTCCTTCTGGTAGCGGCGGCTCTCCAGGGCGCGGGCCGCCAGGCTGCGCAGGTCGTTCGGCGTGAAGGGCTTCGGTATGTAGTCGAAAGCGCCGAACTTTATGGATTGGACCGCCGACTCTATGGAGGGGTACCCGGTCACCATTATCACCCTCACGTCCTGCCTCCTCTCCTTCAATGCCTTGAGGAGGTCCAGGCCGCTCAGGCCGGGCATCATCAGGTCCGTGATGACAACGTCGTACTCCGACTCTTCCTCTTTCTTGAGGGCTTCCTCGGCGCTCAGCGCCATGTCCACTTCGTAGGCGTCAGGAGCAAGAGCCGAACAAATGCTCTTGCAGACCGGCAGCTCGTCGTCCACGACCAATATTCTCGGCTTTTCTCCCATTATTCTCCCCTTCCTTCAAGTCCACGATTCGGTTTCGCGCACCGGAGCGCGGCTCCCGCCGCGCCTGTCCGGTCCCGTCCTCGTCGACCGCGTCGTCCAGAGCAGGTTACGAGCCCGGGTCACAGGAGCTTTCGCGCTTTGGCCTCCCTCTCCAGCTCGCCTCGGAACTGGGGTGCGGCCACCTCGATGAGCGCCCGCGCGCGCTGGCGGAGGTTCTTTCCGTGAAGGAAGGCCGCTCCGTACTCCGTCACCACGTAGTGAACGTCGGCCCTCGTGGTCACGACCCCCGCCCCCTGTTTCAAGTACGGCACGATCTTGGAGGTGTCTCCCTCCTTCGTCGTCGCCGGCAGCGCTATTATGGGCCTTCCGCCCTTGGACTGCGCGGCTCCGCGGATGAAGTCGACCTGACCCCCGAAACCGGAGTATATCCTGGTGCCTATCGAGTCTGAGCAGACCTGGCCGGTCAAGTCCACCTCGACGGCGGAGTTTATTGCGACCATCTTCTCGTTCCTGGCAATCACGGTCGGATGGTTGACGTAGTTCACGGGGTGGAACTCGAAAGCCGGGTTGTCGTGCGCGAACTCGTAAGCCCTCCTGGAGCCGAACAGGAACGTGGCCACCGCCTTCCTGGGATGCAGAGTCTTGGCCGCTCCGGTTATGACGCCCTTCTGCATCGCGTCTATGATGCCGTCGGAGACCATCTCCGTGTGTATCCCCAGGTCTTTCTTCCCGTGCAT
>JAFGJU010000074.1 GCA_016928935.1 Candidatus Eiseniibacteriota bacterium | reverse complement strand
CGCACGATTCCGCGCCACACGCACGCTTCCGCGCCAGACGCGCGGTTCGGCGCCTTGACACAAACTTGAACCCTGACTAGAATTCGCAGACATGAATTACTCATGGCGCCCGGTGGAGCTTCTGAACGGCATAAGGGCCTTCGCACTGGCACCCGAGGGAAGCGCGCGCGAGTCTGGCCCGGCGAATTCCGCCGCGGGAGCGGAGCACACGGCGCTCGAGTCTCCCGGTCTCGTGACCACTCGCCGCGGAGGCGTCAGCAAGGGGCCGTTCGAGAGCCTCAACGTCTCTTTTCGTGTCGGCGACGACCCGGCGAGCGTGAAGGAGAACCGTGCGTTGATCGCCGGCAGTCTGGGGCTCGACCAGGGTGCGTGCGCGCGGCCCGAACAGGTTCACGGCAACCTGGTGCTCAGAGCCGACGGTCCGGGGGACCGTGCCCGCGCTGACGGATTGGTGAGCGCGTCGGGCGACGTGTGGCTCAGCGTGCACGTGGCCGATTGCGTCCCGGTGTTCGTGTTTTCGCCCGACTTGAGAAGGACGGGGCTCGCCCACGCGGGGCGTAAGGGCACCGCGGCGGGAGTGACGACCAACCTGCTAAACATGTTCAAATCGGCCTTTCGATGCGACGTCTCCCAGTTGATCGTGGCTTTGGGGCCGTCTGTTGGGCCGTGCTGCTACGAGCTGGACTCCCACACGGCCTCACACCTGCGGCGGGAATGCGTCGCCCAGAGGCGGGGCAGGTTCTTCTTTGACCTGTGGAAGGCAAACGGGCTCCAGGCGCTGGAAGCGGGCGTACGGGAAGAAAACGTGGTGATGCCGCCCGCGTGCACCTCGTGCAAGGCCGACCTGTTCTTCTCGCACCGCGCTCACAAGGGAACGACCGGGAGGCAGATGGCGATTACGAGGTCGGGTGGATTGCGGCTGAAGGGAGCTAGTGTGCGGGAGAACGGCCGACGTGACTGACGGCCACCCGCTGAAAGCGGCCGGCGCCGCTCAGACAATCCCCGCCAGCGCGGCCTCGAAATCCTGAATGAGGTCCTCTACGTCCTCCAGCCCCACCGACACTCTGACGAGTGCATCAGAGATCCCCGCCTTCGCCCTCTCAGCCGGGCTAAGCCAGTAGTGACTCGTCGTCACCGGCAGTGTGACCAGCGTCTCCACTCCTCCCAGGCTGGGAGCCAGCGCGGCCACACGGAGCGAGCTCGCGAACCCCGACGCCCCGTTAAACCCACCCTTCACCTCGAAGCTGAGCATTCCGCCGAAACCGCTCATCTGCGCCTCCGCGATCTTGTGGTCGGGATGGTCAGCCAGCCCCGGATAGTGAACGTGTTCGACGGCGAAGTGTCCCTTGAGAAACGTCGCGAGCTCCATCGCGCTCCGGTTCTGCCGCTCCACGCGGACCGAAAGGGTCTTGAGCCCCCGCAGCAGCAACCAGGCGGCGTGTGGGTCCATGACTCCACCCAGTATTTTCCTGAAGCCGCGGACGGCGTCTGTGAGCTCGGCGCTCGCGCTCACGGTTCCGGCCACCACGTCGCTGTGTCCTGCCAGGTACTTGGTGCCGCTGTGCACGACGACGTCCGCCCCCAGTGCCAGCGGGTGCTGGTTCACCGGAGTCGCGAAAGTGCTGTCTACGATCGTGAGCACTCCCCTGGCGCGCGCAAGCTCGGAGAGACGCCTGATGTCCACCACCCTCATGGTGGGATTCGCCGGGGACTCGAGGTAGAGCACCCTGGTCTCGGGCCGGAAGGCTCTCTCCACGGCTTCGGCGTCCGTGCCGTCCGCCAGAGTGACCGATATGCCCATCCTGGGAAACACGTCCCTGAAAAGCTCGAAGGTGCCTCCGTACAGCGATTCCATGGCGACCACGTTCTCGCCCGAGCGCACCAGCGCCAGGAGCACGGTCGATATGGCGGCCATGCCCGACGAGAAGGCCAGGCTGTCGGCGGCTCCTTCAAGGTCTGAGACCTTGGCCTCCACCGCTCGGACCGTGGGATTGCCGTGGCGAGTGTAGACGTTGCCCTCTCTCTTGCCGCTGATGACGTCCACCACGTGCTGCGGGTCTTTGAACGCGAAAGTGGAGCTCTGGAACACGGGAGTCACCAGAGCGCCGGTGGAGGGGTCCACAGGGTTGCCCGCGTGCACGCACGCAGTCGAGAGACCCCGCTTCCGCGCTTGCCCTGGCCTGGTTTCATGCTTGTCCATGCTGTCTCCTATCGACCGCACGCCCTAAGCCGGGCCTGCGGCAAGATTCCGTCGCCATCGCACGCGATTAGATAGGGCGTCCAGCGCCGGTCACTGCGGCTTCCCGGGGGTCCGCCAAGACGCCGTGCGGCGTTCGGCCCCACAGTCTGCGCGTTTGGCCGCCTCCGGGACGCCCCTTCCACATCATCGCGCCGGGCTGCCGGCTGCGCATACGCGCTCGTAGACTCCGACGTACTTCTTCACGACGTCCGAAGTTGAGAACTTGTCCAGCGCGACCTTCCTTCCCGCCTCTCCCATTGCCCGCCGCCTGCCGGGGTCACTGACCAGCTCCAGGATCGATGCCGCCATGCCGTCCACGTCAAACGGGTCGTGCAGGAAGCCGGTACGGCCGTGTTCCACCACTTCCTTGGGCCCGCCCACGTTCGTGGCGATGGCCGGCACTCCACAGCTCATCCCCTCGAGGCACACGAGGCCGAAGCTCTCCTGCTCGCTCGGCTGGAGAAGCACGTCGGCCAGCGGCAGTATCCCCTCTATGCACTCCTGGTTGCCCAGAAACATGACGTCCCTGTCGACGCCCAGCTGTGCGCTCAGTCTCTCCGCAGGGAGCCTCTCCGGGCCATCACCCAGGAGCGCCAAGCGGGCTCCAGTCCGTGCCCGCACCCTAGAAAACACCTGAATTACGGTCGCTATGTTCTTCACTGGTCTAAAATTAGAGATATGCATCAGCAAGGGCTGAGAGTCCGGACAGAAGAACTGCTTGGGCACGGTCGCGCCGTCAGGCCTGAACTTCGACCCGTCGATGAAGTTCGGAATGACCTCTATCTCCTTCCTCGTGTCGAAGCTCTCCTCCGTCCTGGCCTTCAGGTGTTCGCTCACGGCGGTGACCGCGTCGCTGGCCTCGATGCAGAATTTGGTTATGCGATAGAACGATGGCTCGCGCCCCACCAGGGTAATGTCTGTGCCGTGGAGAGTCGTAACCGTGGCGAGTCGCCTGGAGCTCACCATGCTCCGCGCGAGATAGGCGCTGGCCGCGTGCGGTATGGCGTAGTGGACGTGCAGGACGTCTATCGAGTGCGACTCCGCCACTTCGGCCATCTTGGCGGCAAGGCTCAGGCTGTACGGAGCGTCCAGAAAGAGCGGGTAGAAGTGCGTGTCCACCTGGTGGAAGTACACGTTCTTATCGAAGCTCCTAAGTCTCACGGGCAGCGCAGAGGTCACGAAGTGGACTTCATGTCCTGTGCGGGCCAGTTCGAGGCCCAGCTCAGTCGCGACCACGCCGCTGCCTCCGGCAGTCGGGTAGCACGTTATGGCGACGCGGAATGTCCTCATCTTGACCCCTTCTTCGGCCGGCGGCGCGGCCCGCCTCCACTCACGACGAGGGCCGCGGGGTCGTCCACGGCCACGGGACCCTCGTGCAGAAATCCTTCGGCGTACTTGACGCCCATGATGTCGCCCAGGTACCGGGCCCGATTCTCAATGACGTCTAGGAAGCCCGGGGCGTTCAGACGGGTCGGGAAGGCGTCAGGACGGCTCCTGTCAAATTGGCTCCGGTACGCATGGATGGACCTCATCTTCTTCTCGAAGAAACGGGTAACGTCTACGACGAGCGTCGGTTCGAACCTGCTATCGCCCATGTAGTACAGGACCTTTGTGGACGCGTGCGGCCGCCCGGCCACGGGGAGACGACGCAGGCCGGCGAGAAAGACCGCCCGTCGCACGATCTCAGCCGCCTCGGTGTGGTCGGGATGCCGCGCCTGTCTCCACGGAGCCAGCACCAGCGAAGGCGTGCGCTCTCGCAGCAACCCAACAAGCGTGTAGACCTGCTCGGTGTCGGAGTGATCGAGCCCGGAGTCGGGCAGCCCGCAGCAGACCCTCCACGACACGCCAAGGATGCGCGCGGCCCTGCTGCTCTCCGCAAGCCTGGTCTTCTCCGTGCCCGAGCTGCCCATCTCTCCGCAGGTCAGGTCGGCGATGCCGACCTCGTGACCCTCGAAGGCAAGCTTGGCCACCAGTCCTCCGCAGCTCATTTCCACGTCGTCAGGATGCGCGCCGACTGCCATCACCTTCATTCTTGCCTCCGGGTTCCTAGATCTCATCATACACGAACAAATAGTGGTACAACCGGCCGTCCAGGGAGTCCTCGACGTGCACCCCCGCCAGCTCTCGGAGGTCAGTCAGGAAGGGCTCGCCGACCAGGAGGAGCGGCGCCAGCGAACAGAACCCCCGCTCCTGCAGGTTTCCGTTGGGAAGCAGGAACTCGCCGCCGGCCCGGAGACTAGGGTTCGCGGACAGGGCCTTCTTCTTCGCGTTGGAGACGAACTCGTCCCTGACCCGTCTGAGCTCGGACTCCGTCTTCCGCGAAGCGGAGGCCGTCACGTCCTCCACACCACGGCCAGCCGTCCCGGCCAGTCGCTTCAGCTTCTCCAGCCCAGCACGGACCTCGCTCTCGGCCTCCTCCAGGTCCTTGCTGAGACCCGGGGGAAGACTCTCTTCCACGTGTCGCTGAAGTCGCTTGTCGAAACTGAGCACCGTCTCAGTCACGACGTCGTCTCCCCCGCCCAGGGCGTCAGTCAACACGGCGGGCACTAAGGTCAGGCTGAGTCTCGGTAACACGGGGCCCTGGTCGAACCCCAGCTCGGACGAGACGACGCGCGAGACGACCGAGTAGCTGACCTCGGAGGGCCCCAGGACATGAACCAGAGGGTTCGTGAGCCGGTCCCGCAGAATGGGCCCGAGCAGGACATTCGGCAACAGGTCCGCGTCACCCTTCTCGACGTGGGCCAGCAGCCTCGGGTGTTCCTCCCGCGATGGCTTCCTACGAACGTCCCCTTCTCTCACGAACACGCACGATTCCGCGCTCCGCGTCGACACCGGCTCTTCGTATCCCATCTGTTCGACGGCCCTCAACCGCTCCAGCGTCTTCTCCTCCACCGCGGCCGAGCTCCGGAGGTACGCCGAGTAGACGGGGGCCGCCCGAGAGGAGCGAGAGGCCTCTCTCGCATCCACCACCACGAGGCCCCAACGCTCCAAGAGTGTGAGGTAGAGCGAAGAGAAAAACCCGCCCCAGTCGCGTGCGTGCAAGACGGCCCTTTCCGTGACGTCCCTGACGTAGGCGGCTCCGCGGCAGTCTGCGTCCCCGAACTGGCTCCAGACCTCTTCCAGGGCCTCCCGCACGGGCTCCAACCCCAGCGAACCGACCATCCTTCCCGGTGTGTGGCCGCCGTCGGGGACGGCGAGCTTCCGCCTTTCCAGGCCCTTCGTGAAGAAGCCGGCAGAGGACACCTCCAGGAAGTCCGCGTCGTCGCAGGCGTTCCACAGCACGGGCACGGCCTCAACGCCGTGCACGTCCCTCAGGTGCTCGCTGAGGGCGACTGCAGTCATCGTCTTGTAGATCGTGTAGAGAGGGCCTCCGAGGAGCCCGGGCTGCTGGCCCGTGATGACCGCAACGGCCCTGCCGGCGCCGAGGGCTTCAATGTTGCGGAGCGACGCCTCACCGGCACCCAGGCCGGCGTCGCTCTCCAGCACTGCGGCCCAAAACTCTCTTTCCGAACCGTCCGCTCCGCCGGCGACCCTTCCCAGTGCTGAGCCGACGATTGCCTTCGTGAGAAGCTCGGGGCCGTCAAGCCCCCCGGGAAACCGGCCTGCCGTGTAGTCCAGGAACAAACGCGGGAACCTGAACTGCGCCGGATTTCCTCTGATGAGTCCCCTCATTCCAACCTCCCGGCCGCCACCCTGCGCCTCCTCGCCAGCACAATGAGCCTCGGCGATAAACACTCGTCAAAGGCCGAGCCCGCGTAGTCCCCCATGACCCGGAGCACGTCAAACCCGACCCGGGCCATGCAGTCGCCCAGCTCACTCCGCGTGAAGAACCTCACGCGCTCCCGATACGTGCGCAACGGCTCCAAGACCGACAGGCCGCGCGCCGGGACGTGGGCCGGATACACCCTGACGCTCTTCTCCACGGTCCGTCCGTCGTTCAGGAAGGCCCGCGTTTCCACGGTTGTGAACCGCGGCCGCCTTCTCACAGTGTGCGGCTCCAGATGTCGCTTGAGCCAGGCCAGGTTCCCGTGGTCGACGAAGCAGTAACCGCGGGGCTTGAGCACCCTGCGCATCTCCCTCAGAACACCCAGCTCGTCTTCGTTCTTCCCGAAATAGCCCATGCTCGTGAACATGTTTATGCACATGTCAAAGGTCCCGTCGCGAAACGGGAGGCTCCGCATGTCACCCCGCACGCACGCGTCCGGAAAGACCCCGACCGTGCCGTCCCTTCTTTTCAGCAACGTCTCCGATAGGTCCAGGCCGTGCGCCTTGGCCCCTGCCCTGCTCAACGCCTTCAGATACCTGCCCTCCCCGCAGCATACGTCCAGCACCGCTGACCCCGGCAGACGGACGAAACGCCCCAGCAACTCGACGACCCGAACGGATTCCTCGTCGTCCCTGTGGGAGTATAGGTCGGAATACAGCTCGTCGAACGATTCTCTGTACCATTCCGGCATGGGGGGCGGTCCTTGTCGCGGGGAAGGAGACTCGCAACTCTCACAGGATATGGCACCCGCGGGCCCGAGTCAAGCGGCCGCGGGCCTTCACTCCGGCCAGGGCCTGTCCCGACTGTCCGTCGCGGCGGGGTTTGCGTAGCAGTAGAGACATCCGTGCGCGCACGGTGTGTACCATCCGATGTCCCGACTGGTGGAGCAAGTGCAGAGCGGTCTCTGGCCCCGGGCCTTCGCAGTGGAGCACTTGAGCCCCAGGGGGTGGAGCCGGTTCAGGAGGCTCCCGTCTATGCACCTGCAGCTCTCCAGCGGAGGAGCGCAACAGCCCGTCAGTCTGACGCCGGCGGCCGAAGAGCGCTCCAGCATGAAGTCCACGTCCGCTCTCGCCGTCTCCTCGGGGACGGCGACGGCCCTGACTCCCACGCCTTCCAGCCTTCTCAGCACTTTGGGATAGCGCTCCATCCAACTGGTTATGACCTCGGGAATGCCCAGGCGGCCGCACGCCGAAACCACCTCATCGAAGTGAGGGAGGTTGGTGTACCTCCTCCCGTCAGGCAGGACCAGATGGACTATAGGGTCGAACCTCACCCGCACTCGCTCGGGCATTCCGGCCAGCTTGATTACGGCCTCCAGCGAGGCCAGCGAGTCGGCGGCGCCGGGAGAAAACGGTTCCAGGCGCGTCCCGCCCATTCCGGTAATCGTGACGTGGAAGAAGAGCTGGGAATAGCCGGAGAGCACCTCCAGAAGCCGCCGGTGCGCAAGCATCGCTCCTGGGTCTTTCGTCCACACGACGAGGCTGTGGACTGCCGAGGGGGGAAACTCCGTCCCGAGGATCGTGCAAAGCGTGTCGGGCGATGTGCCGACCATGTCTATGCGGCGGCTGGCCGAGAGGACGATCATGTGTCCCTCCGTTGCCGCCGGCCCGACAGAGCGGCGGAAGCTTTGAGGCCGGCGTGATCCCAGTGTGTTCCCTTCCAGTAGTACCTGTCGCATTGCGGACAGAACGCGAAATCGCTCCGGGTCCGGTAGACGAACTCGGGCACTCTCCCGTCCGCCTCGGCCCTGGAGACGAGGCACAGCTCGGAGTTGCACACGGTGCACCGCGGAGGAGAGGCAAGAGTCAACCCCAGGCCCGAGGCCACCTGCCTGAGCTGGTCCGACACGAAATCAGAGGAGAGCAACAGCGCACTTCCAGCCGCCGCGACTGACGCAGAGCCGGTTTCCGACGCGTCGCCCCCGGCGGGGCGCACGACGGCCGTAGTGAATCCGGAACTCGTTCCGAGCGATCGCTTCCTGGTGAGCAGCACGCGGCCCTCCCTCCTCGCTCTGGCCAGCAGCGCGGCGTCGCCGGGGTTGTTGTCCAGCGCCGCGTCGTATCCGAGAAACCTCAGCCAGTGCGAAAGCCGCGCCACGGTCGAATCGACAAGGAACTTGACCTTCGGCGTCCGATTTGCCTCTTGCGCCCGAGGACTCATGTCTCGCTCCCGAACCCCGAAAACTCCTTGGCCACGGCAATCGTGCGGCAGTGGATGTCAACCGTGTCCGCCGTGTCGCGCGCGTAACCTCCGGCCAGGAGCACGCACACCGGGACTCTGAAGCCACGGGCCATTGACATCACAATCCTGTCCCTCTGGCGAAGGTCGTCCTTCGTGAGCTTGAGCGCGCCCAGCTGGTCTTGCTCGTACGGGTCTGCGCCCGCAAGGTAGATCGCCAAGTCCGGCCTGAAGTTCTTGAACATCGGCGGAAGGGCCTTGAGCAGGCGCGCGTTGTATTCATCGCCCGCCGTCCCGTCAGCCAGACCGATGTCCAGTGTGCTCTTCTGCTTTGGGAACGGGTAGTTGTGTTCCTGGTGGATGGAGAAGGTATAGACGTCCGGCCGGCCGCGGAACACGGCCGCGGTGCCGTTGCCCTGGTGGAGGTCGCAGTCCACTATCAGCGCCCTGCTCACGAGCTTCTCGGCCATCAGCTTCTCAACGGCGATCGCGACGTCGTTCAGCATGCAGAAGCCCTCGCCGTGGTCGGGAAAGGCGTGATGGAATCCCCCGCCGATGCTTGCGGCCACGCCGTCCTCGAGCGCCGTCCTGGACGCCGCCACTGTGCCCCCGGCCATCAGCGCGAAGGCCTCAAATACGGCACGCGACGACGGTATCTCAAGCACGAGCAATTCCTCGGGGGTGAGTAGGTCCAGCCTGAGATTCCTGACGTAAACCGGGTCGTGCACGAGGAGTATGTCTGCCTCCGTGACCGGCTCCGGCTCAACCAGGTCCTGGTCAGAGATGACGCCCTCGGTCACGAGCTTCTCCTTGACCAGTCGGTATTTCTCCATCGGAAACACGTGTTCACCTATGTCGGCGAAGTAACCGTCGGAGTAGACGACTCGCATTGCCAATCCCCAGTGTCGCCGCACGTTCAGCCGGCCGCGACTTTCAACTTACGGCAACTCGCGGCAGGGCGCAGCCCCCGCGGGCGACGACCCTCGGCAGGGTCGCGACCCCAGCCGCATTCACACCTCGCCGCGGGCCTCGCCGCAACCCGAATCTCGTCCGGAGTGAAGCCTCAGGAACTCGAGCGCCTCGTCCAGAGTCGGAATGCCGGGCCTTCCTCCGAGTCTCGTGCACTTCATGGCCGCCACCGCGTTCGAGAACTCGAGCACCATGGGCAGGTCCCACCCCTTGAGAATGCCGACCGCGAACGCGCCGTGAAACACGTCGCCGGCGCCGGTCGTGTCGACCGTGCGCACCCTGAAGCCGTCCCGGCTGAAGTTTCCCCGAGGGCCGGCGCAGAACGAGCCTCTTTCGCCCGCAGTGACGACGGAGACCCTACCCGTCCTTTCGTGAATCAGCCTGGCCGCCGAGAGCGGGTCGTCCGAGCCGGCGTACTCGCGGCCGAACTGACTGCTGGCAACCACATAGTCGCACATCGGGACCAGCTCCTCCATGCCTTCGCGCAGGCTGCCTGCGTCGAGCACGACAGGGACGCCCAGACTCCGGGCCCTGGATGCCGCCTCGATGCCGGCCTCGGTCTCCAGGTCGTCCAGCACGAGACAGCGGCAGCCGTCGAGAACGCTCAAGTCTGCCTCGCCCCTCCTCAACTTCGTCACCGTGCCCCGGGT
>JAFGJU010000073.1 GCA_016928935.1 Candidatus Eiseniibacteriota bacterium | reverse complement strand
GTGCTGGCGAAGCTTGAGGAGCTCGTGGACTTCTATCCGGCGCACATCATTAAGGAAGACAAGAGGTTCTTCCCCGCGTGCATGCGATATCTCGAAAAGGCCGAACAGGACGCCATGCTGAAGGAAATGTACGCCTTCGACGGCAGGATGATACACGAGAAGTACTCGCAGGTCGTGAAAGAACTCCTGGAGCGAGAGGCCGGGGCGGCTTGATAGTGTTGGACGCCTGAGTCGCTGCACCATGACGGACCCGGCAGGTCGAATAAAGTCAGGAGGTGGTTGCGATGGCCTTACTCATCAGGGCCGCGTCTCCGGTGTGGAGGCTGATCATCATCTGCGCGTCGGTCCTCGGGGCAGTCCTGCTGGTGGGCGGGATTCTGCTGGCGGCGCTGTCCAGCTCGGCCGAGACCACGATCAAACTGTTCGGGAACGAGCTCTCCACCACGAGCGTGGGTGTTGCGATGGTCTTCGTCGGGGCCGTGCTCGTGGGAGTAGCGCTCGCGGGGGTCCTGTCTTCCCTGAATAAGGTGGCCGGCGGCGAAGGCCGGGCCGGCGCCCGGGCGAGGCGGAGGAGCTCGACGTGAAGATCTGCCGTGCGGTTCACGGCGACGCTCCAAAATTCCCTCACATCTCCCGCAGGACCACCACTACGGGCAGGCGCGCTGCGCGCACGGCCGGCGGAAGCCCGCCGATGACTCCCATCAAGATGGAGAACACCATGCCGCCCGCCAGGATTGCGGGCGTGACCCTGAACGAGAAGGCCAGGTAGGAGAAGCTGGACCAGTTCATGGTGCCGGTCGTGAAGCCGTTGAACGGAAGGGCCGCAAGACAGCCCACCGCGCCGCCTATGAGCGCGATGATGACCGACTCGGCCAGGAACGAGGTCACGATGCTTCCCGGGCCGAACCCGAGCGCCTTCAGTGTGCCGATCTCGGACGAGCGGGCTGTGACAGCCGAGTACATGGTGTTGAGGGCGGCGAACACAGCGCCCACGGCCATCACGGCCGCCACAAGGAAGCCCAGCACCCTGATGATGGTGGACACCAGGCGCGACTGCTCCGCGTAGTAGGCCGCCTCCCGGAAGACGTCAACCGTCAGCTGTGGGTCGGCCGTCACGGCGTCCTTGAACTCGTCGAAGGCCTGGGTTGACGCCAGCCGCACGGTCACAGACTGAAACACGTTCTCCGGGCGCTTGTACACCTGGTTGAGGACTCTGGCGTCACACCAGAGCTCCGAGTCGAAGGAACTGCCTCCGGCGTCGAACACCCCGACCACCGTCCAGCGCCCGCCTCCGAACTCGACCGTCGACCCCAGCCTCAGTCCCTCGTACGTGGTGGGGACGTTCCTCCCCACTATGAGCTCCGTGAGTCCGCTCCGGAAGAATCTCCCGTCCACAATCTTCACGTCCGGCCGCACGCCCATCACCGCCGGAGATGTGCCGCGTATCTGCACGTTGGCGTCGGACCCCGAGGAGAGGAGCGGGAAGGCTCCGATCGTCACGACCTCCGCGCTGACGAGAGGGTCGCCGGACTCCGACCGAGCCACGCCCGGCGCGTCTGCTATGACGCGAACCTGGTCCAGGAGAATCGCGCTCATCATCTCTCCCTCTGCTCCCCCACGGATGAGGATGGCGTTCTGCGGAGAGCCGGACGAGACCAGAGTCGCCATGAATCCCTGCGACATGGCAAGCATCACTACGAACACGCCCACAGTGCCGGCGATGCTCAGAATGGCCACCAGCGTGGACGTCCAGCGGTTTATCACACTTCTGAAGTTGTATTCGACGGGTATGGCCACGACTAAACCCTTCTCAGTGCGTCAACTATCTTGAGCCTCATAGCCCCCACCGCCGGGATGATGCCCGCGCCAGCGCCCGCGGCCAGGGCAACGCCGAAGCCGGCCAGCATCGAGCGGCCGGGGAGATAGAAGTACGGCAGCATCCCTCCCGTCGGGTCGCCTCCGAGCGTAAAGAACTTTGCCAGCAGAAGCCCGATTCCACCACCGACCGCCGACACGACCAGCGACTCGGCCATGACCAGGGTGAGTATCGAGGCGTCGCTGAAGCCGACCGTCTTCATCACTGCAAGCTCGCCCGTGCGCTCCCGCACGGAGATCGCAACCGAATTGCCCGTTACGAGCAGCAGTGTGAAGAACACCACGCTGCCGATAGACAGAATGAGCAGCCTGATGTTTCCGATCTGGTTGGCAAAGCCGGCAGCGAAGGCTTTTTCCGTGTCCGTCTTGGTCTCGAACGGGGAGTTCCTGAACCGCGTGTCGATGGCCGTGGCGACTTCCATGGCGTTAGCCGGGTCGTCCACCTTGACCACGTACCAGCCCACGGTGCCCTTGAAGAACTGGCGGCGCTCCTCCATGTAGTCGTACTGGAACCACATCTCCGACGTCAGCATCTCGCCTCGAGAGACTTCGTATATCCCCCGCGCGTTGAGCTCCCAGGTTCCCTGCCAGATGGTTCCCTCGAGCGGTATGCGGTCGCCCACCTTGAACCCGAACCGCTCCGCCAGCGGCGGGCTCACGATGCAGCCCTGCCTGTCGGCCCTGAACGCGGCCAGCTCCTCTTCCGAGAGCAAGTACTCCGAATACACCCGGGGGTAGGACTCCGGGTCGACCGCGTAGTTCGGGAAGAAGTTCTTCATGTCCTGGTAGTAGCCGCCGAACCACGTGGCAAACGTGAGGTCCGCCACGTGCGGTATGCGTTGAATCTGCTCCTTGTAGGAAATGGGAAGCGGCATGATGAGGGACACTCTGTTGAGGACCACGAGGCGGTCCGCGCCGGCCACGTCCACGCCGCCGCTCAGGGCGACCTTGATGGTCATGAGAAGGCCGTACAGCAAGAGCGCCACCATGAACGACCCGGCGGTGAGCAGCGTCCTGAGCTTCTTTCGCCTGAGGTTGACCGATATCAGGTGCAGGAACTTCATCGCCTCACTTCCTCAGTCCCGCAGACGAGCTGGCCGTCGGCCGTGCACTCGAGGAGGGTGCCCTTGTCCAGGTGGAGCACGGTGCTTGCCCGCTTGGCGGCCATCGGGTCGTGCGTCACGAGAAAAACCGTCTTGCCGTATTCCTTCGACAGCCGGCTGATGATGTCCAGAATCTCGTCTCCCGCCGCCCGGTCGAGGTCGCCGGTGGGCTCGTCGCAGAGCAGGATCTTTGGGTCGGTCACGATAGCGCGCGCTATGGCGGCCCGCTGCTCCTGGCCGCCCGAGAGCTGGCGCGGGTAGTGGTTCATCCTGTCTGAGAGACCGACCAGGCCCAGCGCGGCCTCCACGTGCTTGCGCCGCTCCGCCCTGCCGAGACCTGTGAGCAGGAGAGGAAGCTGAACGTTCTGGAAGGCGGTCAGCACCGGGATGAGATTGTACATCTGGAAGATGAAGCCTATGTTCCGGGCCCGCCACGCGGCGAGCTTCCTGCCCGAAAGCGCGCTTATCTCGTCACCGTTGACGCGCACGGTGCCGGCCGTGGGGGTGTCCAGCCCGCCGATGAGGTTGAGCAGAGTGGTCTTGCCGGAGCCGGAGGGTCCCATGAAAGCGATGAACTCGCCGGCGTCCACGTCCAGGTTGAGGCCGCGGAGGACGTCTATCTCCTCCTCGCCCCGGTAGTATTTCTTATCGAGGTTCCTGAGTTCTACGACCGCGCCGCTGCCCTTTCCGTCTACCCTGACCATGATGCTCTCCTTCGAGTGAGCTCGACTACTTCTGAACGGACACGCGCTGGCCGTCCTTCAGCTCGCCCTGCGCCGACGTGACGACCTGTTCGCCGCGCCTCAGGCCGGCAAGAATCTCCACTTCGGACCCGCGGTCGCGTCCGACGCGCACGGCGCGGCGCTCAACGCGGCCGTTCTTGACGACGTAGGAGAACGTCCGGTCTGCCTCGCGGCGCACAGCTTCTCGCGGAACCAGAGTGAGCGGAGAGTCCGCGGAGTCCTCGGACTCTTCCATGAACGACACCTTGACACCCATGTCGGGCAGTATGCGCGGGTCCAGTTTGTCGAAGGCGATGCGCACTTTGACTGTCGCCTTCTGCCTGTCGGCGGTAGGGATGACAGTCCTGACTTTGCAAGGGATTCCCCAGTCCGGGTAGGCGTCCAGCACGGCCTCCGCCCTCTGGCCGGGCACGACCCGGGCAATGTACGATTCGTTGACGTCCACCTCGATCTCGAGCGAGGACATGTCCACGATGGTGGCTATGCCGGTGCGCGTGTAGCCGCCTCCGGCGGAGACCGGGGAGACCATTTCTCCCGGCTGGGCGTCCTTTGACACGACCACGCCCGCGAACGGTGCGCGCACGATGCAGTTCTCCACGTTCTGCTTGGCTATGGCCACGGCCTGCTCGGCTGCCCTGAGGCTCTTTCGGGCCAGCGTGGCCTGGGCCTCGTAGCTGGCGGCAGAAGTCTCGGCATTCTCCAGGGCCTCCTTGCTGACGAGCTCACGGGTGTGGAGCTCACGGGCCCGCTCGAGGGTCCTCCTGGCGTTGGCCAGCCTGACGTCGACGTCGTCCACCGTGGCCGCGGCCACGGCCCGCTGGGCCTCCGACGCCCGGTAGGCGGCCATCGCCTCCACGTCTTCCAGCCGCGCCAGCACCTGGCCGGCCTCCACCTGCGCGCCCTCGTCTATCAAGACCTGCGTGATCTTGCCCGTTATCTTGGCCGCCACGGTTGCCTTGCGTCTGGGAGTGACGTAGCCGCCGGCGTTCAAGACGGCGGTCTGGGCCGCCCTGGCTTCGCGCACTGAGGCGACGCGCACGTCCGATGAGCGGTCACCGGCGAGTGCCCAGACGATTAACACCGCGACCACGACGGCCGCTACGCCCAGCAGGGCGAACAAGCCTCTGCGTGAGCCTCGGCGTTCCCTCGCGGCCGGGTCGATGCTGAGTTTGGAAAGGTCTCTGTCCATATTGAAAGTGCTAGAATGATACACGGTGCGGCCGGGCCGGACAACGGCAAAAGCATCCGGGGTTCCGGCGCCGCACCGCCGATACCTCTTATGTCTGTGACGCCTGTTGTAGTAGTATTGGCCGGATAACGGCCCCGATGGACGGCCCCGTGTCGGACGCGCTCCGGTCGGGGTGCCGGGCGCAATCGGGCGCCGACTCCGCCTATTCGCTCTACGAGAAGTTCCGACCCAAAATCCCGGACGGTGCGAGGGGCTGGGGCGCGTCGGGCACGTTGGACCTCGAGCTCATACGCTCTCTCGCACGTCGCCTCACGTCGGGGTGAGAGCGCGGGACAGGAAGGAGGCATTCGGATGGACGTAACCTCGCGGCGCGCCCGCGCCCTAGCGACCCTCGCGTTTCTTCTGCTCGTGGTGGCCGTCGGGACCACGTGTTCGAAATCCCCCGACCACAAGACGACGGTGGCGGACATGATTGCCGCACACAACCGGCACGACGTGGCCGGGCAGCTGGCCTTCTTCACGGAGGACGCTTTCTTTGTGATAGCTGACGAGATCCCGGTCACAGGGAGGCCGGCCCTCCGCGACATGTTTGGAGCGGACTCGGTAATGAACTCCGAGCTGCTGTACGAGGGTCTCGTGGTCCGCGGCGACACCGTCATCGTGAACTCCGTCATCGAGCGCAACGAGCTGCTCCGGTTGCTGGATGTCCCCGAGATGCACTACTTGCCGGGCACGCGCGTGTTGTTCCAGGATGGCATGATGAGAGGAATTCAGACGGCCCGGCTGGACCAGAGAGATTGGCGCACGATGAGAGACAACTTCGCGGCTCTCATGAACTGGCTCAGGACGACCCATCCCGAGCTTCTGAATGAGATAGAATCCGGCCGGTTGTCCGGCAACAATGCGACTGCGGCCAGTGGTTGGCTGGAGCTGGCCGCCGAGTGGCGTAACTCACAGGCAGGCAGACGGCACTGAACCCGCCGAGGCGGCGATTCGGCATGGAAATCAGGGAATTCTTGGAGTCCGACGAGGAACCCGTGCTGAGGCTCTGGAACGAATGCGGTCTTGTGGTGCCGTGGAACGACCCGCACCGCGACATCTTGAGGAAGTTGAAAGTCCAGCGGGAGTTGTTTCTGGTCGGCTGTTGCGACGGCGAGGTAGTGGCCACCGCCATGGTGGGCTACAACGGACACAGAGGGTGGGTAAACTACCTGGCCGTGAGCCCCAAATGCCGGAGAAAGGGGTACGGCCGTGAGATGATGGACGCCGCCGAGGCGCGACTCAAGAAGCTGGGCTGCCCCAAGATCAACCTTCAGGTCCGCTCCGGTAACGCCGAGGCCGTCGGGTTCTATGAGAGGATAGGGTACAAGAGGGACGACGTCGTGTCCTTCGGAAAGCGGCTCGAGACCGACGACTGAGCGCGGCGCCGGGCGCTGCTCGGAGCCGCACGACACGGCCCGGCACTTGGCCGATGCCCCACCGGGCGCGATGGTCGTAGCCGCTGCCGGCGCT
>JAFGJU010000072.1 GCA_016928935.1 Candidatus Eiseniibacteriota bacterium | reverse complement strand
TCAGCCCTTATGCCGTCCCACACCATGGCCAGGATTTCCCGCTTGCGCTTCTCGAGAAACTCCTGCGATGTGACGCGCACGCCCGGCAGGATCCTCTCGATGACCGGCCTTCCGACCACCGGGAATACGCACATGCTGATCAGGTTCAGAATGAAGTTGGCCGGGTCGATGGGCCGGATGACACCGTCCCTGACGGCTTTCTGTATGACTGGGTCGAGCGGCGTGCCGTGCTTAAGCCCGCGGAACACCTTCCGTCTGATAAGCTTGCCTGCAGTGGCGCCGCCCTGCTTGATTTCCCACAGCATGAACCCGGGAAGCTCCGGGTGCGCGACCAGCCTGTCGATGTAGTTCGACACAAACCGCTCCAGGAACTGGCGCAAGTCGTCCGTCCGCGGAATCACTTCGGCGAAGGGGCCGAAGAACTCGTCCACCTGGCGCGAGAAGACAGTTTCGTACAGGCGGTCCTTGGACCGGAAGTAGTAATGCAGGAGGGCCTGGTTCACTCCGGCCCGCGCCGCTATCTCCCGCATCGTGGCCCCGTCCTTTCCTCTTTCCAGAAAGACCCGCGTGGCCGCCTGCAGAATCTGTGTTTCCCGGGCCCGGCCTTTTTGAACCAACGCGCCTCCTAATGGCCTCATATGGCTTGTTCACGGCCTCTTCATAGCCTTCTAATGGCCTCTTCACGGCCAGCGCCGTTCGCATCTATCCATTTGGTCAAACCTGATGGTTAAACTCTAGATTAAATATTATCGCATATCAAGTAAAAACTTAGCTATTGGTGTGCAGATTTTGCCGGAGGCCCAGGGCCGAGCGGGCGGCGATGACTGTCCTGGGCTTCACGCCTCGCCGTTCGTCACTGACTCTGCTCCAGTTTCTCCAGTAGTCTGACGACTTGCTCCGTGGTCAGAGTCTTTCCGACGGAGACGACCTTCCCGTCGACCACCAGGGCGGGCACGCCGAGCACTCCGTATTCCGCGATGCGCCTGGCATCCTGCACGTGCTCGACGTCCGCGGCCAGGCCCAGCTTCGCGAGGGCCGACCTGACGTTGGATGCGAGCGCCTCGCACCTGGAACAGCCCATGCCCAACACCTTGATCGACAGCCCGGCCGTCCTCTCTTCCGGCACTTCTTCGCCCAAGTACCGGCGGTACTCTCTCAATAGAGCGTTCGCGTATTCCGTCCTCGCGGCATCCGGGACGTAGTTGTGTCTCCGAGCCATTTCCACGAGCACTCCCCCCAACCCAACGGACGGCTGCTTGCCCGAGGCCTTGAGCTCACTGAACACGGCGTCGAGCCCTCTCATTCCTACCGAGATCCCCGCGACCGTTATTTGTTTGACGTCATTGTCGGGCATTGCCGTGGCCTCCTGACTCGACCTTCAGCAGCGCTGCCTGAGACGCAATGCGATGCCTGAGCGCATCCGTGACGCACGGCATGGCCCTGAGTATGCAGGGCAGCGCAAGCTCGTAGATCATCTTGGCGCCCTCCTTGTGACGCCGGACCACGCCCGCTTTCAGCAGAACGTCCAGGTGCCTCGAGGTGGTCGCCTGTTTACCCGGCACCATCTCGACCAGCTCGCACACGCAGTGCGGCCGTCTGGCGAGCGCCTCGACCATCGCAAGGCGCGCGGGATGCCCGAGGGCCTTGAATATCTCGGCTTTTGCGCGCGTGAGCTCCGCAGAATGCATTTTGACTCACTCCTTAGTCCGTGATCCGCTCAGAGAATAACGACGTTGAACACGTACCCCACCACCAGAATTCCCAGGCCCACGATTGCTGTGAACGCCACGATGAGGGGCAATCTGAGCACTTTGCGCAGAATTATGAATTCTGGAAGCGACAGCCCGATTACCGACATCATAAACGCCAGCACCGTGCCCAGAGCCGCGCCCTTGCCCAGCAGGGCCTGGACCACCGGGATGATGCCCGCGGCGTTCGAATACATCGGAATGCCTATGAGCACGGCTGCGGGCACGGACCACCAAGCGCCCCTGCCCATGATGGAAGCCATGAAGTCCTGCGGGACGTAGCCGTGGATGGCGGCCCCGACAGCGAGACCGGCCATCACGTACGGCCAGACTCTGCCGACGATGTCCCTGACGGCGTCCCGGCCAAGACGCAACCTGTCCCCCCAGTCGAGCCGGACCGCGCCGGCCGACTCGGCGGCGCCCGCACTCGTCTCGTAGACCCATCCTTCCACCCAGCGCTCAAGACCTAGCCTGCCGATCACCCATCCGGCAGCGACGGCGATGACCAGGCCCGTGCCCATGTACAGCGCCGCCACTTTCCATCCGAACAGGCCGAACAAGAGCACCAGCGCGACCTCGTTGACCATGGGCGCGGAAATCAGGAAGGAAAAGGTGACGCCCAGCGGAATGCCGGCAGTCACGAAGCCGATGAAGAGCGGCACGGCCGAGCACGTGCAGAACGGCGTCACCACCCCCAGCAGGGCGGCCAGCACGTTGCCGGCGGACTCGCGCTTGCCGGCAAGTATCCGTCTGGTGCGCTCGGGCGTGAAGAATGACCGAACGACGCCCACGCCGAAAACGACCACCACCAGAAGCATCATGACCTTCGGCGCGTCGAAGACGAAGAACTCCACGCTGAACGCCAAGCGACTGCCCTCGGACAACCTGAGCAGGTCGTACGTGAGCCACCTGGCGAACGCTCCCAGATGCCCGTAAACGAGCCACCACGCGGCTGCCCCGAGTAGAGTTGACATAACGCGCGCGGCGGTAAGTGCCCACCCAGGACGTGAAGACGCCGTCGGCGCCGCAGCCGCCGCCCGTTCCTTTTGCGTCGCCATCTCGCTCCTCCCACAGAAATCCATAGCTATTATGCAATATTGCGTTGAATATGTCAAGGCCCACGAAGGCCTGCCCGCGCCGGCGGGGCGGCCGTGCCGAGCGGCGGCCGAGAGAGCGGTCGGCCGGCGGCCGAGAAAAAAGACGCGTTGCGTTTGTGGGGACGCTTTGTCACAATTGTGCGCGCACGAACTACGGGCGGGCGAGCCCGGCGCCGGCGCACGGGGCGCTGCCCGCTTCCGCGGAGCGGCGAGCCGACTGGCGGCGGCGTGAAAGGGAGTCGACGATGGCCGAACACAAGAAGGTGAAGATCTACACGCTGAGCACTTGCGGTTACTGCAAGGCCACAAAGAGATTGCTGGACTCGCTCAACGTCAAGTACGACTTCACGGACGTCGACTTGCTGGAAGGAGAGGAAAGAGCGAACGTCATGGACGAGGTGAGAAGGCTGAACCCCCGGTGCTCGTTTCCAACCATCCTGATAGGGGGCAGGGTCATAGTTGGATTTAGAGAGGAAGAGCTGAGAGACGCCCTGGGCGCATGACGACGGACGCCTCGCGCGGCGGAAGTCCGGGCCGAGCGCGCTCGTCTTAGCCGACTGCACACGACACGAGGGCCGAGTCCATGGCGCCGGCCACGCACGCAGAAGAAGAGGTGGAGATGCCAGAAGACGAGGTCCAAAGACTGTACGAGGCCCTGAAGAGGCTCCAGGAGCCCAGGGGCTACTACTTGAACGCCGACTCGGCGACGACAACGGAGATACTCAGGGGGCTTCTCAAGAACAGGGCCCGTTACGGCTACATGAGCTGCCCCTGCAGGCTCGCTTCCGGCGAGCACGAGCGCGACAAGGACATAATCTGCCCCTGCGTGTACCGCGAGGCCGACGTGGGGGAATACGGGAGGTGCTACTGCGGTCTTTACGTATCCAGGGATTGGCTTGAGGGCAGGATACCGCACGTCGCGGTCCCGGAACGCAGGCCTCCCGAGAAGACCATGCCTCGCTAGTGTAGCGGCCCGGCAGCCGTCGCAGGCCCCGGTGTGGGGGACCGACCACGCCAGGACCCGCCGCCCGCATGCAGGGAAGTCGCGACAAGACTCGGCCCGCCCGAGGCCGGACGAAGGCGGCGGACGGCCGGACGCGCCACGGGCCGTAACGAGCGGCCTGCGCTTTTCCGGAGCTGCAGATCCGGTGAATCCTGTAGGGCGGAACAAACGTATATCCTTCTGTTTGACCAGTGTTCGACCGTGGACCCAGAGTCTCACAACCAGTTGAGGAGGAGTACCATGTTGAGACCGGTTTCCGTCATGTTTCTGGTCGCGGCGTCGTTAGTGGCAATCATGGCCGTGGCCCCCGCGTTTGCAGTCGAGCCGCACGCGGGCATGCTACGTTTCCCCGACGTCAGCGCCGCGCACATCGCGTTCGTGTACGCTAACGACGTCTGGCTCGTGCCGCGGGAGGGAGGCGTGGCCACGCCGCTGGCCAGCCCGGCGGGGATGGAGTACTACCCGCGGTTCAGCCCGGACGGGAGGACCATTGCCTTCGTGGGCAACTACGACGGGAACAGGGACCTCTACACCATTCCCGTGTCCGGAGGGACGCCTTTCAGAGTGACGTATCACCCGACCGGGGAGGCCCTGAGCGACTGGACTCCCGACGGCAAGTCGCTCATTTTCGCCGCCTACGCACTCAAGGACTATCCGGTGACGGTCGAGCTCTTCACGGTGCCCGCGGCAGGCGGCCTGTTCGAGAAGCTGCCGGTTCCATACGGAATGGCCGCCCGCGTGAGCCCCGACGGCGAGTGGCTGGCGTACACTCCGTACGCCTCGGAGACCAGGACGTGGAAGCGCTACATGGGCGGCATGGCGGGCGACGTGTGGCTCTTCAACCTCAAGACGCACGGCTCGAAGAAGATCACCGACTGGAAGGGCAACGACGCCCAGCCCATGTGGCACGGCGACCGGGTCTACTACATCTCCGACGACGGGCCTTCCCATCGCTTAAACGTCTGGTGCTACGACACGAAAACGGGCGAGCGGCGGCAGGTTACGCGCTACTCGGACTACGACGTCAAGTACCCTTCCGTCGGCCCCGGGGATAAGGGTCGGGGGGAGATCGTGTTCCAGTACGGCCCGGAGCTTCGCCTGCTCGACCTCGAGACCGAGGAGGCGCGCACGGTGAAGGTCACGATACCGGGCGCCGCCCCGAAGCTCCGCGTGCAGGCTGTGGACGAGGGCGATTTCATCAACAGCGGCAACATATCGAGCACCGGGAAGAGGGCCGTGTTCGAGGCCAGGGGCGACATCTGGACGGTACCGGCCGAGAAGGGCACGGCCGTGAACCTGACGCGCACGAGCGGCGTGGCCGAGCGTGAGCCGATGTGGAGTCCGGACAAGAAGTGGATAGCGTACTCGTCCGACGCGACGGGCGAGTACAACGTGTACGTCACCAAATCCGACGGAAGCGGCGGAGAGCGAAAGCTCACCGACCGCTCGAACGGGTTCATCTCCAATATGGCCTGGTCTCCCGATTCCAAGTGGCTCTCCTTCTGGGACGAGACCAACACGCTCTTCATCGTGAACGTGGAGAAGGCCGAGACCAGGACAATAGCGCACAACGAGTCGCAGTGGCAGCAGGGCGAGAGCTGGTCCAGCGATTCCAACTGGCTGGCGTTTGTGCTTCAGGAGTCTCTGACGCAGCCCGGCTGCATCTGGCTGTACAACGTCGAGAAGAACGAGAAGCACAAGGTCACGAGCGGGCTCTTCAACGACATCTCGCCGGCGTTCGACCGCGAGGGCAAGCACTTCTACTACGTGAGCCAGATGGAGTTCACGGGCCCGTTCTACGAGGACTTGGGCTCCACCTGGATATACGCCAACACCGGCCGGCTGTGCCTGGTGCCGCTCAGCGCCGACAGCCTCTCCCCCACCGCGCCGAAGATAGACGAGGAGAAGTGGGACGAGGAGAAACCGGAGAAGAAGGACGAAGAAGACGAGGACTCCGGCAAGAAGGCCAAAGACAAGAAGGCGGCCAAGGAGTCCGAGGACGACAAGGACAAGAAGAAGCCTGAACCGGTCAAGATAGACATCCAGGGCTTCGAGCAGAGGGCGGTCCTGCTTCCGGTGGAAAAGGGCCGCTTCTCAAACCTCTCCGTCAACAGCGACGGCAAGCTCATCTACCTGAGACATCCGCTGCAGGGCGCGGAGTTCGACGAGGACGAGGGCCCGAAGGGCTCCATCCGAATACTCGACCTGGACGAGGACAAGGAGAAGGAAAAGACGGTACTGGACGGCGTGTACGGGTACGCGATCTCGGCCGACGGCAAGAAGCTGCTGGTCATCAAGGACAAGACCTGGGCCATAGTCGACGCCAAGGCGGACCAGAAGATAGACTCGCCGCTGGCCACGTCCGGCCTGAGGCAGGAAGTGGACCCGCGCGAGGAATGGCGCCAGGTGTTCACGGAGGCGTGGCGGCTCCAGCGCGACTACTTCTACGCCCCCAACATGCACGGCGTGGACTGGAACGCTGTGCGGAAGCAGTACGAGCCGATGCTCAAGGACTGCGCGTCGCGCGAGGATGTGAGCTATGTGATAGGGGAAATGATAGGAGAGCTGAGCGTGGGGCACGCCTACTACTGGGGCGGTGACTCTGACAGGGGGCCGAGCGTCTCGGTGGGCATGCTGGGGTGCGACTTCGAGCTCTCGAACGGCGCCTACAGGATCTCCAGAATCGTGGAGGGCGCGCCGTGGGACGCCGACGCGAGGGGTCCTCTCAGCCAGCCCGGCGTCAAGGTCAAGGCCGGCGATTACCTCCTGGCCGTGAACGGCGTGCCGGTGGACACCGACAAGGACCCGTGGGCCGCGTTCGTGGGCCTGGCCGGCAAGACCGTGACCATCACGGTGAGCGAAGAGCCGAAGCTCACGGACAAGGCGCGCAAGGTCATCGTGAATCTCTTGTCCAACGAACGTGACCTCAGGTTCAGGGCATGGATAGAGAAGAATCGGGCCTACGTCGAGAAGAAAACGAACGGCAAGGTCGGGTACATCTATGTCCCCGACACCAGCATTCCCGGCCAGAACGAGCTGGTGCGGCAGTTCTTCGGCCAGTTGAACAAGCAAGCCCTGATAATCGACGAGAGATGGAACGGCGGCGGCCAGGTGCCGACGCGCTTCGTGGAGCTCTTGAACCGGCCGGTGGCCAGCTACTGGGCGACGCGCCACAACAAGAAGCCGGAGCCGACACCCGGCGACGCGCACAACGGCCCCAAGTGCATGCTCATAAACGGGCTGGCCGGCTCGGGCGGAGACATGTTCCCGTACCTGTTCAGGAAGGCCGGCGTCGGGAAGCTCATAGGAATGCGCACGTGGGGAGGTCTGGTCGGAATCTCGGGGAACCCCAGCCTCGTTGACGGCGCATTCGTGACCGTGCCCAGGTTCGCCTTCTTCGAGACTGACGGCACCTGGGGCGTCGAAGGCCACGGTGTCGAGCCCGATATGGAAGTAGTGGACGACCCGGCATTGATGGTCGACGGCGGCGACCCGCAGCTGGACGCTGCCATAGACTACATGCTGGAGGAAATCGTCAGGCACCCGCACCGC
>JAFGJU010000071.1 GCA_016928935.1 Candidatus Eiseniibacteriota bacterium | reverse complement strand
GTCGGGCTCAAGATGCTGGGCTCGATGGCGGCATGGATAAGGCTGATGGCGGAACAGGTGGGCAGTCTCTCGCTCCGCACCGTTGAAGGCCGGCTGGTCAACTACCTGGTGTTCCTGGCCAAGCGGCAGCAGCTTCCGTTTGCGGACGGTCAACCCATCGCGCTGGACGTCGAAAAAGGAGTCCTCGCCGCCAGGTTGGGCACCATACCGGAGACTCTGTCGAGAGCCCTCAAGAAACTTCAGAACACTCGGCTCATCAAGGTCGAGCGGGATGTCCTGACCATACTTGATGCACGGGGCCTGTTGGATATGCTACAATGAGCGGACAGGCGGCCGTGGCTTTTGGTGCGCCGCACAGTCAGGTCAGACAGTTGCTGGAAGTGCTTCCGGAGCGTGGACGGCCGTCGTGACGCCAGATCGGAACAGATTTCAATCAGCTAGTCTCTCTTTACTCCTGCTCTTCCTTTGTTCCCTCATTTCCCTCGTCTGTGTGCCGGGTTGTGACGACGACGACTCGCAGCCCGTGGGCTCGAGCACGGCAGGCTTCAACACCGCGAACTCCATGGGCATCACCTTTCGCTGGAAGGTGGAAGGCGCTCTGCTCAGGGTCATCGTGGTAGCTCCCACCCGCGGATGGGTGGGAGTCGGGTTCTCGCCGAGCGTCCGTATGCAGGACGCGAACATCATCCTGGGTTACGTCGTGGGCGGCAACGCATACGTCAGCGACGAGTACGGCTCAGGGCCGACCATGCATCAGGCCGACGTCTATGCCGGCGGGACCAACGACGTGGTGTACGCCGAGGGCCGCGAGTACAACGGTTACACGGAGATAAGCTTCGCCATCCCGCTCAACTCGGGAGACATGAGGGACCGCCAGCTCATCCCGGGCCGGAACCACACGGTCATGCTGGCCTACGGCCCGGACACCGCCGACGAGTTCACCACCCTTCACGCCACCAGGACTACCATCTGCGTGCTGTTCTGAGCGGCCCCGACGCCGGACCGGCCGTTCTCTATGTCCTCCGCTCGGGCCTCCTCCGGGACAGGCGTATGTCCGTGCTGACGCCTCATCCCCGGGCCGTGCCCCCGGCGGGTCGCCCCGGACCGGCGGCATTGTTCGCGTCCGAAAGAGTAGTTGCCCGACCTTATCGTTTGTCCCGGTTAAAAATGCGGCATCACCGGGCCTGCTCCTGGCCGCCAGACTTTCCCTTGCATCGCACCCCCGGCTGTGAGAAAATCACTTTCTTGCTGAAGGAGTGGCTTCTAATGCGGCGCCTCCGGCCCGCTTGGCCCTGTGGGCCAGGCAGGGGACCCGGCGACGGCCGTTTAACACAGGAGGAGGTTTATGATTAACGAGAAGGAGCTTCTCGAGAAGGCGATGAAGCCGGCGAAGGATGCCATGAAGCTTCATCCTTTCTTCAGGGGCAAGATCGAGATCTTCCCGAAATGCGTCGTCAGGGACTTTGACGATTTCGCCATATGGTATACGCCCGGCGTTGCCGAGCCGTGCAAGGACATCGTCAAGAACCCCGAGAGAGTGTACGAGTACACGAATAAGGGGAATCTCGTGGGCGTCATCACCGACGGAAGCCGGGTGCTCGGTCTGGGCGACATCGGGCCGGAGGCCGGCTACCCGGTGATGGAAGGGAAGGCCCTCCTCTTCAAGTATCTCGGCGGCGTTGACGTGTTCCCGATTTGTGTGGGCACCAAGGACCCCGACGCCTTCATCCTGACCGTAAAGTACCTACAACCCTCCTTCGGTGGCATCAACCTTGAAGACATCGCGATGCCCAAGTGCTTCAGAATCCTCGACACCCTGAGGCGCGAGTGCAGCATTCCGGTGTGGCACGACGACCAGCAGGGCACCGCGGCGGTGACCGTCGCCGGGTTCATCAACGCGGTCAAGATAGTCAACAAGAAGATCGAGAAGATGAAGGTCTCCATGGTGGGCGCGGGCGCCTCCAACATCTGCATAGCCAGACTGCTGATGGAAGCCGGCGTGGACCCCAAGAACATCTACATGACGGACAGCAAGGGCTTGCTCCACAAGGGCCGGACCGAGCTGAAAGAGAAGTTCGTTGAGAAGTGGCACATGTGCGAGATATCCAACGAAGAGCAGCGCACCGGCGGCCCCGCCGAAGCCCTGAGGGGCACGGACGCCTGCATAGCGCTGTCCACCCCCGGCCCCGGCGTTGTGAAGAAAGAATGGGTCAAGACGATGAACAAAGACGCCATTGTGTTCGCTTGCGCGAACCCCATCCCAGAGATATGGCCGTGGGAGGCGAAGGAAGCCGGCGCAAGGATATTCGCGACCGGCCGCTCGGACTTCCCCAATCAGATAAACAATTCCCTCGGGTTCCCGGGAATATTCAGAGGCGCCCTGGACGTGAGAGCCAAGAGCATCAGCGACAAGATGTGCCTGGCCGCTTCGTACGAGCTCGCCCGCTGTGCCCAGGACAAGGGCCTGAGCGAGGATTACATAATCCCCAAGATGAGCGAGTGGGAGGTATACCCCAGAGAGGCAGTGGCAGTCGGCGCGCAGGCCATCAAAGAGGGCGTGGCTCAGATAAAACTGACCAAGGAGAAGCACCACGAGATCGCCTCGGCCATCATCAAGCGTGCGCGTGAGAGCACCAAGCTGCTCATGAAAGAAGGCGTAATACCCAGCCCTCCGGCAAGTCTGACGAAGTAGGGAACGGGTCTGCGGCTAGCCGGCGACGAGAATTTCGACGAACAGATCCGAGCGACGAAAATGAGCCGGCTCCCCCGTCGAGGACGAGGGAGCCGGCCCTCTCAGCGGCAAGACGACCACGGCTGACCTGACCGGGACACCCACCTCAGGGGCAAACACACAAAGCGATCGATCGAGAAGGAAGGGAAGGGGAAATGACGGACGCGAACCTGAAGAAAGAGCTGGACTATATTTTCAAGCCCCGGTCTGTGGCGGTCATCGGCGCGTCCACGAAGAGAGGTGCCATTGGGAGGGAGCTCCTCCGGAACATAATAGACTACGAGTTCAACGGGAAGGTGTTTCCGATCAATCCCAAGGCCGAGTACATCCAGAGCATGAAGGCGTATCCTTCCATAACGGACGTCCCCGACGACGTGGACATGGCGGTGGTGATCGTCCCGAAGGAGCACGTGCTGCAGGTGGTTGAGGAGTGCGGCCAGAAAGGCGTGAAGGGGCTCGTGGTCATCAGCGCCGGCTTCCGTGAGGTCGGAGGCGAAGGCGTAGAGCGCGAGAACAAACTGGTCGAGATCATCCAAAAGTACGGGATGAGGCTCATCGGCCCCAACTGCATGGGCATCCTGACCGGAATCCCCGAAGTGCGTCTCCACGCCTCGTTCGGCCCGGCGGACCCGCTTCCCGGCAGCACCGCGTTCATGTCGCAGAGCGGCGCGCTGGGCATAGCCATCTTCAATCTGACCAAGCAGCTCAACATCGGTTTCTCCTACTTTGCGAGCGTCGGCAACAAGGCGGACATCTCGGGTAACGACCTGATGGAGTACTGGGAGGACGACGAGCACACACAGGTCATCGCGTTGTACTTAGAGTCGTTTGGAGAGCCGCGCGTGTTCACCGGCCTTGCCAAGCGCATCTCGAAAAAGAAGCCGGTCATTGTGGTGAAGTCCGGAAGGACTGAAGCAGGGTCGCGCGCCGCGTCGTCCCACACGGGCGCCCTCGCGGCCCCGGACGTGGCCATAGAGGCGCTGCTCAAGCAAACCGGCGTCATCAGGGCCACGACCATCGAGGAAATGCTTGACGTCATCCTGGCTCTCACGAAGTGCCCGATACCGAACGGAAATCGGGTCGCCATCCTGACGAACGGAGGCGGGCCGGCCATCATGGCCACCGACGCCTGCGTGAGCTTCGGTCTCAAGATGGCGCAGATCTCCGTCGAAACATGGGACAAGCTCGCGGCGATCGTTCCCGCTGAGGCGTCTTTAGTCAACCCCATTGACATGATAGCCAGCGCGACCGCCGACACCTACAGCAAGTGTCTTTCTCTTCTCCTGGCCGACGACAACGTGGACATGGTCATAGTGGGATTCACGCCGCCAGTGATGGTGAAACCGATGGACATTGCGCTGGCCATAACCGAGGTGAAGCGCAGGTACTCGAAGCCCGTGGTGGGCTTCTTCATGGCCGAAGAAACGTTCTTTGACGAGTTCCCGAAGATGGTGCCCGACTGTCCCCCGATATACCGTTTCCCGGAGGCGGCGGCGCACGTCTGCGCGGAGATGTACAGGTATCACGTGGCGAAAGTGCGGCCAGAAGGAGAAGTACGCACGTTTGAGGTCGACAAGGACGCCGTGCAGAAGATACTGGACGAGCGCATCAAGGCGGGTGGGGGCTACCTGGAGCAGGTTGACGCGTTCAAAGTGCTCAAGGCATACGGCTTCCCCGTCTGTAAGGCGCAGGTGGTAAGAGAGCTGGACGAGCTCCACGACGCCGGAGAGGAGGTCGGCTACCCGCTGGTGCTCAAAATGGCCGGCAGGCAGATCATACACAAGTCGGACATCGGCGGGGTGGTGCTGGACATACAGGACGAGAAGGAGCTCGTGTGGGCCCTCGTTGAGATGAAGCGCAAGCTGGCCGAAGCCGGCCTCGAGGACAAGGTGGACAAGTTCCTCATCCAAGAGATGTCCCAGCCGGGCAAGGAAGTCATACTGGGGATGTCGCTCGACCCCAAGTTCGGTCCTCTTCTGCTGGTGGGCACCGGCGGCAAGTACGTCGAGGTCCTGAAGGACGTCGAGCTGGGCGTGACTCCGCTCACGGACATAGACGCCAAGGAAATGGTCCAGTCAATCAGGGGTTACGCTTTGCTCAAGGGCGTAAGGGGCGAGCCGCCCGTCTGCATCGACGTGCTAATCGAGTGCCTGCAGCGTCTGGCGCAGCTAGTGACCGATTTCCACGAGATACAGGAGATGGACATCAACCCGATGATACTGTCTCCCTCGAAGGAAGACTGCAGAGTCGTGGACGTGAGAATACGGGTGTAGGCGAAAGACGGTTGCGGCGACGCCCCAGGACGAAGGGGCAAGGGGGCGAGGGGGCGAGGG
>JAFGJU010000070.1 GCA_016928935.1 Candidatus Eiseniibacteriota bacterium | reverse complement strand
GTACTGTCAGAAGTCAAGTGGAACTACATGAGGACGAGGAAGCGTTTCCTGATCTCGCAGTTCCCGCGGGACTGGCGCGTCGTCTTCTTCGAGCCGGTAAGCTCCACGGTGGGAAACAACTTCCGGCCCAGGCGCGACGGAAACGTCGTCTACCTTAGCACTCCGGTGCTGAAGCCTCACACCGAGAGCGCGCTCTACAACAGGCTCATACAGATGAGGTGGGTCAGGAACCTTCTGGGGTCTCTCACCGCCGCCTGGGTCAGGGTCGCGATGCTGCTCCTTGGAGTGAGGAGCGACGTGACCGTGCTCATATCCAACGTATACTTCGCCCCGGTGGTGGAGGGCCTCCCGTCGAGTTTTGTGTGCTACGACTGCAACGACGACCCGACAGTCTTCCCCGGAGTGCCCGAGTGGTCCCGCGAAGGGTTTCTGCGTCTCTTGCGCAGAGCCGACGTCGTGGTGGCCTGCTCCGACGGGCTGGCCGCGCGGGTCTCGGCCGCGTGCGGCAAGAAGGCGGTCGTGATAGGAAACGGCGTGGATTACGACGTCTTCGCGAGGGAGGTGGCCCCCTCGGAGATACCGGAGGACATAGGTCGGCTGAGGCGGCCCGTCGTGGGGTACACTGGTGCCATAAAGGAATGGTTTGACTTTTCCCTCGTGGGAGAGGTCGCGGCTAAAGTGGGGGACGCGTCCGTGGCTCTGATAGGACCGGTTGCGCCGGGTGTGAGACGAGAGGCAGAGGAGCTGTCGCGCGCTCGCCCCAACGTTCATTTCCTGGGGGAGAAGGCGTACGAGTCCCTTCCGGCTTACCTGGCTGCCATGAGCGTCTGCCTGATCCCATTCAAGGAGGAGCCGCTCACTTCCGTGCTGAACCCCAACAAGCTGTACGAGTACTTCGCCGCGGGTAAGACTGTGGTGAGTCTGGCGTACTCCGCGGACATGGCCAGGCACGAGGGCCTTATTCATCTTGTCAGGGACAGGTCCCGATTCGCTGAAACAGTGAAGGTCGCGCTCGCCGAGAAGTCGGACCCCGCCGCCCTCAGGGACGCGGCCCGGCGTAACAGTTGGGCGAGCAAGTCGCGGGAGATGGCGTCGCTGCTCGAGCGGGGCCGGGACCGGAAGTCGGGCGGCCGCGCAGCGTGAGAGGGGCGTTTCTCGCTATGAAAACGGTGAGGCCTGATGTAGATTTACACTTCTGAAGGATGGGTCATGTCTAAGAAGAAGCAGAAGGACAAGAGAGACGCTCACGGGCAAGGCGCAGAGCGGGTCGAGCGGAGAGAGCGGGGGGAGCGCCGCGAGCGGAAGGAGCGCGACAAGCGCGCGGGCCGGCCCCTGGCCGATCGGCCGGTTCTCCTGGTCAGCATTATTCTGGTTGTGCTCCTGGCAGTCCTCTTCCACCCGCTCGTGTTCGGCGGGAAGGTCCTGGTGTCGGCTGACGCCGTGGCGCCGGTGGGCTTCGCCGCGGCGGCCCAGGAGAGCGTGAAGGAGGGCGGTCCTTATCCGCTCTGGAATCCTTACGTGTTCCTGGGCATGCCTTCTTTCGGGAGTCTCACCTACAACCCTTACGTGTATTTCCCGGACGTCATACTTCAGGGCATTCACAAGGTGCTGCCGTTTCTCCCGTCCATGACGTGGCTGTTGCTGTACTACTTCGTGGCCGGGTTGTTCATGTACCTGCTGCTGAAGGAGACGGGGCTGTCCCTCGAGGCGGGCCTGTTCGCAGGCGTGGCCTTCCTGCTTACGCCCAACCTCGTCGCCGTGGGAGCGTTCGGCCACGGCAGCAAGCTCGTCAACTGCGCCTTCATCCCGGTCATCATGCTTCTGACAGTGCGGCTCTTGAAGCGCGGCGGCGCGGTGTCCTTCGGGCTTCTGGCCCTCTCGGCCGGCCTCCAGCTCCTGAGGGCCCACGTTCAGATAGTCTACTACACGTGGCTCGCCGTGGGGCTCTACTGCCTGCTCTTCCTGGCGATGAAATCCGCGGACGCCCCGGCCGTCCGAGCGAGACTGAAGAGGGTCGTGTTCGTCGGCCTGGCCCTTGCCGTGGCGCTGGCCTTCGGCTCGGTGCTGTACCTGCCCGTGCTGGACTACAGCGCCTATTCCAGCAGGGGCGCCGTTGAAGGCGGCGGCATGGAGTTCGGTCGGGCCACCGACTGGTCTTTCAGCCCGGTCGAGATGATGACCTTCCTCGTTCCCTCGTGGTTGGGGTTTGGCGGCCGCACGTACTGGGGCAGCATGCCCTTCACCGACTACCCGAACTACATGGGGATACTGCCGCTTTTCCTGGGCCTGATAGGGCTCGTCTTCGTGCGGAGGAGGGAAGTGCTGTTCCTCCTCCTGCTCGCGGTGCTCTCGCTGCTCGTGTCGTTCGGGAAGCACCTGGAGCCCCTGTACCGGCTGTTGTACGAGGGGTTGCCGTACTTCAACAAGTTCCGCGTGCCGGTCATGATACTCGTCCTGACGCAGTTCGCCGTGGCCGGACTGGCGGCCTACGGCATCACGGCCGTTCTGGAGGCGCGGCGCTCGGTGTCGGGAGGCGGCCGCCTGGAGCGGCTGGCCATGTGGCTGGGATTCGCGTTCCT
>JAFGJU010000012.1 GCA_016928935.1 Candidatus Eiseniibacteriota bacterium | reverse complement strand
CTGCACGTGTGCGGACGGCATACCCGAGACGTGTGACCTGCCGTGCACGAACGTGATAGTGCAGTTGCAGGACGGCACGGTTTACGATTCTCTTTACTGCCCCGCTTGTGACCTGGACGCCGGGTCCACCCTGGAGTACCGCGCCACACTGAACGGCGTGCCGGGTTCCTGGGTGGGTACTGCGGCCCAAACACTCACCGCTGCTGACGGTCTCAAGACCGGCTGGAACACCGTGATCATAGAGGCCAAGGAGAGACTGGCGGACGGACGCCCGGGCAGGACGGCGGCGACGACCAGGCAGTTCTACGTGGACGTAGAGGTTCCGTGAGGAGAAGTGACAGCAGGATGAGACCACAGAACGTGCTTTTTGCGGGTCTGATGTTTTCTCTCTCTCTCATTCTCGTCCTGTGCGGATGCGAGCACAAGAAGGGCATGGGGCCGGCGAACCAGCGGCCCGGCGTCGAGGTCTCGGGCGGGCCGCCGGGTGGCGGAACCGAGTATTACGCCGTGCTCTTCCGGTGGTACGGTTGGGACATGGACGGCTACGTGGACCACTTTGAGTACGCCATCGACGACACCACGTTCTGGGCGGAGACGAGATTCTACGAGGCGTCCTTTCTTTTCAGCGCAGACAGCGTCAGGCAGGACGGGAGCACCGGCCGTTGGCATACGTTCTACATAAGAGCGGTGGACGACCGCGGTCTGGAGTCCCTTCCTGACTGCGTCACGTTCAACGCCACGACTCTCGCGCCCTCGACCACCATCCTGGGTCCCGTGTGCGACGCGACGAGATACAGCTGCCTGGGCGCCATATCAGTGGGCACTTCCTTCAGGGTCAGATGGACGGGCGAAGACCTGGACAGCAGGGACCCGCAGCACAAGCCGGTGGCTTACACGTGGCGGCTCTTCAACACCAGCATCATAAACCCGACGATGGGCGTTGACGACGACAGCCTGCTGCTGAAAACGCCGGACGGCGTCACGGACCCGGCGTCGCACTGGTCGGAGCCCACCCCACAGACTTCACTGGAGTTCCAGGAACTTGCGGAGGGCGTCTTCTGGCAGTTCGCGGTCAGGGCCATAGACGAGGCGGGCGCCGTCGAGCCGGGGCTCAAGATGAACCGGAACGTCATCTTCTTCAGGCCCACACCGACCTTCGTGGCCCCGCGGCTGACAGTGTACGAGGGCTACACGCGGCACGTCTTTCCGGACGAGGGGGCCGTCTGGAGCCGGGAAGCGGCGGTGCGGGGGTCGCTCGCATTCCGATGGACCGGCGACGCCAGCCTGTACAGCGGCACCGTGACCGGTTACCTGTACGGGGTGGACATAGACGACCTGTCCGACCCGGAGCAGTGGGAGGGCGACTGGAACATCAACGTCAGGGGCGCGACCGTTCACTTCGACACGCCGGGTCCTCACTACGTGTACATAAAGGTGAAAGACAACTCAGACGTAGAAACGCTGGCCACCATCGAGCTTGAAATTATCGACTTCGAGTTCGACAGGGGAATCCTGTACGTGGACGACTACTTCGACCTCCTTCCCACCGACCTAACGCACGACAACCTCGTGGACGCGTTCCTGGGCTGCGCGAAGGCGGCCTGCGACACCGTGCACGTGTTCAACTGCTGCCTGGCGGGTCCCGGAGGCAATCCGCGAGAGCTCCCCGATTTCATCCAGTATCCGCCCCTGTCCGAGCTCTCGCGCTACAGGCTGGTCATATGGGACACTGACGCCACGCGGAACTCCTTCAAGAGCGGCCTGTGGGGCGCTCTCCAGAACAACATCCTGAACACTTACCTCAGGGGCGGCGGGTCGCTGTGGCTTTTCGGCGTGTGTTCCGTGCGGGGGTCCGCCCAGTACCCCGGGGTCTTCGATTACGGGACTGCTCCGGCGTCGAACGACTTCGCTAGAATATTCCTCAAGATCTCCGGTGCTGTCGACATGAACCCCTTCCTGACGTACTCGACACGGGCGCACGCCTTCAGGGGTGCCTGGCCCAACAGGGAGGCCGTCGGCGACAAGTTCCCTTGCCTGGATTCCCTCGATTACTCCCTGGGAGGGCTTGACATCAGTTACGGCATGGCCAGGGTCGAGGCCGTCATGACTGCCATGCAGGACCCCGACATCTCCCAGAGACCGGACACGGTGTACTTCTACAGGTCCAACCTTCCGACCTCGCGCTTCAACCTGACGCCCTGCTCCGTCAGGTATTATGACGCCTTCAACGGTTCGAAGGTGCTGTGGATGGGGTTTCCCATCCACTTCTTCTTCGAGCCCAAGGGGGAATCGCTGGTATGCGCCGTGGTGGACTGGGTGTATGAGGGCTTGCCCTAGGTCGTCTTCGGCCGGCGAGGCCGCCGGGCCTCGCACGGCACGGCGTAGAACACGGCAGCAGCGTCCGTTTCCTTGACACCAGGGTGCCTGTGGTCTAATCTCCCCCCGACATTTCAGCGTTCCGGCTCTGCGCCGGGCTTGGGGACGCTCACGGATTCCGTACTGGAGGGCTCACCGGGAACACAGCGGGCGCGGGAAGGCGGCGGGCACATGGGCAAAGATGCTGGCAAGCTATACCTGGTTGCCACGCCCATCGGCAACCTCGAGGACATAACGCTGAGAGCAGTGCGCGTGCTCAGGAGCGTCGGACTGATAGCGGCGGAGGACACCAGGCGCACCGCGAAGCTCCTCGCGAGGTACAAGATAAGGAAGCCGATGGTCAGCTATCACGACTTCAACAAGCAGCGCGTGGCGCCGGGACTCTTGAAGAAGATCGCGGCCGGTGAGGACTTGGCGCTGGTCTCTGACGCCGGCAGCCCGGGCATATCCGACCCTGGGTTTCACCTCGTGAACCTGGCCATAGCCGACGGGATACAGGTCGTGCCGATTCCGGGCCCCTCGTCGGTCGTCTGCGCGCTCCAGGTGTCCGGCCTTCCGACCGATTGCTTCACGTTCGAGGGCTTTCTGCCGAGGAAGAAGGGCAAGAGGGGCGCCAGAATCCGCGCCCTTGCCCAGGAGCCCTGCACGATGGTGTTCTTCGAGTCGCCGAACCGGCTGGCGGCCACTGTGTCGGAGCTGCTGGACGGGTTCGGGGACAGACGGGTGGCTGTCTGCAGGGAGCTCACCAAGGTCTACGAAGAGGTGACCCGTACGAGACTGTCAGACGCGGCGAAGGAGCTGGCCGGCGGGACAGTGCGGGGTGAGGTGGTCCTGGTGGTGGAAGGCAAGAGAAAGCGGAAACGCGTCGGCGGAGAGGCGACCGCCGCTCAAGAGGGAACGGTCGAGGAATGAGGGGAGTGCTCAAGGAAAAGGGCAAGTTCCTGGTGGTACCGGTCGGAAGGGTGCTGGTAAGGATGGGCTTGACTGCCGAGGCTCTCACGGCGCTGGGCCTTCTGACTGCGGCCGCTGCGGGCTGTCTCTTCGCGCTGGGGCTCATCCGTTGGGCCGCCCTGCTGGTGTTGGTGGCGGGCATACTAGACAGCGCCGACGGCACGGTAGCCCGGCTGAGAGACACGGTCAGCCGCGCAGGGGCCTTCATGGACTCGGCCGTTGATAGATACTGTGAAGCTATAATATTTTGCGGACTTCTGGTACATTATCTCACGGCCCGGAACGACGGCCTGGCGCTGCTGACCTTTGCGGCCCTCACGGGCGCGTTCCTCGTCAGCTACACGAGGGCCAGGCTGGAAGGCCTGGGCAAGGAGTGTCGGGTCGGTTTGCTGGAGCGAGAAGACCGTGTTATAGTGCTCGCCCTGGGTGGCTTTTTTGGGGAGTCGGGAGTCCAGGTGTCGCTCTGGGTGTTGGCCCTGCTGTCCCACTTCACGGCCATCCAGCGCATGCGTTACGCTGTAAGGGTCCTGAGGGACTAGGGCGCCCGCTCCGCAGCCGTGCCGGGCCGCGCGCGAGAACCCAACAGAGCTCGTCCGGGAATACGAGAACCAACGGAGGCCTAAATGTCCAAGGTGAGAGTGGCAATAATCGGCGTGGGTAACTGCGCTTCCTCGTTCGTTCAGGGGGTCCACTACTACCGGGATGCCAAGGAGACGGATTTCGTGCCGGGGCTTATGCACGTAAACCTCGGGGGGTATCACGTCAGGGACATAGAGTTCAGCGCCGCCATAGACATCGACAGGAACAAAGTGGGAAAGGACCTGAGCGAAGCCATTTTCACCTGGCCCAACAACACGTTCAAGTTCTGTGAGGTGCCCAAGCTGGGCGTGCCCGTGCGGCGCGGCATGACGCACGACGGCCTGGGTTACTATTTGTCCAAGATAATACAAAAGGCCCCGGGCGCGACCGCGGACATAGTCAGCCTGCTCAAGGAAACCGGGACCGACGTCGTGGTGAACTACCTCCCGGTGGGAAGCGAAGAGGCCACGAAATGGTACGTGGAGCAAATTCTGGAGGCCGGCTGCGGGTTCGTGAACGCCATCCCGGTCTTCATAGCGCGCGAGCGTTACTGGCAGAAGCGGTTCGAGAAGCGCGGCCTTCCCGTCATAGGCGACGACATCAAGTCGCAGGTGGGCGCCACGATACTGCACAGGGTGCTGGCCCGGCTGTTCCTGGACAGGGGGGTCCGGCTGGAGCGCACCAGTCAGCTCAACGTGGGAGGCAACACCGACTTTCTGAACATGCTGGAACGTTCGCGTCTCGAATCGAAGAAAATATCCAAGACCTCTGCCGTGACGTCGCAGCTCGACTACGACATCGGCGCAAGGAACGTCCACATTGGTCCCAGCGACTACGTGGAGTGGCTGGACGACCGGAAGTGGGCTTACATACGTCTCGAGGGAAGGACTTTCGGAGACGTGCCCTTGAACCTTGAGCTCAAGCTGGAAGTCTGGGACTCTCCCAACTCCGCCGGCGTGATAATAGACTCCGTACGCTGCTGCAAGCTGGCCCTGGACAACGGGCTTTCGGGCGCCATGACAGGTCCCTGCGCCTACTTCAAGAAGTCTCCTCCGGTGCAGTTCACGGACGAGGAGGCGCGCAAGCTGGTAGAGGACTTCATCAAGAAGTACGGCAAGAAGAAGGCGCCTAAACGCCGGGGTCGTGCAAGGGGCTGACGGCCGTCGGCGGCGACGGCTCCCGCGCTTGCGCAGGGCGTGTTCCCAGAAAGGGCCCGCCGCGGGTCTGCATGTGTATTGATCCCCAGGAACCTTGAACGAGGACTGACGTGGCAGGACTGTTCGTCACCTTCGAGGGAGTCGAAGGTTGCGGCAAGACTACGCAGGCCGAACTCCTGCGCCGGAATCTGGAGCGGGAGGGGCACAGGGTGGTCTTTACTCGGGAACCCGGAGGCACCGCCGTTGGTGAAAGAATAAGGGACGTGCTCCTGGACGACCGCCTCTCGGGCATGGAGCCGCTTGCGGAGCTGTTCCTCTACCTGGCGTCCAGGGCCCAGCACGTCAGGGAATTGATTCGCCCGAGCCTGACCGAAGGTGCTATAGTGATATGCGACAGGTTCGCGGACGCGAGCCTGGCCTACCAGGGGGCGGGAAGGCAGATAGGAGAGAGTAACGTCCGCCGCCTGAACGAGATCGCCACGTACGGCCTCGTGCCCGATTACACAGTGCTCCTGGACGTGCCGCCCGAAGTGGGGCTGGAACGGACTCTGAACAGAGTGGGCGGAGAGGCGAGGCAGGACAGAATAGAAAAGGAAAAGCTGGGCTTTCATTCCAGAGTGCGGACCGGCTACCTTCTCCTGGCCGAGAAAGAGGCGGGCAGAATCGCGGTCCTGGACGGCACTCGAGACAAAGACGATCTGGCCCG
>JAFGJU010000069.1 GCA_016928935.1 Candidatus Eiseniibacteriota bacterium | reverse complement strand
GGGCCTTTCTGCTTGACAGAGGCGGTGAAGCCCCGTAATCTCAACGGAAGTAAAGGGGTTGCGTGATTTTCTTCAACACTCATAGGAGGTGATTTCATCTTGTTCGGAAAGGAAAAGAGACTCAGCCCGGGAGGGCTCGCCGCGCGGCGCGCGCGCTGCCTTCTCCTGGTGGCACTCGTAGTCGCGCTGGCCGCTGCCGTCTCATGCCTGGGGCCGCTCGCTCCGGGGAGCGCGGACGCCGCCCTCACGTACAAGGTCGAGACGCTCGGAAAGGGAACGGTCGGCACTGTCACGCCGCTGGCGAAGGTGACCTATTCGAACGGGCTCGTCGCCCTCATCAAGGAATCGCATTCGGCGCCAATAGTGACAGTGGATGCCTGGTGCGCGACCGGCTCTGCCTGCGAGGTGGACAGCCTGAACGGGATCTCGCATTTCTTCGAGCACATGTTCTTCAAGGGCACTGAGAGGCACCCGCGCGGAGAGATGGACAAGGTCGTGAAGAGCCTGGGCGGAAGGAACAACGCGGGAACGTCGGTCGAATACACGCACTACTACGTGACCGTGCCCAGCGAGAACTACCTCGTGGCCGTGGACGTGCTGTCGGACGCCCTCATCAATTCGGCCTTCGAGCCGGAGGAGATAACCAGGGAGAGGGACGTAATCAAGGCGGAAATAAGGAGGAAGGAGGACACGCCTTCGAGCAAGGTGTTCGTCGTCTTCCAGAAGGCCTTCGGCGCGGGCACTCCGTACGAGATGCCCGTGCTGGGCACGTTCGAGGCTCTGGACAGGATGGACCAGGCAGCGTTCAAGAACTACCTCCGTGAGAGATACACCGCGGAGAACGTGGCGATGGTGGTGACCGGCGACGTGAATACCAAGGAAGTCGCGGAGGCCATAGGCAAGTACTTCGAGACCATTCCCGTGGGCCAACCGCCGCTCCCCGAGTTCACGGTGACGGAGCCCACCGAGGAGAGCGTGGGCGTCGAGTACAAGGAAGACATCAACCGAGGTTACATAATGCTCGGCTACCTCACCGAGGGCCGCAAGAACAAGCCGGAATCGTTGGCTCTGGAGGTGGCGGCCACAATCCTGGGTGACGGCAAGAGCTCCATGCTCCACCAGAGCCTGGTCGAAGAAAAGAAGCTCGCCAACTCTGTGTCGGCGTGGTCGTGGGATTTGAGGCAGGCGGGCGCGCTGGGCGCGGAGGCGTCATTCGACCCCGGGAAGGAAAATGCGGTGAAGGCAGCCATAGTGGACGAGGTCGCGAGACTGGCAGATAGGGGCCCCTCGGCGGAGGAGCTCAAGAAGGCCAAGGCGCTCCTCAAGACCTCGTTCGCGTTTTCGACTGAGACCACGGCCGGCAGGGCCACGGCGATAGGTCTGGCCCACACCAGCGGCACCCTGGACCAGGTTCTGGAGTACCAGAAGAGGGTTGACGCGGTCACGGCGGAGGAGGTCAGGGACGTCGTCAGGAAGTACACGGCGGGAAAGCAGTGCGCGGTCGCGATGATTCTGCCCAAGCAGAAACCGGAGGAATGAGATGTCTCGCACGAGAATGAGCTCAAGAGGGACCGCACTTGTGGCGGCGGTGTTGACGGCCGCCCTCGTCGCCCTCGCGGCCAGTCAGGCCCTGGCGCGGTCGGAGGCCAAGCCCTCGGCCGGCGTGCAGAAGACAGTGCTGCCGAACGGCCTCACTGTCCTGGTCAAGCCGTCCGAGGCAAACGAAATAGTGTCCGTCCAGCTCGTCCTGGGCATGGGCTCCAAGTTCGAGAGTGACTCGGAAGCCGGGATATCGAGGCTCGTCCAGCAGTCGCTCCTCAAGGGCACGGGTACGAGGACCGCCGAGCAGATAGCCGAAGAAGTCGAGTCGGTGGGCGGTCGCATCAATTCCGGGTCCACGAAGGAAGTTGGGCTCGTGAGCTTCACGTGCACGAAAGAGGCCCTTCCCAAGGTGCAGGAAGTGTTCTTCGACGTAATCCTCAATCCGGCGTTCCCGGAGGAAGAGGTGGAGAAGGAAAGGTCGCTCATCCTTCAGAACATCAAACAGAGGAAGGATCAGCTCCTGGGGAGCACGTTAGACCTGGCTCAGGAGGTGTTCTACGGCAAACACCCGTTCCACAAGCCCGCCGAGGGTTACGAGGAGACCGTGAGCGGGTTCGCGGGCGACGAGGTGCGCCGGGCCTACGAGAAGTTCTACGTGCCCCGGAACATGGTGCTTTGCGCCGTCGGAAACCTCGACACAAAGAAGTTCGTCAAGGACGTGGTAGAGAGGTTCAAGGACTTCCGCGCCGGCGCGGCGAAGCCGGAGCCGGCTCCTGGACTCGAGGCGTTCTCGCTGCCCGAGTCGCGGCAGGAGCTGAAGCAGAAGAAGAGCGCGTCGGCCTGGATCGTCATAGCGTTTCCGGCCCCGGGCATGTTGCAGGAGGACTACTTCCCGGCGCGGGTCCTGGATTCGATACTGGGCGGCTCGATGCACTCGAGGTTGTTCAGCGAGCTCAGGGACAAGCAGGGGCTCGGATATCAGGTCGGGACCCTGTACGCCGGTTACTCCAGGGACGCCTTCATGGGGACGTTCATCGGAACAAGGCCGGACCAGTACGAAGCAGCCAGAGACGGCATCCTGGCCGAGGTGGAGAAGGTGCGGGCCGAGGAGGTGACCGACGAGGAGCTCAGGGACACGAAGACCTATCTCCGCGGCTCCTACATCATAGGGCTTGAGTCGAACGAGAGTCAGTCGTACAACTTCGCCTACTACGAATGTCTGGGCCTGGGCTACGACTTCGCAGACCGCTTCCTGGAGGGCATCCAGGCAGTCGAGAAGGTGGACATGCTGAGAGTGGCGAAGGAGGGCTTCGGGGTGTACGGACTGGCCAGCACGCTCCCGGAGGCTGCGGCCGAAGAGAGCGAGGCGACAGAGTAGAGAATCTTGAGCGTCGGTCTCGACAGGGCCGGGCTTCGGAGTGGAGCCGGCGCTGGCAGTAGCGCAGGCGGGGCGAGGCCGTAGAGCAGGCGCGGTCAAAGACTGCTGGGCCCGGTGGGGGGCGGCGACGCAAACAGAAGACAGGCGGGTAAGCTCGATGGAGAGAAAAGCGGTCGGCCTCATGTCGGGCGGGCTGGACAGCATCCTGGCCGTCTCGCTCGTGAAACGGCAGGGGATAGAAGTGACGGGCCTCCACCTCATCACTCCGTTCTCGGCCTCTCCGGAGAAGGAGCGCTCGGCCATGAGCTCCCTGGCCGCAGAGCTCGGGATAAGGCCGAGGGTGGAGGAGACGGGGGTAGAATACCTCGCAATGCTTGAGAGGCCGGCCCACGGATACGGAAAGAACGTGAACCCGTGCATCGACTGCCACGTTCTGATGCTGCGCCGGGCCCGGGAGGTGATGGAGGAGGAGGGAGCGTCTTTCGTCTTCACGGGCGAGGTGCTGGGCGAGAGGCCCATGTCACAGCATCGGAAGGCGCTGGGGATAGTTGAGGCCGAATCGGGTCTGAGGGGGTTCCTCCTCAGGCCGCTGAGCGCGCTCCTGCTGCCGGTCACCAGGCCGGAGGAGGAGGGCGTCGTGGAGCGAGCCAGGCTGTACGGAATAAGCGGAAGGTCCAGGAAGCCGCAGATGAGACTTGCGGAGGAGTTGGGTATCACGCGGTATCCCGGGCCGGCGGGCGGATGCCTGCTCACAGACCCTGTCTATTCGAGGAAGGTCCGTGACCTGATGCGGCACGGGGAGCTGACCCTGGAGAATGCGGCGCTTCTGGCCGCCGGGCGGCACTTTCGGCTTGCCGGCTCCGCCAAGCTGGTCGTCGGAAGGAACCAGGAGGAAAACCTCTTCCTGGAAGGCCGGGCCCGGCCAACGGACGTCGTTCTGTCCACGTTCCCGGTGCCCGGTCCTGTGGCGCTGCTTCGGGGTGGTGACAACGGGTGTGTGGAGCTGTCGGCCAGGATATGCGCGGCGCACAGTGACGCCAGACGAGACGCGGAAGTTCCGGTGACCTGGCGGAGGTCGGGAGCAGGGGCCGGCGGAGGCGTGACAACTGAAACCGTGGGGGAGGGGGCTCGGCCCGTGGAGGAAGAGACCGGCGCCGTGAAGCGAACGGTTCGAGTGGCTCCGCTGGAACCGGAGGAGCTGGAGCGCTACAGGATATAGAGTAGAGGTTTGAGCAGGGATCCCGAGAGGGGTCCCAATGGACGTCCCAACAGAGATTGCAACAGAGATTCCGAAAGGGGTCCCTACAGGGGTGCTGATAGAGGTTCCGACAGAGGCCTCAG
>JAFGJU010000068.1 GCA_016928935.1 Candidatus Eiseniibacteriota bacterium | reverse complement strand
CGTTGGCGGCCCTCCTGTGGCTGTTCTCCGGCCCCGTGTCCTCGGTCGTGTTCGACTTCGACAAGGGCCAATTGTACCTCAAGCTGATCCTGCTCATTGCCGTGGCGGACACCGGCGTGGCGACCTGCCTCGCGGTGCTGAGAGCCGAGGAACGGCCGGCCGTCTACTCGGTCATGACGGTGCTCAGGCTCGTCCTCACGTTCTCCCTGAACATAGTGTTTGTGGTGGTGCTCAAGAGGAACGTACAGGGCATCCTTGAGGCGGAACTCATAAGCGGCACAGTCTGCTATGTAACCGCTCTCCTGATAGTGACGCGCGGCAAGGCCCTGTCCTTCTCGTGGGCGAAAACCAGGCAAGTTCTCAGCTTCGGCGTGCCGCTCGTCCCGGGAAACGTGGCGTCGCTCGTGATGACGCTGTCAGACAGGTACTTCCTTCAACACTTCGCCGCCCTGCAGGACGTCGGCCTTTACTCGGTCGGGTATCGGATAGCGGCGGCGCTCAGAATTGGACTCATAGAGCCGTTCAGGATTGCGTGGCCGCCCTACATGTTCTCGGTGCTGGACAGGCCGGACGCGCGAGAGATATACAAGAAAGTCCTGGTGTACTTCACGTTCGTGTGCGTGTGGGGAGGCCTGTTTCTTTCCGTGTTTGCCCGGGAGGCGCTGATGCTGCTGGCCACGCCGGCGTATTATCCCGGTCACAAGGTGGTGCCGCTACTGGTGTTGTCCTACATCTTGGTGGGAATGTGCTCCATACTGGCGGCCGGCATACAGATCTCGAACAGGACCAAGTACGCTTCTTACAGCTTCATGGCCGCCGCGTGCGTGAGCCTGGGGATGAACTTCCTGCTGGTGCCCAGGCTCGGGATGATGGGTGCCGCGGTCGCCAGCGTGACTGCGTACGCGGTACTCAACTTCCTGTATTTCGCCGTCTCCCAGCGTTTGTACTACATCGCGCACGAGTTCAGGAGAATAGTGCTCGCCTTCGTCGCGGGCATCGCCGTCTACGCAATCGCCGTCTTGTTGACACGGGGCATGGCCGTCGCGCCCGGCATCGCAGTGAAGTTTGTTCTGGTTCTTCTTTACCCCGGGCTGCTCCACGTGCTTAAATTCTACACGCCGGAAGAGGCGCGCAAGATGCGCGAGATTCTGGGGAAATTGCCGGGCCCCTGGCGCGCTCGATAGTCGTGGGCGCCGAGGAAAAGCGAACGATGAGTGAATCCTTGAAGACGGTCGTAGTGATGCCGGCGTACAACGCCGAGACAACTCTGGAGAAGACCATAGCCGACATCCCACCCGGCACGGCGGACGAAATCATCCTGGTGGACGACTGCAGTCGCGACAACACGGTCGCGCTGGCCGCGAAGCTGGGCCTCACGGTCATCAGGCACCAGACGAATCTGGGGTACGGCGGGAACCAGAAGACGTGCTACGCGGAGGCGTTGAAGCGCGACGCCGCGATTGTCATAATGGTTCATCCCGACTATCAGTACGACTCCAGTCTCATCCCGGTAATGACGGAGCTACTCAGAAAGAAGCACTGCGACGTCATACTCGGGAACCGGATTCGGACGCGACGCGAGGCTCTGGCGGGCGGGATGCCCGTGTACAAGTATATTGCCAACCGACTGCTCACTGTCGTGGAGAACGTCTGGCTGGGGCAGAACCTGGGGGAATTCCATTCTGGTCTGCGGGGCTACAGGAGAGAAGTGTTGGATACGATACCCTGGGAAAAGAACAGCGACGACTTCGTGTTCGACAGTCAGTTCTTGGTCCAGGCGGCTCACTTCGGTTTCCAGCTTGGTGATATCCCGGTGCCGGTGAGGTACATGAAGGAAGCGAGCAGCATCAATTTTCGGCGCAGCGTAGAGTACGGAACGCGCACCCTCTGGACGCTGGTGGCTTACAGCCTGCACCGCTGGAACATAAGAAAGAACCCCATGTTTGTGAAGAAACAACAGCAGACCGCGGAGGCATCCCATGAGGTTTAGCGACCTTGCGCGGGCCGACCGCGCGGGCCTCAGGCCCGCGACCGAGAGGATCGCCGTCGCCCTGGTCATTCTGTTCGCCGTGGCCTACCGGATTTTCGGGATGACCGGCGACATCATGTACGACCCCGCGGTCTACGCTCAGGACGCGTACAACCTTCTCAACGGCGCGTTCGACCTGAACACCGATTCCTGGTACAGCCACAGACTCCCGGTGTTCGTGCCCGTGGCGCTGGCGTACGCCGTCATGGGCGTGGGCACGGTCTCCACCGTCCTCTGGCCGCTTGTGCTTTCGGTCCTTCAGATAGCGGCCGTCCTGTGGGTGGGCCGGCGGCTCTTCGGGCCGCGCACGGCGGTGCTGGCCGCGTTCTTCGTGGCCGTGATACCGCTGGACGTCATCTACGCCGGCATCCTCAACCCGGACGCGGTGCTGGCAGCCTTCCTCACGTTTTCAGTGGCGTTCTGGATAATGGCGTTCGAGGGAAGACTCGTTGCGTCGAGGACCTTTCTTCTTCTGTCGGGACTGTTCTGCGGCCTTGCGGTCGACACTCGCGCGTACGCGCTCTTGATAGTGCCCTTCTTCCTGGTATACGCCGCGTGGCGCAAGGCCTTCTGGCGATCGCTGCTCTGGTGGGTGGTGGGTGCCGCCGCAGTCGGCGTGCCGATAGTCCTCATCTACAAGTTTGTGACGGGTGACCCGCTGCTGCCGATTCGCGCGATGTCCGGCTTCTACGGAGACCCGGGGAGATCAGAGGGTGCGGGCCTGCTGTACTACCCGCGGCTCATACTGGGGCTCAGGTCCTACACCGGCCTCTTTGCGCTGTTCTTTACCGCGACGGCTGTCTGGGCACTCATCAGGCGCTCGCGCGAACGCCTGATAGTGCTGGCGTGGATGGCGCCCATTCTGCTTTACCTCCAGTTCGGGTCGATGAGCCTCGATTCGTACGTGCCGGTGTTCAAGAGAATTCGTTTTCTGACTCCGTTCATAGCGCCGGCGGCCCTCCTGTCGGCCTCCGTCGTGTGGGAGGCGCTTCGCGTGTTCGGAGAGCTGGGGGCGAGGGTCTTCCGCGGTGGGGAGGCGGCCGTCAGCCGCGTTCTGCTGGGTTGCCTCGTCCTCGTGCTGTCGGTCAACTCGCTCTGGGTGGTCAATACTCACAGGGCATTACACACCGCCGTGAACGCCAATTTCGAGAGCGCCGTCGGGGTCTTGAGGGCCGACCCCGCGGTTCCGATCCTGTTCGACCACTGGCGCACGTCCATCCGTTTCGGCTATTACCTGGGCTTCGCGGAGGGCTCCCACCTGTACGAGGGCGCAGACGAGACCCAGCGCATGCTGAGGGGGCCCGCCACGGCCGGCACGCGCCTGGGTTATCTCAAGTGGTTCGAGGACCCCGCCGGCCTTCCGGACGCGTTCGTCGTGCTGGAGGACGAAATCCTGGCCGAGGCCGAGCGGGTATCCGTCTCCGACCCGTTGAGGTCGATGTACCCGGCGAAAGACATCCCTGCTTACGCCCACAACCCTCCCGATTCGTGGAGACTACTCGGTAGGTTCGGAACCCTGCGCGTTTACAGGACTCGCTAACATTGAGGGGGAATGGTGTCGGCACGTTTGACCGGTTCGGTCAGTTTGAGGCTCGGAGCGACGGCCGGGCGAGCACGCGGGACCCTTCCGCCCGCCCGGGCGACCGCGAGCCGTGCAGTCTGCCTGTGTGTTCTGATCTTGCACGTCCTCGTTCTGTGTGGAGCGGCCTGGGCCGCGCGTCCCGGGGCCGGCGACCCGGTGTCGGATGCCCTGGCCGAAGTCGGACTGACAAGGCAAACCGCACGCGTGGACAGGAACGACATGGGCTTCTTCGGCGGCGACCGCTGCCGCCTGCCGCTTTTCGACGCCTTCATGAACGACCCGTTCAGGATCCCTGATCTCGTCCCCCCGCTGGCCGTGTCAGCTCTTTCGTCCTCGCAGTCCCTGGGTCCGGCCACGGTCTTCGCCGGCTTGCGCGTGAAGGCGGGCGTGAGGAGAGGGCTCACGGGCAGCGTCGTTGCGGAGTACGAGAGGCGCCTCAAAGAACCCGACTGTTTGACCCATGCGATCGAGTACCTGTACGAGGCGGCCAGCCGGGGAGAAGTAATAGAGTTGGACCCGGGACTATCGAAGTTGACTGCGGCGCTGCCCGATTCCCTGTCGGAGCCGTTGGCGCTGGTGGTGCTGGCCGCGGCCGAGGCAGTGAAGTGGCAGGGACTGGCGTTCGAATCGGTGGAGGATAGAGAAACACTCTTCGAAGACGCGGTCCGATACGTAGCGGCACTGGACAGCGACAAAACCGACCCGGCACTGGCCCGCAGGGTGGAGAAGGCCGCGGGGCTCGTGGATTACGAGTACCTCAACGCTGGGGCCACGGACGTGGCGACGGTCCTCGACTCGGCGGCCGTACGGCTGGCCAGGCTCGTCTCCGCCGGCGGCCAGTGGATGAAGAAGCTCAGCTTCACCTGTCGTACGCCGCTGGGAGAAATCATCGTCAACGGCACGGAATCCAACGTGTACCGGGGTTCGCTCGCGCCTTTCCTGGTAGTGGACCTGGGCGGCAACGACCTGTATCTCTCGGGCGGTTCGACCAGGAGCGCGTCCAACTGCATCTCAATACTGATCGACGTCGGGGGCGACGACCGTTACGTGTGCCCGGCCAGTGCCTCGCGTGACACTTCCGGCAAGGGCGGCACTTCCGTGAAGACAACCCCGTCCCCGACGGCCGAAGTCGGGATGGATATGCCCAGCTTCGGCGCAGCCGCCCTCGGCTACGGTTTTCTGGTGGACCTGGGCGGCAACGACTACTACGACGGCCGGAACCTGTCTCAGGGAGCGGCAATCTTCGGAGTGGGAATCCTGTGCGACGAGTCGGGCGACGACAGGATGAAGTCGTTCACCGCCTCGCAGGGAGCCGGTCTGTTCGGGCTTGGCATCGCCATCAACAAAAACGGTGACGATCAGTACTACATCTATCAGCAGGGTCAGGGCTACGGATACGTCAAGGGATGCGGGCTCCTGATAGACGGCGAGGGTGACGACACCTACGTCGCGAACGACACGGACATAGTGTTCCCGTCCGCGCAGTCGAAAGAGCACAACACGAGCCTGGCCCAAGGCGTCGGCTTCGGCAAGCGCGCGGATTACGTGGACGGCCACTCTCTCGCCGGCGGAGTCGGCATGCTCGTGGATGCGCGCGGAAACGACAAGTACTGGTGTGGAGTGTTCGGGCAGGGATGCTCTTATTGGTACGGTGTGGGGATTCTGGCTGACTCCTCCGGTAACGACGAGTACAACGGAGTCTGGTACGTGCAGGGCTCCACCGCGCATTTCGGAGTGGGTGTCCTTCACGACGCGCTCGGCGACGACCACTACAGGGCCTCCATCAACATGGCCCAGGGTGCGGGACACGATTTCGGCGTCGGGTTTCTGCTGGACGAATCGGGCGACGACGTGTACGACGCCCCAAACTTGAGTCTGGGAGGGGGAAACGCCAACGGCATCGGGGTGTTCTGGGACAAGAAGGGTGACGACACCTACAACGTCTCGGCCGCGATGACGCTGGGTAGGGCCGACGTCGGTGCGCCTCGCGGCGGCCTCCGCGACAAGATGCTGTGCCTGGGCCTGTTTCTGGACACCGGCGGCAGGGACAAGTACTCGAAGCCGTTCGCGCGAAACGGGAAGGCCTGGACGCAGGCCGGGCCGAACGAGCTGGAGCCGATTCCGACGGAAAAGGGAGTCGGGCTGGACCGATGAGCCCCGTGCTTCTTCTTTTGCCCCGTCCCTCTGAGACGGCCGCCGCACCGGGGAGGTGAATCCTGTGACAGACGACGTCTCTGCCGGCAGGCCGACCTTTGCGGACGTGCTGGACGCCGCCCGCCGCATCGCCCCGTTCATACACCGAACTCCAGTCCTGACGTGCGGCGCGATCGACCGGATGTGCGGAGCCGCTCTCTTCTTTAAGTGCGAGAACTTCCAAAAGGCGGGCGTGTTCAAGATACGCGGCGCCACAAACGCAGTGATGCTTTTGTCGCACGAAGAGGCGTCGCGGGGCGTGGCAACGCATTCCTCCGGCAATCACGCCGCGGCCCTGGCCCTGGCCGCCGAACAAAGGAAAATCAGACCGTACGTCGTGATGCCTGACAACGCCCCGCGCGTCAAGAAAGAAGCGGTGGCGGGCTATGGAGCGGAGATCGTATTCTGCAGGCCCACCCTGGAGTCGCGCGAGGGCACGTTGGCGGACGTCGTGCGGCGCACCGGGGCCTCGATAGTTCATCCCTACAACGACCGGCGCGTCATCGCGGGCCAGGGCACCGCCGCCTTGGAGTTGTGCGAAGAGATTCCCGACCTGGACTTAGTAATCGCGCCAGTAGGGGGTGGCGGGCTTCTGAGCGGCACGGCGATCGCGGTGAGCGGAGTGTCGCCCCGGACGACGGTCCTCGCGGCCGAGCCCGAGCGCGCCGACGACGCGTGTCGCTCTCTTCGCGCCGGACGGATAATCCCTGTCGAGCATCCTGACACGATTGCCGACGGCCTCCGCACATCTCTGGGCTCTCTGACCTTTCCCATCATCCGTGAGTGCGTGAGCGACATACTGACAGTGAGCGAGGACTCCATCGTATCCGCGATGAGGCTCATCTGGGAGCGCATGAAGATAGTGGTGGAACCTTCGGCCTCAGTGCCGCTGGCCGCGATAATGACTCACGCCGGCCCGTTTTCAGGCAAGAGGGTCGGCGTCATCCTCTCCGGCGGCAACGTGGACCTGGAT
>JAFGJU010000067.1 GCA_016928935.1 Candidatus Eiseniibacteriota bacterium | reverse complement strand
TTGGGCGGCACCGGCAAGGAGCGCGGCAAGAGGCATCCCACTCTGGGCGACAGAGTCGTGGTGGGCGCGGGCGCCAAGATACTGGGCAACATAGTGGTCGGCGACGACGTATACGTCGGCGCCAACGCGGTGGTGCTGAAGGACGTCCCCGCCAACTCGACCGTCGTGGGCATACCCGGAAGGGTCGTGAGAAGGGAGGGCCGCAGAGTCCCGTCCATGACTCTGGACCACGTGCACGTGCCGGACCCGATCTCGAGGGAACTGGAAAACGTGCAGAGAGAAATAAGGAGAATCGAAGAACATCTGAGGATATGGGAGGGTGGAGTCCAGGTTTCGTTCCTGGACGAGGGCGAAGGACCCGCCACTGAACCGCCGGCATCCGCGGGGGGAGAGACCCCCTCAGCTCGAGAAGCCGCTCGAGAAGGCGAAGACACATCACGCCCATCCGCTGGCGAATAGCGCGGCATACGTTCCGGCGTTACAAAGAGCACGGCTCTCAACGCTTCCGGCGTTCCGATCACGACATTCTATGAACACAGAGGGTGGAATCATGCGCATCTACGACAATCTGAGGCGTAGAAAGGAGGAGTTCGTACCCGTCAACAAGGATTTCGTCGGCATGTATGTGTGCGGGATGACAGTGCAGGACAAGCCGCACATCGGCCACATGTTCTCGGCAATAGCCGGCGATACCATAAGAAGGTACCTTGAGTACAAGGGCTACAACGTCCGCTACATTTACAACTTCACTGACGTGGACGACAAGATCATCCAGAGGGCGGCCGACGAGGGGGTTCCCTGGCGGGACATCGCGGAGCGGAACATCGAGGCCTTCCACAAGTACGCCTCCATGCTGGGCATCAAGCCCGCCACCGTCTATCCCAGGGCGACGGAGCACATCGCCGAGATAGTGGAGATGGTGAAGAAGATAGTGGAGAATGGGCACGCCTACGAGAGCGGCGGCGACGTCTATTTTGCCGTGGACACATGGCCGGGTTACGGGAAGTTGTCCGGGAGAAAGCTGGACGAGCTCAGGGCAGGCGCCAGGGTGGACCCGGGCGAGAAAAAGAGAAATCCGCTCGACTTCGCCCTGTGGAAGGCGGCCAAGCCGGGCGAGCCGTCGTGGGAGAGCCCGTGGAGCAAGGGCAGGCCGGGTTGGCACATAGAGTGCTCGGCCATGTCGATGAAGTACCTGGGCGAGACCTTCGACATCCACGGCGGCGGCCAGGACCTGATCTTCCCGCACCACGAGAACGAGATAGCGCAGGCGGAAGCCGCCACCGGGAAGCCGTTCGTCAACTTCTGGATAGAGAACGGGCTCGTCAACCTGACGGGCGAGAAGATGTCGAAGTCCACGAAGCACTTCCTGGCGGTGGAGGACATCTGCGCGCGGGTGGACCCCGAGGCCCTGAGGTTCTATCTCCTGTCCACGCACTACTCCAGCCCCACGGAGTTCAGCATGGACCGGGTCGCGGAAGCAGACGCGGGTCTGGACCGGCTCAGGAACGCGCTCAGAAACGCTGCCATTGCGAGTTCCGACATCGACCCGGCCCGGGTGCCGCCGGCCGAGGGTGAGCTGGCCGACGCGACCGCCGACGCGCGGAAGAAGTTCGTGGAAGCGATGGACGACGACTTCAACAGCGCCAGGGCGCTGGGCGTTCTGTTCGACCTGGCCAAAGCCGTGAACAAGCAGGTGGAGTCCGGCATCGTGTCCGCGTCGGAGCGCGCGGCAGTGGCGGCGGCGGCCGATGTTCTGAAAGAGCTGGGCAGGGTGCTCGGGCTATTCTGGAAGGACGAGGGAGCCGCCGAGGATTTGCCCGATGACGTGAAGGGCCTCGTGGCCGAGAGAGAGGCGGCGCGAAGAAGGAAGGACTGGGCCCGGGCCGACGAGCTCAGGAACCAGGTGGATTCCAGGGGATACATTATAGAGGACAGACCCGGGGGGCCGGTGGTGCGTGAGAAGAGCAGTTAGAGCTGGCGTAGCTCAATGGTAGAGCTCCTCACTTGTAATGAGGGGGTTGGGGGTTCAATTCCTCTCGCCAGCTCCATCTCCAGCCCGCCGCGGGTGGGGTACCCGGCCGCGGCGGGAGAGCGGGTGATGTGGTGGTGGCGGGCGAGTGGTTTGCGCCACGAACGAAGGCGGCCGCGCGGCGTCACGATTGCCGAGCGCGGCGAACGCGAAAGGCCGCGCACGCCGACCGGCGCGGTCGGTCCGGCGGGCGGCTTGGTGCCGCCACACAGACGTGCAGTGTCTATGCTTCCGGCTCGCGGCGCGGGCGTCGGGCCGGAGGCCACACGGAGGTTGAACAGGTGGGAAAAATGTGGCAAGATTGAACCTTGCCACCCGAGTGGAGGGGTTCCCAAGAGGTCAAAGGGAGCAGACTGTAAATCTGCCGGCAATGCCTTCGGAGGTTCGAATCCTTCCCCCTCCACCATCTTATCAACCGTGAGACTTTCCTGGTTTTTCTTAAGCCCGCAGGGAGATCTGAATTGGGTAAACTAGCTGTCAACCCCTTTGCGCTTGGCGCCGCGTTTGTGGAGAGGGCCGTGGAGCTCGGCTGGTTGGAGGTCGAGTCTGACGGTATGCGGAGCTCATACTACCTGACTGACTCGGGCAGCAGTGAGCTGGTGAAGTTCGGCGTCAACCTCGACAAGGCGATGCAGTTCGCCGTGCTCCAGGAAAGGAACAACGTCGCTCAGCGAAAGCGGCCGTTCCCGCTCCAGGCGCACACCAGGTCTAAGGGGCATCCCAGGCAGCATGCCGGCGCCGTCCGGTCGGGGCACGGGCATCCCGTGCACGATGCCAGGGGCCACAGGCCCAAGAGACGGATGGGACCGGCCAGAGGGCCTGTCAGACACGTGTAACCAGCTGTCTTGTAGTCGGTTAAAAGGCTCGGCCCGAGCCGGGTCCGGCGGGTGGGGGAGGCGGCATCCAATCCTGTCCAGCCGGCGGATCGGTGACGCGGTCTTATTTGTAATCGTATGGCAAGACAACGAGTTAGGCGATTGAGGCCGAGCGACAGCGTGTCAAAGCAAGTTGTAGGGGCGGGAGTAGCTCAGTGGCTAGAGCGTCAGCCTTCCAAGCTGAGGGTCGCGGGTTCGAATCCCGTTTCCCGCTCCATTTTTTCAAAAAAAACGTGAGAAAGCCCTTGACAGAACCGGGGCTGTCTGTCATCTTATAGATTTGCATATCCCCAGTGTGGCTTTTTGTGTGAAAAAAAGCCGAGTGGTGGGGTTTTTATTCTTTGAAGCCTCGCCTCTGCGCCACAGTCACACCGGTTTAATTCCCCTCGAAGCGCGCGACTAGAAGGGGAATGCTTTTGTCTCGTTGCCCGGGTAGCTCAGTCGGCAGAGCATTTGCATGGTAAGCAAAAGGTCATCGGTTCGATTCCGATCCTGGGCTCACTAGAGAGAAAAGCTGGCAGCGTTGCCGTACGCAACCGTCTGGTTATCCGGCGCGCAACTATCTAGCGGAACCCTTGCTTGAGCTGTAGTTACCGCTGTGTCTCTTGCAGTGTACGGACGTGCGCCCGCTTTTGATTAGGAGTGTTGGAGTGAAGCTTGTTCCCCGGAGGATCCCGGGGACGCGTAACGTGCCGTCCGACGGCCGCGAGCCAGCGGACCGTCAGTGTGCCAGGAGGTTGTTCTGATGAGTAAGGCTCGTTTTGAGCGGACGAAGCCGCACGTGAACGTTGGGACGATAGGGCATGTGGATCATGGGA
>JAFGJU010000066.1 GCA_016928935.1 Candidatus Eiseniibacteriota bacterium | reverse complement strand
GCGATCGCGGCAGGTGCGGCGCACAGTCTGGCCCTAAGATCCGACTCGATGGTGGCCTGGGGGGCCAATGGAAGCGGTCAATGCGACGTGCCCGTTCCGAACGAGGGGTTCATAGCGATCGCGGGGGGTCGCTTTCACAGCCTGGGTGTGAAGTCCGACGGGACGGTCGTGGCCTGGGGATACAACGACTACGGCGAATGCGACGTGCCGTTGCCGAACGAGGGGTTCATAGCGGTCGCGGGAGGTTGGTATCACAGTCTGGGTCTAAAGTCTGACGGGACGGTCGTGGCCTGGGGGCGTAATCTGTACGGTGAATGCGGCGTGTCTCCGCCGAATGATGGGTTCATAGCGGTCGCTGGAGGTCACTATCACAGTCTGGGTCTTAGGTTCGACGGGACGGCAGAAGCGTGGGGGGGGAATTTGTATGGTCAATGCGACGTGCCTGCGCCGAACGAGGGGTTCGTAGCGATTGCGGCAGGTTACGAGCACAGTCTGGCTGTAAAGTCCGACTCGACGATCGAGGCCTGGGGACGGAACACGAACGGTCAATGCGACGTGCCTTTGCCGAACGAGGGGTTCATAGCGGTCGCGGCAGGTGACAAGCACAGTCTGGGGCTTAAGTCCGATTCGACGGTCGTGGCCTGGGGGTTTAACTACTACGGTCAATGTAATGTACCTGCACCGAACGAGGGGTTCATAGCGGTCGCGGCAGGTGTCTCTTCCAGTCTGGGCCTAAAATCCGATTCGACAATCGTGGCTTGGGGGAACTGCGATTACGGTCAATGTAATGTACCTGCACCGAACGAGGGGTTCATAGCGGTCGCGGCAGGTTACGACCACTGTTTGGGTTTGAAGTCCGATGGGACGATCGTGGCCTGGGGACGGAATGTTTACGGTGAACGCGACGTGCCATTGCCGAACGAGGGGTTCATAGCAGTCGCGGGAGGTAACCTTTACAGTCTGGGGCTAAAGTCCGATGGGACGATCGAGGCCTGGGGGTGTAACTACTACGGTCAATGTGATGTACCTGCGCCGAACGAGGGGTTCATAGCGGTCGCGGCAGGTGGAGCGCACAGTCTGGGCGTGAGGGGGACAGCGCAGATAGCAGTTCAAGAGTCTGTATTTCCCCACGCGCGGACAGTCGAGGTCCTGGGTGTATGGCCCAATCCTTTCAATCCGACGGTGACGGTTTCTTTCCTTACGCGTGAGTCTTCGGTAGTGTTCCTGGATGTTTTTGACGTTAGTGGACGACGCGTGAGGGCTTTTCGCGTGGGAGCTTGTGGGTCTGGCAGGCATTTGGCGATGTGGGACGGCCGAGACGAGACTGGGGCGAACGTAGGCAGCGGGGTGTACCTCCTGCGGCTGCGAAGTGACACGGATGAGTCACGCACGGTCAAGGCGGTGTTGCTGCGCTGAACTCAACGGGGCAGATATCGATGTGCCCAGCAAGGACAGGATTGTGGTTTAAGTGCTGCGAAGCTGTGAGTATTCTGACTCCGGTGGCGATTTGCCGGAGGTCGGAGTCGAACCGACACGGAGGAGGTTACGACGCAGGCGCGCGGAGAGAGGCTGGTGGTCTGGGCACTGTCAGAATGAATTGTCTTTTGGCGCGTTAGCTGACGTGGTGACCAAAGTCAAACTCCTTGCCTGAGGCGCGTCTGTGGACTCGTTATTGACCCACGCGCTCCAGTTCCCCGAGCTGTTGGCCGTCCTTGCTTACGCCTGCTTTGAGGAATCGTCCGGCATCGTCAAAGGCAAAGTTGACGACGATGTTGTCTTCGACGTTGAAGACCTCCGTCTCGCTCGTCGCGTACAGACGTAGCGGGCCGCGGCCAGGCATGAGGGCTATCAGCCTCCCCTCGTCCATTCTGATTTCGACTTCCATGCCCCCCAGGCTGTACTTGCCCGCGAAACGGGCCAGCATCCCCTCTGATAATGCGGCCGGCTTCCTGACCTCAGTTCGAAAATGAGGCCACCCGTACTCTTGTGCCACGGCGCGCACCAGCTCGCCTATGATCGTGCTGTGGTCGCTGTTGACCATGACCGCGATGCCCTGGCCGCGGTCGGCGTAAGCGATGAGCTGGCAAGAGTAGCCGACGTTGCTGCCGTCGTGAGAGAAGACGACTCCCTCCGGCGCCACCTTCACCACTGGCCCCAGGCCGCTTCCGTCAACGGGGTTGAGCATCTCCCTGGCGGTCGTCTGACTCAGCAGAGTCCCTTCAGCACCCGCGTACGATTTCTGGATGGCAATGGCCCAGCGACACAGGTCTCTGGGCGTGGTCCAAAGGCCTCCGGCTCCAATCTCGGGATGGACGCGGTACTTCCCTTTGATGACCTGACCGCTGGCGCTATGGCCCGACGCGGCATTGAGGCGGAGTTCGGTGTCGAGCGGGTACGCGATGGCGCTGTTGTCCATGCCGGCTGGCTCGAAGACGTACTGCCGCATCAGCTCACGAAGGGGCCGCCCGTGCAGCTCGGTCAGCAAGACCTGGAGGACAACATACCCACCGCCGGAATAGCGAAACTGCGTGCCGGGCGTGGCGTCAACTCGCACCGCTTCATTGTTTGCCGGCTTTAAACCGTCGAGGATCTGGTAGACGGTCGGTATCTCCTGGCCCTCCGTGTATCCGCGGAAGCCGTGGACGGTGAGTCCGGCCCTGTGTGCGAGGATGTGACGCAGCGTCGGAGGGGTTTCTTTCGTGAACTCGTTCTCCGGGATCTTCCAGCTTCTGAGGTAGTCGTTCACGGGCGCGTCGAGGTCCAGCAAGCCCATTTCCACTGACTTCAGGGCAAGCGTCGCGACAAGGGGTTTCGTAACGGATGCCGCCTGGAAAAGCGTTTGAGTATCGACTACCTTCTCGCCCCCAGACTCGAGGACCCCATAGCCCCTAGCCCACTGCACCTTGCCGTCATTGATGACGGCGACGCTGAGGCCAGGAACGTGGTACAGCTTGATCCTTTCAAGGATGTTGAAGGAGGCGGCGGGAGCGCCTTCCAGGGCCACCGCCGGCAACAGGCCGTTCTCGACGCGCCTGATGCGGGTCTCAACGTCGTCATTCTGTGCAACGAGACCGGCCGGGCCGACTAACGAGATGGCGGTAACGACGAGACAGACCAAGAGTGCTTGACGCCGTCCACGGTGTCGAGCGAAAGAATCCGTCCTCATTGAGACCAGTCCTCCTGGAGGTGTCGAAAGTGGCGTTGACTGCATTTGGCTTCCGATGCAGGGGTCTTGATGCACGGCCAACGGGCATCCTGCATATCGTGATACGCCTCGCGTCCGGGTTTGTTGCGTCTGCAGGGGTCTCGCGCAGACGTTGGCGCGGCCCTCGACGCTATGCTGGAGGCCCCAGTCGAACCGGCACGGGGGCTAGGCCCGGCCGCAGCAAGGCGGGCGGGCTTTTGGCTTGACAGGCCGGGGTCCGGTGATATTATCTCTCGGAAGTTCATGAAGTTACAGGATTCGGGGCCGGCGCCGAGAGGACGTGCCGCCAGGGTGGCGAGGCGGACGCGCAGAGCGCATCTGGCGTGCCGCGGCCGTGAGGCCGGCGCTTAGGGGCGCCTGCTGCGCGGATACCGTATGCCCAGCCCTGAATGCACGCCTCACCACCGAGGGGGCTTGAAGTGTCGCACAGGATCATCTCTGAGCGCGTGGCGCGGCTCGAGCTTATCAAGCAGAAGGGTGTGGAGCCCTACCCGACCAAGTTCAGTGTGACGCACACGGCCGCGGCGGTGCTCGAGGCCTTCGAGTCGCTGGAGAAGGACCAGGCCGCGGTAGCCGTAGCGGGTCGGTTGTTGTCTAAGCGAGGCCACGGCAAGGCCAGCTTCGGGCACATCCTCGACAGGAGCGGGAAGCTCCAAGCCTACTTCAGGGAAGACGTGTTGGGCCCGGAGGGCTACGAGCTCTTCGGCCTCTTGGACGTGGGTGACATAATCGGCGTGACCGGGCCGGTGTTCCGCACGCGCACGGGAGAGGTCACGGTCAAGGCCGAGTCGGTGACACTCCTCAGCAAGTCGCTGCGGCCGCTGCCCGAGAAATGGCACGGCTTGAAGGACGTCGAGACCCGCTACAGGCAGCGTTACGTAGACCTCATTGTGAACACCGAGGTGCGCCGCCAGTTCGTCCTGCGTTCCAGGATTGTGAGTACGATAAGGAGATTCCTCGACTCGCGCGGGTTCATCGAGGTTGAGACGCCGATACTGCAGCCGCTTTACGGCGGAGCGTTCGCGCGGCCGTTCGTCACGAGGCACGAGGCACTGGACATGCAGCTCTACCTGAGGATTGCGGACGAGCTGTACTTGAAGCGACTCCTGGTGGGTGGTCTCGACCGCGTTTACGAGATAGGCAAGGACTTCAGGAACGAGGGCATAGACAGGACGCACAACCCTGAGTTCACGCAGTTGGAAGTCTACCAGGCCTACGCGGATTACCAGGACATTATGGACCTTGTGGAAGAGATGCTGGTCGAGGTCGTGACGGAGGTGCACGGCGGCACGAAGTGCAAGTACGGCGAGCACGAGCTGGATTTTGCGCGGCCGTGGAAGCGAGTGAGCTACTTCGGCGCTTTGAAGGAGGCCGTGGGCGCCGACCTCACCGGTTCCTCCGACGAGGAGGTTCGCGCGCTCTGTGTGAAGCTGGGCATGGATGTGGAGGCGATCGCGACGGGTAAGAAGCCCGGAGCCGAGACGGGTCGCGCGGGCGCGGTGCAGGGCGGAGAGCGTGGAGGTCAGAGGGCAGAAGCGCGCGGCGTCGCGCAGGACGGAGGAGGCGGGGCGGGGGGTCCGGTGGGGGGCGGGGGTCCCGGCGGCGCAGGTTGGGGCCGAACAATGGTGCGGGGGAGACTGCTGGACGAGCTCTTCTCGGAGAAGGCGCAGCCGAACCTCATCCAGCCGACTTTTGTGTATGACTATCCGAAGGAAGTCTCGCCGCTGGCAAAGGACAAGGGAGGTTCGCCCGGGATCGTGGAGAGGTTCGAGCCGATCGTAGCGGGGCTGGAGGTGGGGAACGCCTTCTCGGAGCAGAACGACCCTCTGGAACAGGCGCGCCAGTTCGACCTCCAGGCGCAGGCCAGGGCGGACGGGGCTCTCGAGGTCCAGCCGAAGGACACTGACTATCTGAGAGCGCTGGAGTACGGGATGGCGCCTGCAGGGGGGTTGGGATTGGGGATAGACAGAATCGTGATGATATTGACTGACGCCCGCACAATAAGGGACGTCGTGCTTTTCCCGCAGCTGAGGGCCGAGGCGCTCCGGGAAGAGGACGAGCGCGAAGACGAGGGCGGGAGCACGCCGGACGCCGGAGCCTGACGCGGGGGGTCGGCGCTGACTGCGGCTGCGCTGACTGCGGCTGCGGAAAGCCCGGTGTCTTTGTTCGGCGCAGGACGTCGGGAGTGGGGAGACGGCGGGCCCGGAGCGGGGGAGCGCACAGCATGATGAAGTTCGAGCTCTTCATAGCGCGGCGGTACCTGAGGGCAAAACGCCGCGTGAGCTTCATCTCCATCATAAGCGGCATATCCGTAGGCGGTGTGCTGGTCGGCGTGGCCGCGCTCACGATAGTGCTGTCGGTCATGAACGGCGCCGAAGAGGAGGTAAGGAAGCGGATAGTGGGCACCACCGCGCACGTGATCGTGCTGGGCCACTCCGAGTCGGGCATTCCGTTCGACGACTCGCTGCTCACCCGCATACAGTCGGTACCGGGCGTCGTGGCGGCCGCTCCTTTCATCTACTCCAAGTGCATGGTGACCGCCGGCGGCATCACGGACGGAATAGCCCTCAAGGGCATCGACCTGGAGCGCGAGAAGCTGGTGACGGAGGTCTACCGGAACACGAAGCCGCAGGTCCAGACGATAGACCCGGGCGGCGGCCTCCGCGGGATGGTGTTGGGCAAGTACCTGGCGGAGGCCCTGGGCGTGAACGTGGGCGACGAGGTCATGCTCACGTCGCCGTTGAGCGGCCAGGCCACCATCTTCGGCATCATCCCACACGTGAGGAAGTTCGTGGTCGTGGGCATCTTCACGTCCGGTATGTACGACTACGACTCGAGCCTGGGATACGTGTCCCTCGAGGCAGCGGAGGAGTTCGTGGGCAGGGTCGGGCACGTCACGGGAATAGAAGTCAGAGTCGAGGACATGTACGAGGCCCCGGAAGTGGGGCGAAGGATAGTGACGGCCCTCGGCGGTTACCCTTTCGCCGCGTCCAACTGGATAGAGATGAACAGAAACCTGTTCAAGTGGATAAGGACCGAGAAGGTCCTGATGTTCGTCATACTGATGCTCATAGTCGCCGTGGCGGCGTTCAACATAATCAGCACGCTCATAATGGTCGTGATGGAAAAGCGCCGGGACGTGGGCATAATGAAGTCCATGGGCGCCACCTCGGGAAGCGTGATGCGCATCTTCATGGCGGAGGGGGTGGCAGTCGGAATAGTGGGCACCGTCTTGGGCTCGTTGATCGGGTTCGTGGGATGCTTCCTGCTCCAAAAATACAAATTCATCACCCTTCCGGGTGATGTATACTTTATAGATAGGCTGCCCGTGAAAATGGAAGCCGGAGATTTCGTGATGGTTGCGCTTGCTGCCGTCGCAGTCTGTTTTGCCGCAACCATTTACCCCTCGTGGAAAGCTTCCAAGCTGGTTCCTGTCGATGCGATTCGGTACGAGTAGCGGCCGTCCGGTCCGACTGGGCGAGCCCGGAGCGGGTCCGGTAGGCACGCGGAAAACCGGTTGGAGGCCGGGCGGGACGGAGCCTCCGGGGCAAAGGTATGAGCGGGACAATCCTTAGCGCGACCGGCGTACACAAGAGCTTCAGAATGGGCGGGCACGTCCTGAACGTGCTGAGGGGAGTGGACCTGGAGGTGATTGAGGGCGAGATAATGGCCATAGTCGGCGCCTCGGGCGTGGGCAAGAGCACGCTTCTGCATATCCTGGGCGCCCTGGACAGGCCCGACAGCGGTAGCGTCAGGCTGGACTCGCAGGAGGTGTTCCGCATGAACGACGACGGCCTGGCCAGGTTCAGGAATAGGACCGTGGGCTTCGTGTTCCAGTTTCATCACCTGTTGCCCGAGTTCACTGCGGTGGAGAACGTGATGATGCCCGGGCTCATCGCCGGCGATTCGGTGGAGTCCTCTCGGGAGCGGGCGCGGAAGCTGCTGAAGGAAGTGCGCCTGCTGGAGCGCGAAGAACACAAGCCGGGGGAGCTGTCCGGCGGCGAGCAGCAGCGCGTGGCCGTGGCCAGGGCGTTGATGAACAACCCTCGCATCGTCCTGGCCGACGAGCCGTCTGGGAACCTGGACAAGGAGAGCGGCGAGGAGCTTCACACGCTGATACAGGAGCTGCGGGAGGCTCACAAGCAGACCTTCGTAATCGTGACTCACAACGAGAAACTTGCCAGGTCCTCCGACAGAGTGGTACAACTGGAGGACGGAAAGGCGCACGTGGTTCGCGCGGAGGCGCGAGGCTGATGCGCCACGACGCGGGGCCGGCGCTCGCCGCGAGCGCCGCAATCGCTCCGGGATGTGGAGGTGGAAAATGCAGTGCCAGATATGCGGCAAGGCCCCCGCGACCGTGCACTACACAGAGATCGTGAACGACAAGATAACGGAGCTTCACGTCTGCGAGAAGTGCGCGGAGGAAAGGGGGCTTCACGGTGTCCTGGGTCAGTCCAAGGTGTCCATCTCCGGGCCTCTGGTCTGGATGATGGACAGCATGAGCGCGACCGAGGAGGACAAGGTCGGGGGTATACAGTGCCCGGTGTGCGGGATGAAGTACTCGACCTTCAAGGAGACGGCACGGGTGGGCTGCGCGGCGTGCTACGAGGCATTCCGGGCGCAACTGCGCCCCGTGCTTAGACGCGTGCACGGCAGCACGCGGCACTCGGGGAAGAGCCCGAGCAAGGACGGCGCGAAGTACGCGCGCCGAAGGGAGATCCAGAAGCTCCAGGAGGAGCTGGACAGGGCGATCCAGCACGAGGAATTCGAGATGGCCGCGGAGCTGAGAGACAAGATAAGGAAGATGGAGGCGGCCCTTGCCGGCAAGAAGCGTAGGGGTACGCCGAAGGCCGAATGAGGAGGCATCAGTGACATCTCTGGCCGAAATGGCGAAACAGCCCGGTAGCTGGCTCGACGGCAGCGGCCCGCACTCTGACATTGTGCTGAGCACGCGCGTTCGCCTTGCGCGCAATCTGCAAAGCGTCCCGTTCCCGACCAGGGCAAAGGCGGAGCAGCTGGCCCAGATGCTGCCGTCCGTGGTGGCCGCAGCCAAGAAGAGCAGTGCCTTCGCGGAGATGGCGGTGCTGCGCTCCGCAGAGATGACGCAGCAGGACAAGCAGTTCCTGGTCGAGAGGCACCTCATCAGCCACGATTTTGCGGAGAACTCGAAGGTCGGCGCCCTCATCATCGGAACCGACGAGAGCGTCAGCATAATGGTCAACGAGGAGGACCACCTGCGATTGCAGGTCCTCTGCTCTGGGCGCCAGCTGGGTAAGGCCGTGAAGCTGGCCGACAAGGTGGACGACGAGCTGGACGCCTCGTTGGAGTATGCCTTCTCCGACGAGCTGGGTTACCTGACCTCGTGCCCGACGAACGTGGGCACCGGGCTCCGCGCCTCGGTGTTGATGCACTTCCCGGCGCTGGTGCTCACCAAGCAGATAGGGAAGGTGTTGCAGGGCATAACTCAGGTGGGGCTCGGGGTGCGCGGGTTCTACGGCGAGGGCACGGAGATAATCGGAAATTTCTTCCAGGTCTCGAACCAGACCACGCTGGGCTTGAGCGAGAACGAGGCGGCCATGAGCCTGGAGCGCGTCGTCAACCAGGTGATGGAGTACGAGTCGAAGGCCATGGAGGCGGCGCTCAGGGACGCCAAGGTGCAGATAGAGGACAAGGTCTGGAGAGCCTTCGGGGCCCTCAGGTACTGCAAGATACTGCCGTCCCGGGAGCTGGTTTCTTTGGTGTCCCTGGTCAGGTTCGGGGTGTCCCTGGGACTTTCGGGGCTCTGCGCCATAGGGGCTTTGAACGAGCTGCTCGTGCTTTCGCAGCCGGCACACATGCAGAAGAGGGCCGGAAGGGACCTGACAGCGGCCGAGAGAAACGTTATGCGGGCTGAACTGGTGCGCGAGAGGTTGTGGCGGCGATAGTGGTCGAGACACTAGACGAGGTGGAATAGAGATGCAAGGCGGAGACAAGTTCACCGAACGAGTGAGAAAAGTGATGTACCTCGCGCGCGAAGAGGCGGCGCGGCTCCACCACGATTACATCGGGACGGAGCACCTCCTGCTCGGCATCCTGAGAGAGGGTGAGGGCATCGCCGCGACAGTGTTGAGCAACCTGGGACTCGACCTGGACGCCATAAGGCAGACAGTGGAGAGCATGGTGGCGTCAGCCGGAGGCACGACCACGATAGGGGAGATCCCGTTCACGCCGCGCGCGAAGAGGGTGCTGGAGTTGTCGGTGGACGAAGCCAGGCAGCTCGGCCACAACTACGTTGGAACCGAACACCTTCTGCTGGGTTTGATTAGAGAAGGCGAGGGCGTGGCGGCGCGCGTTCTCATCGAGCTCGGAATAGACAGGAAGAAGGTGCGGGAAGAGACGTTGAAGCTTCTGGGCGGAGCCGCCCCGGGCGCTCAGCAGGGCGAGAAAGAGGAAAAGTCCGAGACCCCGGCGCTCAACCAATTCAGCCGGGACCTCACTGTCCTGGCCAAAGAGGGCAAGCTGGACCCGGTCATCGGCCGCGAAAGAGAAATCGAGAGGGTGGTGCAGGTCCTGAGCCGCCGCAAGAAGAACAACCCCGTCCTGATCGGTGAGCCCGGGGTGGGGAAGACGGCCATAGTCGAGGGTCTGGCGCAGAGGATAGTCGACAACAAGGTGCCGGAGACGCTGCGCAACAAGCGTCTGGTCGTAATAGACTTGGCGTCGGTCGTGGCCGGGACCAAGTACCGCGGCCAGTTCGAGGAACGGCTCAAGGCCGTGATGAACGAGATTCGCGACTCCAAAGACACAATATGCTTCCTGGATGAGCTCCACACCATAGTCGGCGCAGGCGGCGCCGAGGGCGCCATAGACGCCTCCAACATGCTGAAGCCCGCCCTGGCGCGAGGCGAGATGCAGTGTATCGGAGCCACCACGCTGGACGAATACCGCAAGCACATAGAGAAAGACGGCGCCCTGGAACGGCGATTCCAGCCGATAACGGTGGACCCGCCGACGGTGGAGCAGACCGTAAAGATCATCCAGGGACTGCGCGACAAGTACGAGGCGCATCACGGCGTGAAGATAACCGACGGCGCCGTCGAGGCGGCGGTCGAGCTTTCGGACAGGTACATTACGGACCGCTACCTTCCCGACAAGGCCATCGACGTCATAGACGAGTCCGGCGCCCGGGCGCGGCTTTCGGTGGCCACGGCACCGAACGAGCTCAGACAGCTGGAAAGGAAGGCAGAGGAGCTGGCCAAGGAGAAGGAAGAGGCGGTGCTGGCCCAGGAGTTCGAGAAGGCCGCGGGCCTGCGGGACCAGGAACGTGAGCTGCGGCACAAGATCCGCGAGACCAAGAAGGGTTGGAGTGAGGCGCGGTCCGAATCGCAGGCGGTGGTGGACGCCGACGACGTGGCAGAGGTGGTGTCCAAGATGACGGGGGTGCCCGTCGCGAAGCTGGAGGAAAAGGAATCAGAGAAGCTCCTCAGGATGGAGGAAGAACTCAAGAAGTACGTGGTCGGCCAGGACCCGGCAGTTCAGGCCATCGCCAAGGCGGTGCGCCGAAACAGGGCCGGCCTCAGGGACCCGCGCCGGCCCATCGGGTCGTTCGTATTTCTGGGACCCACAGGAGTGGGGAAGACCGAGCTGGCCAGAGTGCTGGCCAGGTTCCTGTTTCAGGACGAGGACGCGCTCATCCGAATAGACATGTCGGAGTTCATGGAGAAGTTCAACGTCTCGAGGCTGGTGGGCGCGCCTCCGGGTTACGTCGGGTACGAGGAGGGCGGCCAGCTGACCGAGAAGGTCAGGAGGAAGCCGTATTCCGTCGTGCTCCTGGATGAGATAGAGAAGGCCCATCCCGACGTGTTCAACATCCTTCTCCAGGTGCTGGACGACGGGCAGCTCACGGACAGCATGCGCAGGAAGGTCAATTTCAAGAATACCGTTCTCATCATGACGTCCAACCTGGGCACGAGGCAAATAAGGGGGGCGTCGCTCGGGTTCCAGAAGCCGGACGAGGGCACGACGTACGGCAAGATGAAGGACACGGTGATGGACGAAGTCAAGCGCACGTTCAACCCGGAGTTCCTGAACAGAATAGACGAGATAATAGTATTCCGGGCCCTGGACGTGGCGGACATGCAGAAGATAGTCAAGATATTGCTGAACCAGGTGGACGCGAGGCTCAGGCGGAAAGACATACACCTGAACTTCACCCAGGACGCCCTTGACTTTCTGATAGAGAAGGGGTTCGACCCCGCGCTTGGCGCCAGGCCGCTCAGACGGACCATCCAGAGGCTTGTCGAGGACCCGCTCGCAGAGCTCGTCCTGAGGGGGGCCGTCAGAGACGGGTGCACGGTGGAAGTGGGCCGCAAGGGAGACGAGATAACGTTCCGCGAATGCGGGTAGTGATCGCGCGGCCGAGGCTCGGAGAGCGCGCGAAAGAGTTGCAGTCATGAGTTACGCCGGGACGGGCCGGTCCCGCCCGGGCCCGGTGTCTGAGACCGAAGTCCATGCGGCTTGGCTCTGGAGCCGCTGTTGTCTGGGAGTTTTGTTGATGCACTCGCGCGGGCAGACTCACCGTTGCTATTCCAGAGCTCTTCTGTTCAACCTCGTTGTCTTTTTCCTTCTTGTCGCCGCGTGGCCGGTCGTCTTCTCGGGCGTGACGGCCGGTCCGTTCTCATCGTCGGCCGAGGCGCAGGTCTCTCCGCCGATTCCGGACGGCGGCCGGGCCGACTCACTGTCGCCGGCGCACGGCGGCACGGCGCCGCTCACCCTTTCGACGGGCGCGGACAGCCTGGCGGCTGCCGCGGACACCGCGCGGGCCGCCGGGGCCGTGGAGGCGGCTCGAGTGCTGGAGGTCCGTGTGTCCGGACTTGAGAGCGTGGACTCGAGCGTGGTCCTGAACGCCTTCGGCGTGTTTCCCGGCGACGTCTTCTCCTACGAGAGTGTGAGGGAAGGAGTCAAGAGTCTCCACGGCCTGGGTTACTTCTCGGACGTGACCGTGGACGGCGAGGAGCTGCCGGATGGCATCGTGCTCAAGGTAGTGGTGACCGAGACGCCGAGGGTCGTGGCGCTGAAGTTCAGCGGCAGCAAGGGCCTCGAGGACGACAAGCTCAAGGAGAAGCTCACCCTCAAGGAGAACGACTTCTACACAGAGTCCGCGGTCTTCGAGGCGAAGCAGGCCATCGTGGCGGCGTACCGTGAGGAGGGTTACCCCGCGGCGTCGGTTAAGGCTGTGACGACCGTGGAGAAGGGGAAGGGCAAGGTCGAGCTCACCTTCGAGATAGAGGAAGGCAAGAAGGTGCGCATCAAGGCCATAGACTTCGCCGGGAACGCGTCCATCCAGTCTTCCAAGCTGAAGAAGGTCATGGACCTGGAGGTGAAGTCGTGGTGGAGGGGGGGCAAATTCAAGCAGGAGACGCTGGAGACGGACTTCGAGAAGATAGTTACGTACTACAGGAGCAACGGCTTCCGCGACGCCGCAGTGACGGGGCACGAGATTACATACAGCGAGGACAAGCGTGACCTTTACCTCAAGATCCTGGTGACTGAGGGCCCGCGGTACCGGCTGGGAGACGTCCGGTGGACCGGCTGCGCTGCCGTGCGCTCTGAGGCCCTCGGGAAGCTGTCCGCCGTGGCAAGCGGTGAAGTCTACAACATCGAAAAGCTGGAGAAGATGCAGGCCGGCGCCTACGAGCTCTACGCCGAGCAGGGCTACATCTTCCTGGACATAGACAGGCAGGAGTCGGTCCGGGACACCGTCGTAGACGTCGCGTACGCGATACAGGAGGGGCAGCCCTCCTTCGTGAAGCACATACTCGTCTCCGGTAACGACAGGACCAAGGAGAAGGTCATCAGGCGAGAGCTCTCCATCAAGCCGGGTGAATTGTTCAAGAGGTCCGCCCTCCTGAGGAGTCAGCGCGACGTCTTCTCGCTCGGGTTCTTCGAGGACGTGCTCATAGACTATCGGGTGGACGAGCCGCCGGACATTGACCTGATCTTCCAGATGAAGGAGAAACAGACCGGCACTGCCACGGCCGGGGCCGGCTACACCAGCGACTCGGGCCTCACGGGCTTCGTGGAGCTGGGGCACAACAACCTGTTCGGGAACGGCCAGAGCATCATGCTTCATCTCGAGAAGGGCTCAAAGCGGAGCAACTACGACCTGAGTTTCACGGAGCCGTGGTTCAGGGACACGCCGACGAGCCTCGGCATCGACGTCTACAACATGGAGAGGGAGCGCGACTACTACGACGAGCTCCGCAAGGGCGGCGGGGTGCGAGTGGGCAGGCCTCTACCGTGGCCGGACTACACCAGAGGCTACGTCTCCTACACGCTGGAGGACGTTTCGCTCAAGGACTTCTCGGCCAGCTACACCGGCTCTCTGGACGAGGTCTCGTGGCCTCAGCGCACCAGCCGCGTGGAGACTGCGATAGTCCGGAACAGCACCGACAACCCGTTCTATCCCACCAGGGGCTCGCGCTTTTCGGTCAACTCGGAGTTCTCGGGCGGCTTGCTGGGGGGCGACCTGAACTTCCACAAGCAGGTGGTCGACTACAGGGTTTACAGGAACATCGTGTGGAAGGCCGCCCTGTTGACCCGGCTGCGCGTGGGCTGGATGGACGCCTACAACCACTACGAGCGGGTGCCCGAGTACGAGAGATTCCGTCTGGGCGGCACCACAGTGGATTTCCTTCGCGGCTATCCGGACTACGACATCGTGCCGGAGGCGAACGTGTACGAAGTTGACGGCCAGACTGTGAGATGGCCGGGCGGCCGCTTGATGGGCGCTGTCACCCTGGAGTTCCAGTTCCCGATAGCCGACCCGCTGCGCGGACTCTTCTTTCTTGACGTCGGCGACACCTGGAACAACGAGACCGAGATCGACCTCAACGGGTTCAAGAAGGGCGCCGGCGTGGGGCTGAGGTTGGAGGTCCCCATGCTGGGCGTGGTGGGCTTCGACTTCGGATACGGCTTTGACCGCGAGGGCGGCGGCAAGTGGGAACCCCACTTCATAATGGGCAAGCTCTTCTAGACGGCGAGTACGTTCCGCTGCGCGAGACGAGAGTGCGGGGCGCACCCGCTCTCACTAGCAAGGAGTAATTCCAGCATGAAACCGACCAGGAAGCATCTTTCTTCGGGCGCATCTCGGGGCGCGTTCCCGGCAGCCTTTTTGGCGGCATCTTTGGCTCTAGTCCTCCTCTCGGCGTGGCCGTTCTGCAAGGGGTCGACCCCCGCATGCGCAGCCGACTTGAAGCTGGGATTCATAGACACGGAGCGCATCTTCAACGAGTACAAGGGGGTCCAGGAGGCCCAGAAGCAATTTGACCAGGACATACAGACTTGGAAGGCGCAGGCGACGGAGATGAAGAGCGAAGTCGACAAGCTCAGGCTCGAAGTCGAGTCCCAGCGGTTGATGCTGAGTGAAGGCAAGCTCAAGGAAAAGGAAACCGAGCTTCAGACGAAGATACGAGACCACGAGACGTTTCTGCAGCGCATATGGGGGCCCGGCGGAGAGCTGGAGCAGCGAAACGATGCGCTGACCAAGCCCATCATAGCCAAGATAAGACAGATAGTGGACAAGATCGGTCTGGACGAGAAGTACTCCATCATCCTCGACGCTGCCGACGGCAACGTCGTGTTCGGCAGCAAGGACCTGGACCTGACCGACAGAGTCCTTGAAGAACTCGGCAAAATGGAATAGTATCTTCGGGATGAAAATGCGTCTGGACGAGCTCGCAAAGATCCTGAACGGGGTCGTCGTGGGTGACGGCTCCGTCGAAATCTCCGGGGTGGCCGGCATCAAGGAAGCCGGGCGCGGCGACATCACCTTTCTTGTGAACCCCAAGTACGAATCCTTCGTCTCCACCACGCGGGCGTCGGCCATCATAGTGGCAAACGGCCGCAAGTCGATGCCCATCCCGGTGCTGCAGATCGACAATCCCTACCTGGCATTCCTCAAGGCGGTCAGGCTTTTCCGGGGAGACACTCAGAAGGTTGAGCCCGGCGTGCACCCGAGCGCCGTCATCGGCAAGGGCGTGAAGCTGGGCGAGGGCGTCTCCGTGGGGCCGTACGTCGTGCTGGAGGAGGACGTCGAGCTGGGCGACGACGTCGTGATAATGGCTCTCAGCTACGTCGGCGCCCGCTCCAAACTGGGCACCGGCACGTTCGTGTACCCCGGCGTGACAATCCGCGAAGACATCGTGGTAGGCCGCAGGGTCATAGTACACAGCGGGACGGTCATCGGCAGCGACGGGTTCGGGTTCGCCAGGGACGGCGAGGTGTACCACAAGATCCCGCAAGTGGGCAACGTGGAGATAGGCGACGACGTCGAAATAGGCGCGAACGTCACGATAGACAGGGCCACCACGGGCACGACGTCCATAGGCAAGGGCACCAAGATAGACAACCTCGTGCAGATCGCCCACAACGTGGTCGTGGGCGAGAACTGCATAATCGTGGCACAGGTGGGCATCTCAGGCAGCACCGAAGTCGGGAAGAGCGTGACCCTGGCCGGCCAGGCCGGCATAGTCGGACACATAAAGATAGGCGACTACGCTATGGTGGGCTCCCAGGCGGGGGTCACGAAATCCGTGCGCGCCAGGGCCAGAGTGAGCGGCTACCCGGCCGCGCCGCACGAGGTGTCCAAGCGGCTGTACGCCAGCCTGAGGAGACTGCCGGAGCTCATTAGACAGTTCAGGGATTTCGAGAAACGGCTGCGAGTCCTGGAGGGCAAGGAGCCGCTAGATGAAGGAGCGGACGATGTTGAAGCAGCAGATGACGATTGAGAGGCCCGTGTCGTACGAGGGCATCGGGCTTCACACCGGGCACAGGTCCGTCGCGACGTTCAGGCCTGCCCCGGTGGACCACGGCGTCAGGTTCGTCCGCGTGGACCTTCCCGGGAACCCCCAGGTTCAGGTGCTGCCCAGGAACGCGAAGTACGACCAGGCCGCCGGCAGGAGGACAATCATCAGTGAGGGCGGTGTCGAAGTCCACACGGTCGAGCACATACTCGCGACCGTAGCCGGCCTCGGAATCGACAATATAGTGATCGAGCTCAACTGCGTAGAAGCGGCGGAGGCCGAAGACGGAAGCGCGGCTCCGTTCGTGGAGCTGTTGCGCGGGGCCGGCCTCGTCAAGCAGAGCTCCCTCAAGAGGTTTTTCAAGGTCACGAAGCCCGTGTCCCTCAAGGACGACGGAGCCGAGCTTCTGGCGGTTCCTCACGACGGGCTCAGGATCAGCTTCACCATCGAATACGACAACCCGTGGGTCGGTACCCAGTACGCCTCGTTCGAGGTGAACGAGGAAACGTTCGCGAAGGAGATCGCCCCCGCGCGCACGTTCGTGCTGTTCCGCGACGTGGATGAGCTCCGCGCCAAGGGGATGATAAAGGGCGGAAGCACGGACAACGCCATCGTGGTCAAGGAAGACGGGATAATGGGCGGCGTCGAGCTCAGATTCCGGGACGAGTTCGTGAGGCACAAGATCCTGGACTTTCTTGGCGACCTGTTCCTGACGGGCGCCCCTCTCCTGGGGCATTTCATCGCCGTCAAGTCCGGGCACGCGAGCAACGTGAAGTTCGTGAAGAGACTGAGTGAGGAGACCGGAGGCGACGGTTTCCGAAGAGCGCAGGCCGGGCCGGCCGGCAAGTGTCACATGGACATAAACGCCATTCAGAAGATAATGCCGCACCGCTATCCGTTCCTGCTCGTGGACAGGATCCTGGAGCTGGAGGACCGGCGGCGCGTGGTGGGCATAAAGAACGTGACCGTCAACGAGCCGTTCTTTCAGGGTCACTTTCCGGGCCACCCCATAATGCCGGCAGTTCTCATCATAGAGGCCATGGCACAGGCGGGGGGAGTGCTGCTGTTGAGCACGGTCGACAACCCCGAAGACAAACTTGTGTACTTCATGGCTATCGACAACGCCAAGTTCCGCAAACCGGTCCTGCCAGGCGACCAGCTTCGCTTCGAGCTCGAGCTGGTGCGCCTGAAGAACAGAATCTGCAAGATGACCGGCAAAGCCTTCGTTGACGGAGAGCTCGTGGCCGAGGCGGACCTGCTCTCCATGATAATGGACAGGTGACGCGGTTCCCGGGCAGGGGAGGTTATGCCTCAGATTCATCCCACCGCCGTGGTTGACCCCAACGCGAGGCTTGCCGCGGACGTGACGGTGGGGCCCCACTGCGTAGTTTCCGGCGACGTGGAGATAGGCGCGGGCACGGTCCTGGCGTCGGGCGTGGTGGTGGAGGGCCCCACCATGATAGGGAAGGACTGCAGGCTGGCCCATCACGCCGTGGTGGGCTCCGTACCGCAGGACTTGAAGTACAAGGGCGCGCGGAGCCTGGTGGAGATCGGAGACTCCAACACGATACGGGAATTCGTCACCATAAACAGAGCCACGGACGAGGGCGACAGGACGGTGGTGGGAAACAACAACCTTCTCATGGCCTACGTTCATCTGGCTCACAATTGCGTGATTGGCAACAACGTGATACTTGCCAACGCGGTCAACCTCGCCGGCCACGTAACGATTGACGATTTCGCGAGCATCGGCGGTCTCACTCCGGTCCACCAATTCGTCAGGATCGGAAAATACGCGTTCATAGGCGGCGGCTCCCGGGTCCCCAAGGACGTCTGCCCTTTCGTCAGGGCGGCGGGGAACCCGCTGAGGATCGCCGGGCTGAACTCCGTCGGTCTGATGAGAAGAGGCTTCTCCCAGGAGACGAGGCTCGAGCTCAAGCGACTGTACCGGCTGTTCTTCCGCTCGGGGCTCAATACGTCGCAGGCGTTGGCCAGGATACAGGATGAGCTGCCCGGCACCCCGGAGGTGAACGAATTTGTGCGTTTTGTGCGGGCGTCGCAGAGAGGTGTGGAGAGGGGAGTCGAGGGCGCGGAGGAGGCCGACGAGGATTAGGGTGGAGCCTCAGGCTCGCGGCGCGCCGCCGGACGCGAGTCACGGAAAGCCCATTGAACCCGGTTGTCAATGTCGAGGGCCCGTGGCATATTGAGGTGCCGACGGGCGTTTGTGCATTTGGCGGAGTAGGAGGGAGAAGAAAATGGCGGGGCCGCTGAAGTACGGCGTCGTGGGCGTGGGTCACCTCGGGAAGCAGCACGCCAGGGTGGTTGCTTCCCTTTCGGGGGCGACCCTCGTGGGGCTCCACGACACCGACCCGGGCACCCTCCACAGGGTGGCCTCGGAGCTGGGCGTGCGCCCGTTCGCTACCCTGGCCGAGCTGGTCTCGTCCGTCCAGGCCGTCAGCATTGCCGTGCCCACTACCTCGCATTTCGAGGTGGCCATGCAATGTGTGGCGTCCGGCGTCCACGTCCTCATAGAGAAGCCGCTGACTGCCACGGTCGGTCAGGCCGAGGAGCTGGTGCGGGCGGCCGCGGCGAGGCCGGTCGTGCTCCAGACGGGGCACGTGGAGAGATTCAACCCGATAGTGCGCGCGTCCCTCTCCCTCATAAAGGACCCGAAGTTCATCGAGGGTCACCGTCTCTCGTCCTTCGTGGGCAGAAGCACCGACATAGACGTCGTGCTGGACCTCATGATCCACGACATAGACCTCTCACTGGCGGCCGTGCAGAGTCCCGTCCGTGCGGTGGAGGGCACGGGGGTGCCGATCCTGTCCCGGAACATCGACATCGCCAACGCCAGGATAACCTTCGAGAACGGCGCCGTGGCCAACCTGACCGCCAGCAGGGTGTCCAAGGACAAGACGCGGAAGATACGCTTCTTCTGCCACGATTCCTACGTCTCGATAGACTGCCTAACCAGGAAAGCCGAGCTCTACAGGAAGGGTCTGCCCGCCCCCGCGCGGGAAGGGGAAGGGGAAGGGACGTGGGAAGAGACCGTCATCGCGCCGGGCATACTCAGGCGCGTGATAGTGGCGGCCCCGAAGGAAGAGCCGCTCCGACTGGAGCTGGAGCACTTCGTGAAATGTGTGGCGTCGGGCGCGACCCCGGTAGTGGACGGGGTCGCCGGCCTGAAGGCCATGGAGGTGGCCTTCAAGGTCATCGACAAGATAAACGATGGACTCGGTGGCCTCGCGGGCGGGGCGTGACAGCTGCTGCGGGGGCGCGAAGAGAATCGCGGCGAATCGGCAAGCGAGCGAGTCGCCGACGAGCCACGGAGCACCGCAATGTATGCCGGAAAACCGAAGATCCTCGTAGTCGCCGGCGACCCAAGCGGCGACCTGCACGCGTCGCGTCTCATCGCGGCCATCAGGAGCCAAAGCCCTGAGGCCCGGGTCCTGGCTGCCGGCGGACCCAGGATGAGGGCCGCAGGGGCAGAGATGGTGGCGGCGCTGGACGGACTCGGAGTCATGGGTTTTGCCGAAGTCGTGTCCAAGCTGCCGCAGTTTGCCTCCCTCATGCGACACATGAAACACCTTCTTCAACGTGAGCAACCACAGCTGGTTATCGCTGTGGATTTTCCAGGCTTTAATCTCAGGTTGTGCAAGGAAGCCAAACGCGTGGGCTGCCGCGTTATGTACTACATCGCGCCGCAGGCCTGGGCATGGGGAAGGGGCAGGCTCAAGCTCATGGCTTCCGTCATAGACCGGCTCGTGGTCGTGTTCCCTTTCGAAGTCGGCTTCTTCCGTGGAGCCGGCATCCACACTGAATTCGTGGGGCACCCGCTTCTGGAGTCTGTCGAAGTGAACGATGAGCGGGCCGCAGTGCGGGCCCGGCTCGGAATAGACCCGGAGTCGCGACTGGTGGCGCTCCTCCCGGGCAGCAGACTGCAGGAAGTGCGCAGGCTCTTGCCACCCATGCTGCAAGCGGCAAGCATCCTCAGGGAGAGATGGAACGTGGAGGCCGCCATCGCCGCGGCGGACAGCATACCGGTTGAGGAAATCGAGCGGGCGGTCCGCGCCGGGTCGCGCTCGGGCGGGCCGAAGGCGGCCGGCTCGGGAGGACGGACGGGCGGGCTTCCGGGAGTGCCGCGCGTGTTCAGGGGGGTCACTTCCGAGCTCCTTGGGGTCGCGGACGCCGCCGTCGTCGCCTCGGGCTCCGCCACTCTGGAGGCCGCCATAGTGGGAACTCCGATGGTCGTCGTGTACAGGGTGTCTCCCCTGTCTTGGGCAATCGCGAAGAGAATAGTGTCGATAGACACCATCGGCCTCGTAAACATAGTCGCGGGCAAGAAGGTCGTGTCGGAGTATCTCCAGGACGCCGTTGACCCCGTCAGGATATCCGAGGAGCTGAGGCAGCTCGTGTTCGACGAGCGGACGCGGTCGGAGATGTGCGCGGAGCTCGCACGGGTGAGGGAGGCGTTGGGCGAGCCGGGTGCCTCTCGCAGGGCGGCGTCTATCGCGCTGGGCATGGTGGGGACGTAGGCCGTGAATCGTTTTTCTGTGCTGGACCGCCTCATGGCCGCCACGGCGGGGCTCGCCGGAGCGGCTCTGGTCACGTTGCTGGGCTGTACGCTCAGAATCGAAAGGCTGGGCGCGGCCGACGCGGGCCGCGACACAGGAGCGGCAGGCAGGAGGATATTCGCGTTCTGGCACGGGGAGCTGCTTCCGCTGGCGTGGGCGTACAGAAGACGAGACATCTGCGTGTTGGTCAGCCGTCACAGGGACGGAGAGTGCGCGGCACGGATACTCAAGCGGCTGGGTTTCCACACGGCCAGAGGGTCCACGTCGGACGCCGGCCGGGAGGGCGCGTTTCAGATGTGCGCAAGCCTCAGGAACGGCCAAGACGCGGCGGTGGCACCGGACGGACCTACGGGGCCCAGGCGCCGGGTCCAACCGGGGATTGTGTACATGGCGCAGAGGACGGGGGCGGCTCTGGTTCCGACGGCCTGCGAGGCCGAAAGATGGCTGGTCCTGAACACGTGGGACAGGTTTCAGGTCCCGCTCCCGTTCTCCCGGGTGGTCGTGGCAAGCCACGCCCCAATCAGGGTGCCGCGGTGCCTGAGCGCCTCGGAAATCGAGAGTTGCAGGGTCAGGCTGGAGAAGGCCCTCGAGGAAGCGCACGAGAAAGCTCTGGACGCGGTGCGCCCCGAGCAGACGTCGCGAGTTCTAATGGAAGGGTAGAGAGCACGTGAAGAATCCATCGAGCAAGACAGTCTGGCCGTCGTTTCTGCTGTACGGCTTCGTGACGTCCGTGTGCTTCGTTCTGGGCGCGCCGGTGTGGCTCGTGGGGCTGCTCACGGGTTCTGAGAAATGGCGGAGCCGGCTGGGGTCGATTCCTGTGAGTCCACGCAACGCAGGCGCCGGCAGCTCGGCAGGGAAGAAGAGAGTGTGGGTGCATGCCTCGTCGGTGGGCGAGGTGAGGGCTGCAGCGAAGCTGGTCAGAGAGATGTGCAGGAACCCGGGGGTGGAGGTGGTCTTCTCGACCATGACCGTCACTGGAAGCCGGGTGGCGAGAGACTCCGTGCAGGGTCCGGCCGCGTTTTTCTTCCTTCCTCTGGACGTTCCGTTCGTCGTTTGGAGGGCCCTTCGGCGGATAGAGGCCGACTCTCTGGTGCTGGTCGAGACCGAACTCTGGCCCTGCCTCGTGGTCATGGCGAAGAGGGACGGCGTGAAGGTGGTCGTCGTGAACAGCAAGGTGAGCGACAGGTCCCGCAGGCGCTACGCCATGTTCGGTTTCCTATTCAGGGGGGTGTTTGGGAGCGTGGACGCTGTGATGGCCCAGAACGAGCGGAACGCCGGACGGTTCGAGCTCCTCGGCACGCCCCGGGAGCGGATAACCGTCACCGGCAACACGAAGCAAGACGCGCAGCCCGAGGAAGTGGGCGGCCTCGGCATGAGACACAGGATGGGCTGGGGGGCTGAGGACGTCGTCGTCACGGCCGGCAGCACGAGGCCCAACGAAGAGGCGGCGCTGTGCGCGGGTTTCGCGAGCGCCAGGGCGTCCGCGCCCGGTCTCAGGCTCGTGCTGGCCCCCAGGCACATGGGGCGGGTCGAATACGTCTCCAAGATCGTGAACTCAAACGGACTGACGCAGGCGAGATGGAGCAGGGTCAAGGCCGCGACCGCCGACGAGGGGCGCGGTGCGAGCGTTCTGTTGCTGGACACGATAGGAGACCTGGTGGCCGCGTACAGTGAGTCGGACTTGGCCTTCGTAGGGGGCACGCTGTCCGGACACGGCGGCCACAACATACTGGAGCCGGCGGCGGCCGGGCTGCCCATTCTGGCCGGGACGTCCCGGGAGAACATAGAGGACGACGCGGCAGTGCTGGAGAGGCGCGGCGCGCTGGTGACGGTGGAAAACTCTTCCCGCGTCGCGGAGGTCCTGGCGGCGCTGGCGTTGTCCAAAGAGGACAGGGAACGCCGGTCCAAGGAGGCTCTGGACTTCTACAGGTCGCGCCCGGTTGCGTCGCTCAAGACGTTGGAGCACTTGAAGAGGATTGGCGTGGTGTGAGAGGTTTGCTCAGGTCAGCTCTGGAATATCTTGAAGAGAACGAGGACTCCCGGCTCGTGAGGGACGTGGCCTCGCCGCTTCTGGTCTTGTCCTGGTGCTACGGGCTTGCCATGGATTGCAGATGGTTCGTGCAGGAGATGAGGCCAAGTGTGGGGGTTCCCTGCACCGTGATAAGTGTGGGCAACCTGACGGTCGGCGGCACCGGCAAGACGCCACTGGTGACGTGGCTGGCGCGGTACTTCCGCCGGAGAAACCTGGCCGTCGCGGTGGTGGGGCACGGTTACGGCTCGCGCGGCGGGAGCAGGTTCGTGTTGCTGAGAGGGGCGCGCCCTTCCCGCGAGCTGGCCAGGAAGGCCGGGGACGAGACGGTGCTTCTGTCTCGAGCCTTGGGAACGATCCCGGTGGCCTCCGGGAGGAGGAAGGCGGAGACGCTGTTGAGACTGTGGCGCGATCTGCGGCCCAGGGTCGTCCTGGTGGACGACGCGTTCCAGACGATAGGCATGAGGCGGGACCTGGACGTGGTGGTGGTGGACGCCGTGAACCCGTGGGGACGCGGCTACCTCCTGCCGCGCGGAAGGCTGCGGGAGAGGCGCGAGAACCTCTCCAGGGCCGACGTCGTCGTGGTCACGCGATGTAACGAGGCGGCGGACGTCCCCGCCGTCTTGTCCCAGGTCCGTGGGCTGACGGACGCGCCGGTCGTGGCAGCGGAGCACGTCCCGGACGCCGTGTCCAGGGTGGATACCTGGGAGACTTTGCCGGCGGGTTCGCTGGCCGGGAAGAACGTGTACGCGTTCTCCGGCATCGGGAGCCCCTCGTCCTTCGAGCGGGCGCTCGTAGAGATGGGCGCGGTCGTGGTTGGCGCCAGAAGGTTTGGGGACCATCACTTCTTCTCGCCTGCCGACGTCGAGAGAGTCGAGGACGCGGCCTCGAAGTTGGGCGCCGAGTATCTTGCCACGACCGAGAAGGACGCGGTCAGGCTTCCGCGAGGCATAAGGACTACGACTCCGGGCGGCATCGTGGCGGTCGGGGTCGGAATCAGAATCAGGGCCGGGGGGGACGCGCTGGAGCGGGCGGTCCTCGGGGCCGTGTACGGACATCGGACCGGAGAGACTCGATGGAAGGCGTGAGGAAGAGCGATTTTCTTGTGCTGGGAAGCGGGATAGCCGGGCTCACGTTCGCGCTCAAGGTCGCGGACGCCGGAACGGTGACGGTCGTTACGAAGAAGGAGAACTACGAGTCGTCGACGAACTATGCGCAGGGAGGGCTGGCCTGCGTGTCGTCGGCGGAAGACAGCTGGGAGCTGCACGTGCGCGACACTCTGCGATGCGGGGTGGGGTTGAGCAGGAAGGAAGCAGTCGAGATTCTGGCGCGCGAGGGCCCAGGGATGGTGAGGGAGCTGATGGCCCTGGGTGTCAGGTTCTCGCGGGACGAGAAGGCCCCAGGGGGCCTGGAGTTGGGGATGGAGGGGGGACATTCGGCCCGACGAATAGTGCACGCTGACGACCTGACCGGAAGGGAGGTGGAGCGAGGCCTCCTGGGAGCGGCAGTGAAGCACCCTTCGATCACTATCGTGGAGGACCACATCGGGGTCGAGCTCATTACCGAGCCCTCCGGGGGTCGGGGCGGACCAGGGTCGTCCGTTTCGTGTTGGGGCGCCTACGTGCTCGACACTCGCACGCGAAGGGTGACGGCCTTCGTTGCCGGCCACACGCTGCTCGCGACCGGCGGGTGCGGGAAAGTCTACCTGTACACGTCCAACCCGGACATAGCCACCGGGGACGGCATCGCCATGGCCTACAGGGCCGGGGCCGCCGTGTGCAACCTGGAATTCGTCCAGTTTCATCCGACCTGCCTCTTTCATCCCGAGGCCAAGTCTTTCCTGATCTCCGAGGCCGTCAGGGGTGAAGGAGCGGTCGTCACGGCCAGGGACGGCTCGACCTTCCTGGAAAAGTACCACAAGTCCGCCGGACTCGCGCCGCGGGACGTCGTGGCCAGGGCCATAGACCGCGAGATGAAGCGCAGGGGAGACCAGTTTGTGCTTCTGGACCTGAGGCCGATAGGGAAGGAGAGAATTCCGAAACGGTTCCCGCACATCTACCAAAGACTGACTTCTCTCGGGCTGGACCCGACGAAAGAGCCCATTCCGGTGGTGCCCGCTGCTCACTACATGTGCGGCGGAGTGGTCACCGACCTGTTCGGCCGGACGACCATCAGGCGCCTGTACGCCTGCGGCGAGACAGCCTGCACCGGCGTGCACGGCGCGAACCGGCTGGCCAGCAACTCTCTGCCGGAGGCTCTCGTGTTCGCGGAGAGGGCCGCACGCGCTGCCAAAGCTGGGGCGGCGGGCGAACCCCCGCACGTGCATGCGTTCGAGGGGGGGCACGCCGTCAGGCCTCGCGAGACTGTGGAGATGAGGCACGACTGGATGGTCCTGAGGAAGCTGATGTGGGACTACGTGGGCATCGTGCGCACCGACGAGCGTCTGGCCACTGCCGCCCGCCGGATAGCGGTGATGCGCGAGGGCATAGAAGAGCACTACCGGAGATTCGGTCTTGAGAGCGACCTCGTGGAGCTGCGGAACCTGGCCCTGGTGGCCGAGCTGATAGTGCGGTGCGCGATGTGGCGGAAGGAAAGCAGAGGACTTCATTACAACCTTGACCATCCCAGGAAAGATGATAGAGAATGGTTGAAAGACACCGTTCTGAGCAGGGACGACGGGTTCCTGAGCGAACCGTCGTTCTCGTACTGGGACGAGTGAGGCGCGCGGCGTCCCGGCGGGCGCGTGCCGCGACGCCGCGGAAAAGACGGGCACCGCGGGCGAGCATGGAAAGAGAATCCGACATTTACGACAAGATAGAGAAGATTGTGGACCAGGACAGCCGCTACAAGGTGGCGGCTTACGCATTCGTGCTGCTGGCCCTCAACTTCACCCTGGCGAAGTTCGACAAGCGACGCCACGTCACGGGTAGGGAGCTCCTGCACGGCATAAGGGAGTTCGGCATCCAGCAGTATGGACCCATGACTAAGACCGTGTTCAATTACTGGGGCGTGACGACCACGAGGGATTTCGGCGAGATAGTGTTCAGCCTCGTGGAGCACAAGCTCCTGGGCAAGACCGAAGAAGACAAGATAGAGGACTTCGTCGAGGTTTACGACTTCGAGGAGGAGTTCGAGAGGAAGTACCGCTGGTAGACGCGCCATGAGGACTTTTTTCAGACTGCTGTCATACGTCCGGCCCCATTCGAGGAGCCTCACGCTCGCCCTCGTTTGCATGGTCTTCTTCGCTTTGTTCAGCGGCTTCTCCATAGGCATGATATCGCCGTTCATGAGGGTGCTGTTCAAGAGCCCCACGGCGGAGCAGCGGCGGGAGATGAGCCAGGACGCCTCCCTGGAGCTCAGCGCGCCCACGGACTTCCAGAAAATAAGGGACTACATCGAGCTCAAGGCCCAGAAGTACATACTGTCCTCCAGGCCGTTGGTGTCGCTCGAACGAATCTGCTTCGTGATACTGCTAGTGATGCTGCTCAAGAACCTGTTCAACTACGGACAGACGTACCTGATAGCTTCGGTGGAGCAGAGAGTCATCAAGGACCTCAGGGACAGGCTGTACTCGCACCTTTACAGCTTGCCGTTGTCCTTCTTCCACGCCCAGAAGACCGGGAGGCTCATTTCCAGGATCACCAACGACGTGACGATGATCCGCGGCACCATCACGGCGGTGTTCAGCAACGTCGTGAGGGACACGCTGCTTCTGTTCGTGTGTCTGTTCTGGGTGTTCTGGGCCAGCTGGAAGCTGGCGCTCGTGTCCCTGGTCGTGCTTCCGCCGAGCATGATTCTTATAGTGACGATCAGCAAGAAGCTCAGGCGCGACAGCTCTCTCATCCAGGAGCGGATGGGTGACATAACCTCGGTGCTGCAGGAGACGATATCCGGCATAAGGGTGGTGAAGGCGTTCCGGATGGAAGATTTCGAGATGAGGAAATTCGTGCATTACACGAAGGCCTATTTGTACCATTTTGTGAGGCTAATAAAGATAGGAGCTCTGGCGTCACCGCTGGCCGAGTACCTGGGGGTCATAGTGGGGACGGTGGTGCTGTGGTACGGCGGGAGAGAGATCCTGCAGGAGGGCACTCTCGAGCCGGACGCGTTCTTCATATTCCTTTTTGCCCTCTTCTCGATGATGGCGCCCATCAAGAGCCTGAGCCAGGTGAACACCAAGATCCAGGAGGGGCTGGCGGCGGCCAAGCGGGTGTTCAAGCTGCTGGACACCGTGCCGGGCGTGTCGGAGAGGCCCGGCGCCGTGGAGCTGTCCGAGCTCAAGCGCGAGGTGGCGTTTCAGGAAGTCTGCTTCGCCTACGACGGCGGCAAGGAGGTTCTCAGGGACATAAGCTTCTCTGTCAAACCGGGTCAGGTGGTGGCCGTGGTGGGCCCCAGCGGAGCCGGGAAGTCCACGCTCGTGGACCTTCTGCCGAAGTTCTACATCCCCACTTCCGGGAAGATAACGTTTGACGAAATCGACTCCCTCGACATCCGCACGGACTCGCTGCGGGGCCTCATGGGCATAGTGACGCAGGAAACGATACTGTTCAACGACACGGTCAGGAACAACATAGCCTACGGCTCGGAAGCGGCATCGGACGAGGCGTTGATCCGCGCCTCCGTCGCTGCGAACGCTCACCAGTTCATAGAGAACATGCCGGCCGGCTATCAGACCGTCATAGGGGACAGGGGAGTGCGGTTGTCCGGGGGACAGAGGCAGAGGATCGCGATAGCGCGCGCGATACTGAAGAATCCGCCCATTCTGATATTCGACGAGGCCACGTCGGCACTGGACACGGAATCGGAGCTCTTGGTGCAGCAGGCCATCGAGCGCTTGATGGAGAACAGGACGAGCTTCGTCATCGCGCACCGCCTTTCGACGATCCAGCGGGCAGACCTCATATTGGTGATGGACGAGGGCAGGATCGTGCAGCGCGGAACGCACGAGGACCTGCTCGCGGAGGAGGGACTTTACAGGAGGCTGTACGAGCTGCAGTTCTCGGTCTCGCAGCCCACACGGCCCGTGGAAGCGGTGAAGTGAACCAACGAGTCCCGCTCAAGACGCTCGTCATCAGGCTGAGTTCACTCGGAGACGTGGTGCTGGCCTCCGCCGTGCCGCGCTCTCTGAAGGCGCTCGCGCCCGGGACTCATGTGACTTTTGTGACCAAGCCCGAGTACACGCCCGTCCTTCTCAACAACCCCAGCGTAGACGAGGTGCTGACCACCGGCGGCCGCGGGCACGCGGTCCTGGCCACCCTGAGATTGGGAAGGGAACTCAAGGCGCGGCGGTTCGACCTCGTGGTCGACCTGCAGTCAAACCTCCGCTCCGTCCTGCTCTCCCGTCTCGCCTCTCCCAGGAAGCTGGTCAGAGGGCGGAAGGACTCGCTGTCGAGACACGGAATGGTACGGTTCAAGAGCTTGCGTCCGACCGTGCCGAGACACGTGGTCCAGCGCTACCTGGCCGGCCTCCAGAGGCTGTTCGGACCGATGCTCGCTCTCAGGCCTCGCATCTACCTGACTGAACGGGAGAGAGAAGCCGGCTTCCGTCTCGTCCATGAACCGCGGGCACCGGAGGCGGGCACGCCTGCGGACTCCCGGCCCGTGGTCGGTGTTTGCCCCGGCGCCAGGTGGAAGACGAAGATGTGGGGTGAGGACAGGGTGGTCTCGCTGGCGCACCGGCTCGTGGAGCGTGGTTTTCGGGTGGCGGTGCTCGGCGGGCCCTCGGACGAGCCCACGATAGGCTCTCTGAGGTCGCTTATCAGGGTGGGTGCCAGGTTGGGGGTGATGTTGGAGGGCGGGAAGCGGGCGATTGAAGACGGGCCCCAGAAGCCCGGGGGCGTGGCGGTTCTCCGGGGCGCCGTCGAGCCCGAGCACGGAATGCGATTCATCTCTGGGGACCTGAGGACCGTGGCTTCGGCCATGGCTCACTGCGCGTGCGTAGTGTCGAACGATTCCGGGCTGGCGCACGTGGCGCATTCCGTGGACACGCCCGTCGTGGCCATCTTCGGTCCTACCACTCCGGAATTCGGTTTCTTCCCGCCGGAGGGGAGGTCGGTGGTGTTCTCGAACGAGTTCGACTGCAAGCCGTGTGACGTCCACGGCAGCGAGGAGTGCAGGAATGGCCGCTTGATATGCATGGAGTCAGTGAGGGTGGAGGAGGTGGGGGACGCGGTGGAGGCCGTCGTCGCCGGCAGGACGCGTCCCAATCCCGGGCGTGTGTCGGACACGCTCGAGTCGCCGCACTTCAGGGTGAAACAGACTGCGTCCGAGCGGTCGAAACGGGAATGGACGGTGCCCGAGACCGGCGTCGTTGCGGTCAGAGTCCCCAACTGGGTTGGAGACGCCGTCATGGCCGTTCCCACCCTGACCGCTCTCAGCAGACTGGTGACGCCCGGGAGGCTCGTGCTCGTCGCTCACAAACGGGTGGCCGGACTGTTCCGGAAGGGCGACCTCGCGAATGAGATCCTTGTGATGAGCTCCAGCCGCTGGCCCTCGCTCGTGGCCGCGGCGATAAGGCTCAGGAGGCGTGGATGCAGCCTGGGAGTTGCCATGCCCGATTCGTTCGCCTCGGCCTTGCAGCTGCGGCTGGCCGGCGTGCCCCGGCGGGTGGGCTTCGGGAGCGAGATGAGGGGGGCGCTTCTCACGACGCGGCTCGCCAAGCCTCGCTGGCTACATCTTTGTGAGCAATACTCACACCTCCTCCCGCCGGACGCCGAGTACGACGGCCGTGTGCGCATGCCGGTCGTTGAGGCGGACGTGGAGAGGGTTCGGCGGCTGCTCGAGCTCAGAGGCGTGAGGGAAGGTTCCAGTCTGGTGCTGCTGGCGCCGGGCGCGACGTACGGGGAGACCAAGGCGTGGCCTCCGGCGGCGTACATGAGGCTCGGGGAGCTGCTGGGCAGGTCGGAGCAGGCGCAGGTGGTCCTGGTGGGGACCGCCTCCGAAAGAGACCTCTGCGAGTCGATAGGACGGCAGAGCCGCGTGTCTGTGCTCAACCTGGCGGGTGAGACGAGCCTGGGCGAGCTGGCGGCCCTGTCCGCGATGGCCGGCATATTCGTGGGCAACGACTCGGGCGCGGCGCACGTCGCTGCGGCAGTCGGCTGCCCCGTGGTTGTCGTAGTCGGCTCCACGGACCCCAGTTGGACGGCCCCCAGAGGCGACGCAGTGGCCGTCGTGCAGAAGAGGGTCTCGTGTTCTCCGTGTTTCATGGACAGGTGTCCCTACCATCTGGAGTGCCTCACCGGGATAGACGCGGAGTCAGTCCACGAGGTTGCGCTGAAGCTGAGGCGGCGTTTGACGTTTGGTCTGAGGCCGGGGCCGGACTGACTGAGACGGTCGAGGCGGCGGGCCGGTGGAGAGAGGTCGCATGCTGAGCAAGCGGTCCGAGGGGGCGCGCGGGCAGAAGAGGACGAGCTGGGCGGTCTTCGTGGACAGGGACGGCACGGTCATTGAAGAGATCGGGTACCAGTCCGACCCCGATGGAGTCAAACTCATCCCCGACGCGGCCGCGTCGTTATCGAAGCTCAACAAGCTGGGCATACCGGTCGTGGTCATCTCCAATCAGGCTGGGGTGGCGAGAGGGCTCTTCACCGTCGGCGACCTGGACAGGGTCCACGACCGGTTCGTGGAGCTGCTCGGGGCGGAGGGCGCGTTTGTGGACGCCGCCTACTACTGCCCCCATCACCCGGAGTTCGGCGCCGAATGCGACTGCAGAAAGCCCAAGCCGGGCCTGCTGCTCAAGGCTTCGGAGGACATGGGAATAGACCTGGGGAGGAGCTTCATGGTAGGGGACCGCTTGATAGACCTGCAGGCCGGCAAGGCGGCCGGTGCCTCGACCGTGTTCGTGCGCACGGGGTATGGGGAGAGGGAGATGCAGGAGCATCAGGCGGAAATCATGAGGACAGCCGACAGGGTGTGCGACGACCTCGCCCAGGCGGTCGAATGGATATTGGATGAAAAGTCTTAAGACCGCCCTCAAGAAGGCGGTCGTCGTGCTCGCCGACCGATTCTTCCTTCTGAGGCCCCTCGTGACGGTCCCCGCCGCGACGTTCTTCCTGCTGGGCTACGCCGAAGCAGTGTTGCAGGGCGGGGACGCTTGGCCCGGCCGCGTCAGAGCGCTTCTCTCGGCCCGCGACTCGTGGCCGGGCCATCAGGGGCCGGTGCACCCCTGGCTCGGGGTCGTGTCGTACGCTCTGTTGATGGCCTCGGTTTACGTCGTGAACCAGGTCTACGACGCCGAGAGCGACTCGGCGAACGATAAGCTGTTTCTGATACCGAGGGGAATAGTCTCGAGGAGAGAGGCGTGGGGTGTGGCGGCGGCGCTCCTGGCCCTGGGCTTGGCCGGAGGCGCGAGATGCGGTCAGACCACCGTTCTGCTGTTCGCCCTGTCCTTCGTGCTCGGCATGGCTTACTCGGTTCCGCCCCTGGCCCTGAAGCGCCTGTTTCCGCTGGACCTCCTCGCTAACGCGGTCGGGTACGGCACGGTGGCATTCCTGACCGGTTGGTCGCTGGCCTCCACCCCGGGCCTCAACGCGGTCGCGAGGTCGGCGCCCCTGGCTCTGTGCGTGGGGGGAGTGTTCACGCTCACGGCCGTGCACGACAGAATGGGGGACAGGCGGAGCGGCTTCAGGACTACAGGCGTGACACTGGGAGTGGAGCGTGGTCCTCTGCTGGCCCTGGTGCTTTTGGCCGCGGCCGTGCCGCTGAGCCTTCTCACCAGCAACCGATTGGTGTTGGTGGCCGCGGCAGTCTCGCTGCCGCTGTTCGCCTACGCATGCGCGAAGCGCACTGAGCGCGCTGTAAAGGTGGCCTACAGGGCCTCCTCGTCGGTCTTCGTCCTCATGTCGGGCTTGGCCTTCCCGGGTTTCCTTCTGGCCGTGTTGGTGTTGATGGGGCTCGCGCGGTTGTATTATTCTATGCGCTTCGCGCTGAACTATCCCACGCTGACCGGGAGGTGAGGCTTTTCCGAGCGAGCCCAGCAGCCGGGCGGGTCACTGCTTGCGCTGTAGGGCAAAACCCTTCGGGGTCTTCGCGTAGTTGAAGTTGCTGGGTGTCGCCTCCACCGCCAAGCCCTCGGATACGAGCTGCCGCAGGTCGTCCGGGTAGACACCCTTCGCGGCCTTGTAGACCTCGATGGCCAGCCGTACGTCCTCCTCGCGCACCTTCTCAGCGCGCCCGGGTGGGGCATACGAGGACTCGGCCACGGCCTCGAACTTGGCGACCGCCCACCTCACGCCCAGACTCGCGGCCGTAAGGGCCGCGACGACCAGGGCTATCCTCAGAGCCGAGACGAGCCGAACCTTGGCCCCGACCTCCACGGAAGGCTCTCTCCCCGGCGGTTCCGCCGTCTGATCGGTGATCTCGATGAGGCCGGTCTCGACCAGCCGATCCAGCGCCTCGTAGGTGCGGAACTCGCCGAGCCTGGACTTCACCACGATGTCGTAGATGGGCGTCTTGCCGTCCGCGAGGGGCAGGGCCTTCTTCTCATGTTCGCCCAGTTCCTCGGGGGGCTCCTTGCCCGTGGGGCGCAGTATCAGAGAGGGAGAATACAGCTCCTTCATTCTCGCACTCTCGTCGATCCTCCTCATGCATTCCATCAGAAGGGCCTCGGTGCGCATCGGAACCTTGAGGTACAACCTGGAGACGGTTCTCTCGTCGCCCGAAAAGACGTACGTGCCTCTCTTCCAGGTCAGGAGGCTCGGAAGGAGCTCTCTGGCGAACTGTTCGATGGCTTCGGTGAGCTGTTTGGCGCTCATGTAGCCGCCGCCGATGATGATTTCAGGCAGCTCCTTCTTGCTCTGGGTGCGGATGGCGCCCACCTGCTCGGCATGTTCGTTGCTGAGCCTGCCGGTGGTGCGCAGGAAGTGCAGGAGCGGCTCTGACTTCTTCTCGCGGTCCCGCCTGTCGGACAGCGCGACAACGTTGCCCTTCTCGAAAAACAGCACGGCGACGTTCGGTCCCGACGAGAGTCTCAGGACTCCTGACTTCCTCTGTACAGCGATGAGCTGGAGGATCTCAACCAGACTGAAATCTTGTAGGTTTCCCTGTAGCGCCATCTCCGACAGATTTCCCCGGGGTTTGAGTCCGGATGACTCTGAGTTGCGGCTGGCGGCTCTTCGCCTTCCTGGTCAACCAGGAGAGCGTCAGCGCGTGTATGAGGACCGCCGGCACGAGCAACATCGAATATGTTACCACGCCCTGGGTCTCGTAGGGAAGAGAAGGCAGGTAGTCCACCCAGTAGCCTCGGACAGCGATGCAGACGGCCACGGCGGTACAGAGGAGGACGACGAGGAATCCGGAAATGGCGTATCCGGCCTGGACCAGCCTGAAGCCCGGCAGCACAACAGCCGCGGCAGTCGAGAACGGCCTCAACCTTCTCGTCTCCAGCTGGAGCTGGTTCGCCAGGAGCAGCCTGGTGAACTCGGGCGACTTGAGGGAGGTCGCGGCCACAGCGCACTTGAGGCAGTAGATCTGCTTCTGCGCCCTCGAGAGGCACTTCCGGCAGACTATCTTGCCGCAGTTGGTGCACCTGTAGGTCTTGAGGTTGCGGAAGACCAGGCCGCTCGCCACAAGGCTCAACGCGAAGAAGAACGCGATCGTGACGCTTCTCCGTTGTCGCCCCACACCCAGAAACCGCAAGGCCGGCTCCAGGGCCTCGGACGTCTGGAACCCGGCCCCCTCCGCGCGAAGCGCGCTCCACAAACGGGATAGTGAAAGGCCGGCGTCGATGACGCTCCGGTTCAGTTGTTCGCGACTATTCAACGAGAAGTCGTTTATCAGCTCTCCGTCCAACTGTTTCGCCGTGGCGATTTCCGCGTTGGCCTCCTCGAACATGAGCCTCTTCGTGAACACCTGACCCAGGTTGTAGTGCGACTGGGGCAGGGAAGGGTCCGCGCTGACGGCCTTGCGATACCACTTCTCGGCCGTGTCGAAGTCGCCCAGGTTGAAGTAGACGTTGCCGAGGTTGTTGATGTATCGCGCCTCGCCGGGGGCGAGCTCGACTGCTCGTTCCAGTTCGGTCCTCGCTATGCCTAGGCGGGCCGCCCTCCTCGCCATGGTGCCGTACACGAAATGGTGTGACGCTTCTTCCGGGTGGCTCTGGATGGACCTCAGCAAGGCCTTCTCGTGCTGCTCGCTCCAGCCGTCCCTGAGGGCGGCGTACGACACGTACGTAGGGGACTGGTAGCCCAGCGGGGGGAATCTCCTGGCCATCTGAAGGGACGTCACGGGCGCGGTCACGACGAGCGCCAGGAAGACGGCGGTGAAGAACCTCTCTCTCTTGCTCATGCAGCTCCAGAGGATTCCTCCACAACAGAGGACGGTGCCGGCCAGGCCGAGTCCCCAGAGCAAGGGCTGGAGGGCGGCGAAGACACCCAGCCAGCCGGCGACCCTGGGCGGCATCTCGGCGGAGAGTCTTTCCCCGACGACGTGTCTCAGCTCGGCGACGTGCCTGACGACGGCCATGACCACGAACACGGCCAGGGCCACGGCCAGACTGAGGAACAGCATCGCAAACACGTTCTGAAGCAGGAAATACTGTGCCAGGAAGTCGCGCCTCAGGACGTCCGTCACGGCCGATAGTTCGGCAATGGTCCGGCCCGCGTCACTGAACAGGTGGGCCCTGGCAATTGAATACTTTGGGTCCAGGAAGTTGGGGTCCAGTTGGGCGGCGGCGGCGAACGCCTTGAGCGCGGCATCGGAGTCGCCTTCCTTTCTGGCCTGGACTCCCAGGCGGTAGAACGCGTGGGCGTGAGCCGAAAGGGAGGGTATGCCGCTGTTGAGCCGGGTCTCGTTGAGCTCCGACAGGTGACGGTCAGATGCGACGTTCACGTCCTCGGCCGCTGCGGCGGCGCACGCAAGGCAAAGGCACAGGAAGACGGTCAGCGCTTTCGTCATGTCGCTCCTCTTCGCATGCTCAAAAAACAACTCAAAATATTCGGTGCAACTCCCAATGTCAAGAGAAAATAGCCCCCCGCAGGCGCAAGCAGTTTTGGGTTGACTGCCGGCGCAAACGCCGTTAAGTTTCAGGGCAAATCGGCCGGTGCATTCCGTGAGGTCCCGGTGCAGTGGCGGCGGGCCGCGACACGGACGCGGCGGCCGGCAGGAGAGAGACTAAGACATGCACGTTTACGTCAATCAGATATCCAGGTTCGTGTCGGAGGAAGTCGAATTGAGGGGCTGGCTCTACAACAAGCGGTCGAGCGGCAAGATCCACTTTCTCCTGTTGCGCGACGGAACCGGGACGATACAGGCGGTGGTGGACCGCGCGGCCGTCGCCGAGGAGGTATTTGAGAAGTGTGACCGGTTGACCCAGGAGAGCTCGGTCGTAGTGAAGGGCAGGGTCAGGGAGGAACGCAGGGCGCCCGGCGGGTTTGAGCTCCTGCTGACGGGCCTGGACATCGTGCAGATAGCGGCGGACTACCCCATAACGCCGAAGGAGCACGGGGTCTCCTTCTTGCTGGACCACAGGCATCTGTGGCTCAGGTCGGCGCGGCAGCACGCCATTTTGCTCGTCAGAGGCACGGTCGAGAGGGCCATACGCGACTTCTTTGACTCAGAGGGGTTTGTGGCCGTGGACGCGCCCATCTTCACGCCCTCGGCGGTGGAGGGAACGAGCACGCTCTTCGAGACGGACTACTTCGGAGACAAGGCCTACTTGAGCCAGAGCGGTCAGCTGTACATGGAGGCCGCCGCAATGGCGCTGGCCAAAGTGTATTGTTTCGGCCCGACGTTCCGGGCCGAGAAGTCCAAGACCAGACGGCACCTGATAGAATTCTGGATGGTCGAGCCGGAGATGGCGTTTGCTGACCTCGAGGACGTGATACAGCTGGCGGAACGCATGACCTGCTATGTGGTGGCGCGGGTGCTGGAGCAGCGCCGGGCGGAGCTGGCAAGGCTGGAGCGCTCAGTCGAGAGACTGGAGAACGTGAAGGCCCCGTTTCCGCGCCTCAAGTATGACGAGGCCATCGGAGTGCTCAGGCAGAAGGGCGTGGCCGTCGAGTGGGGAACTGACTTTGGGGCGGCCGAGGAGACCGAGCTCTCGACGGGGTTCGACAGGCCGTTGTTCGTCTGGGGCTATCCGCGCGAGTGCAAGGCCTTCTACATGAAGCAGAACGCCGAAGACCCGCGGACCACCATGTCCGTGGACATGATCGCGCCGGAGGGCTACGGCGAGATAATAGGCGGGGGCCAGAGAGAGGACGACCTCGCACTCTTGGAGAGGCAGATAGAAGCCCAGAAGCTCCCCAGGGAAGCGTTCGAGTGGTACCTGGACCTCAGGCGATACGGCACTGTGAAGCACGGCGGGTTCGGGTTGGGAGTGGAGAGGACGGTGGCGTGGATATGCGGAATCGAGCACGTCAGAGAGGCCATCCCGTTCCCCAGAATGCTGCAGCGG
>JAFGJU010000065.1 GCA_016928935.1 Candidatus Eiseniibacteriota bacterium | reverse complement strand
CGGAGCACTCGGAACTCCAACCTGGAGGTGTTTCAATTGAATGCGACCAGTGTCACTGCACGTGCCGGAGCGTCCGTGTCCCGGCGTAAGACGTGCGTGTTTGTTGCTCTCGCTGTCATGACCGCGGTCGTCGCGCCGTTGGTGTCGGCACCCGGCGAGTCATCCGGCGCCGTTGACTGGACTTTGAGCCCGGACATCCCCAGGAAGCCTTCCAGCGTCAAGCTATCCGGCCTGGACCGGGGCACTGCGTACGACCTCTGGGCCGACGTGTTGGTGATGAACTACGGAGTCTCCACCAGGTTCGTCAAGGCCCTGTATGACCGGCGCTACGATTACGGTGACGTCGCCCTGCTGATGGAGGTCTCCCGTGCCGCCAAGAGGGAGCCCGAAAACGTGGCTCCGCTCAAGCGACAGGGGTTGGGGTGGGGCGCAATAGCGAAGAGACTGGGAATCCGTCCGGCGTCGCTGGAGAGGGCCAAGGGCAACGACTCGCTCTTCAGGAGGTACACTCTGTCGCGATGCCTGGCGAACTACTACAAGATGCCGGATGACCGCTCGATTGTCATCCTGAACGAGAAGGGATACGGCTTCGAGGAGATCGTCCTTGCCGCTAACGTCTGCGCGCACACCGGCAGTCCGCTCAGGAGCGTGGTGTCGGCGCGGCAAACCGGGATGAGGTGGCGCTTCGTGGCCGAGAAACACAAGATGTCGCCCGCCAAACTTGGCACGCCGCCGGCGAAATCCGCGGCCGGCAAGAGCAGCCCCACCGCGCAGCCCAAGTCAGGAAAGACGTCGAGGGACACCAAGTCACAGAGCAAGTAGGGACGACGCCGCCGCAGCCGTCGGGCAGCGGCTCGCGTGGGTGTTCCGTCAGCGGTAAGCGCCGGCCAGGCATCCGTCCGGCAATGCGGAGTGAGGGCGTTCCTCCGTGGGCGCAGGGCACCCCCCGTCGGCGCACTCCGGCCACGCGCTCGGCCGCGCCGAAGCGCTGGGCGGCTTCGCTCAACGCTGCGCGGTGAGCCTCCGTCTCGAGAAAAGTCCGATGCCCACGAGCAACAGCAACACAGTGAGGCCGACCTGCATCATCACGTTCCACCGCACCTCGGCCAACGACTTCCCGAAAGTGAGCATCCCCACGAGAGCTTTCGTCGTGTGAGTCCAGGGCGAGAGGTCAGTGAGTCCCAGGGAGTGCCCGAAGAAATCCCTGGAGACAACAACGTCACGGACCGAGAAGAAGGCGCCGCTCAGGAAGCTCAGTGGCACGGCGATCATGGTGGCGACGGCTGAGGCCTGCTTCTCGTTCTTGGCCAGGGCCGCCACTATCAGGGCCAGGGACACCGAGGACAGGCTTCCCAGCAGCACGAGGCCCACGCCGGCGAGCATACCTCCCGCGTTGTGGTAGCCCAGCAGCTTGGCGACCCCAAACAGGAGGCCCAGCTGCAGGATTGACAGCACCATCCAGGGGAGCGTGTTGCCAAGGAAATAGTCGAGCGAGCTCATCCTGGTCAGCTTCAGGCGTTCGAGGTGACCCTGGGTGAGGTCCAGCAACAGCGTCACACTCACCAGGGACACCAGCATAAGGAGCGCGAACACTATGATCCCGGGCACCTGATAATCGAAGACCGTCCTCGTCTCCACGGCCACGCTGGAGTTTTCGAGTGAGATCAGGTCTGCGGTCGCCGCGCTCGGCTCCGCGGGCAGGAAGTCCTTCGCCTCCTCGAGGCTCCGCTGGCTCACCTTCTTCAGGAATTCGTCCAGCACGTTCCTGATGATTCCTCCGGCCATGGTGAACCCCAAGTTGGACGGGTCGCCGGCCAGGCTGAGCGCGACCGGGTCCGCTTTCCTGGACGGTAAGGACAGCGAGTCCAGCGGTAGCCCCGTCTTCTTCCCGCGCCTTTCCAGGCGACGCGAGACGTCGTCTATCATCCGCTGGATCTCGGACACGGTCGGCTTCCGCCCCAACACACCCGGACCTGCGCTGCTTCCGCTCCAGGGTCCTGTCGGCCCCGCGACTTCGCCGGAGCTCCTCCCGGTCACTTCGGGCTCTCGTGCTTCACCCCGGAATCCGTCCATGGCTCCAGTGAAGACCCGGCCCATGACGTCTTCCATGGCCATGGCCATCGCGGCCTTCGTGAAGCCTGCCGGGATGACGAACACCGCATCGAGGTCTCCGGACGAGACTTTCTTCAGCGCGTCCGCCTCGCGCAGTGTGTCCACGACGCCGAAAACGGGGCTCTCCGGTCTCCTCGCGCCCAGCCCCAACGAATCCAAGCCCGTCAGCCCCGACGAAGACGAGTCGGACCTCATCCAGCCTGAAGAAGTCGAGTACGACAGGGACTCCAGGACATCCACCAGCGTCACCCCGAGGAGCAGCGTGTCCTGACCATTGCCGAAGTTGACGCGCAACCCCTCGTCGCGGTTAACGACGGCCAAGTCGAGTCTCTGGTTCTTCATCGGTCCGGTCTTGCCGAATGCCACGGCGAAGATGAGCAGGAAGAATGCGGGGAAGAGGATGGCGAAGAAAAGGGTGAAGAGGTCCCGTCTCATTCTCTTCGCTATGGCGAACGAAAGCGGCAGGAACCTCATTAGTCCCTCAGAGACCTTCCGGTCATTTTCAGGAACACGTCTTCCAGCGTGTTCGGCCTGAGCCTTGTGCCGCGAATGACGACGCCTGACGAAGTCAGCGCAACTACGATGCCGGGGAATCGCTGCATGATGTCGAGCCCGCGCACAGACACCGTAGTTGCCGTCGCGGCTTGTTGCTCGACGCGACCGTGTCTCCGCAAGGCCTCCATGGCCTCGCTCGACGGAGCACGGTCCAGCTCCATCTCCAGGACGTCACCCTCGCCGATGCTGCGCTTCAAGACGTCGGGCGTGTCCAGCACGAGCATCTTGCCGTGGTCGAGTATGCCGACCCTGTCGCTCAGGCGGTCGGCCTCCTCCATCGAATGAGTGGTGAGGACGACGGTGCGCCGGCCGTCCTTCGTGAGCTGTTTGACGCGCTCCCAGAGGAGAGCCCGCGACTGCGGGTCGAGGCCCGCCGACGGCTCGTCCAGCATTATGACGTCCGGACCGTGCACTAGGGCCATGGCCAGGTTGAGCCTGCGCCTGAGGCCTCCTGACAGGCGCTTGGTTGGTTGGTTTCGCTTTTCTCCAAGTGAGAACTCGCCTATCAGTCGTTCCGTCTCGGCCCGCAACGTCTTGCCCGGGACGTCGTACATCCTTCCGATCAGATACAGGTGCTCCGAGACCGTGAGCTCAGGCCACAGCACCGTTTCCTGCGGACAGACTCCGAGCCTGCTCTTTACTCTCTGACGGCCGGTCGTGATCTCCTCGCCGTGCACGAACACCTGTCCGCAGGTTGGCCTCAGGAGACCCAGCAGCATGCGGATGGTGGTGGTCTTGCCCGCGCCGTTCGGCCCCAGCAGGCCGAACACCTCGCCCGGCCTTATGCTCAGGTCGAGTGAGTCAACCGCCAAGGGCCCCTTGTCATAGCCCTTGGAGAGGTTCCTCGTCGCTACCGAGAGGCTGGCTATGTCTTCGGATGTGAGCAGCATGCTGCCTTGAGCCCTCGAGCTGCGGGTGCGTCGACCCCGGGCCGCTCTCGCGGGGCGGCGTAGTTGTTTTTCTGTTGAGGCCTGTCGGTGCCGCGTTCAAGCGCCGGGTCGGGAGCGTCAAACCAGCAGCTTGCCGTCCCGCATGATGACCCTGTTGTCCAGGGTCAGCGTCGGCTTCAGCATCACTCCGTCCAGGTGCAGCGGGACGCGGACCTTCCCGCCCATCGAGCGGTTGTCACCCACCGCGACGTGCACCGTGCCTATCGCCTTCTCGTCCTCGAGAGTGTGGCCGGTGACGCGGGCCTTGGTGTTGGTGCCGATTCCGAGCTCGGCGATGTTGGCGCCCAGCCTGCCGACCTTCCTCACGATGCTGCTGATGGTCTGCGCGCCCTTTCCGCCCTCGAACTTGACGGCGAACCCTTTCTTGACGTGGATTATTATGGGGGATCTAGTGAGGCCCCAGCCCGACATCGAGCCGTCCACGACGAAGACACCCTCGGCCGTGCCCTCTATCGGGGCTATGTAGGCTTCGCCGGCGGGGAGATTCGTGAAATCGCCCTTCTTATGGGCAATGCCGGTGTCCGGATGGGCGGCCCTGCCTTTCAAAGACATACGCAGGTCGGTGCCCGCGGGTGTGGTGACGTGCGCCGTCGACGCTTTCGTGACTATCGCCGTCAGCCTGTCCGTGAGCTTCTTGATGGCCCAGTAGTCCCCGATCAGCGTCCGTCTCACGCAGTCCTCCGTGATGTCCGGGAGCGTTGCGATGCGGACGCCCTTGGCGCACGCGTTGCGCCTGGCCTCGGTGTGAGATAGGGACTTGCTCGTGGGCGCTATCACGACGTCAACGGCGGCCATCAGCTCGGCCACCGCGTCCGGGGGCTCCGCTCCGTTCGTCTCCCTCGGGATTATCTCGGTGATCAGCGACTCCACGCCGAGCCGTCTTCCGGCTTCCCAGAACGCGTAGCCGATCTTCCTCAGAGGCTCGTCCGTTATCACCAGAAGGACCTCTTTCTTGGAGATGCCCATGCACTGGGTCAGGGCGCTCTTGGCTGCTTTGAGCATTCTGTCGTCCATTTTCTTCCTCCGCCTGTAGGGGGTCGCAGGCCTTCGTCTCGAGCCGGGCGGGACTGCTGACTCGTTTCCCGTGCCCGTGGGGGAGACAGGTCCGTGCTCCGACTCGAACGATTCCGGAACATCACTCCCGGGGTCGCTCACGCGCGGCGACCGACGTCGTCGCGTGCGGCAGGCGACTGCCGCACGGAACGCCGCAGTATACCGCGTCGCGGGTGCCTGTGTCAATGAAGCGAAACCTCCAGTCTGACATCCGAATCGCCCCGGTTCTGTCACAGCTCAATTGTCCCGGCTCTTTCACGCCGCGGTTGTCCGTGGCCGCTGCGCCAGAAATCGCTTCTCACCGCGCGCTTTCACGGGTATAATACGTTGGCTCTCATTCCAGGATGGGGGCCGACGCCGTCGTGGGACGGAGGAACAACGAGCATCGAATAGCGGCCGACTGGCAAGTGACGGCGCCGACAACGACGTAAGAGACGGTAAGCAATAACGCCTGCAGCAACTTCGGACCCCTCAGGAGGTAGCGTATGGCTGACAAGAAGTCCGTTGTGACAGCTTTGAAGGCGATGGAAGGAGTGGGCGCGAGGGCCCGAGTCTTCGTGAGCATGCCGGTCGTCGACGGGATCACGCCCAAGTCTTTTCTCAACGCGCGCGGCGTGGAGAAGACCAGGAGTGGTGAGCCTCTCACCCGTATGCACGGCATATTTCCGCCTGACTCGGTGGGGCTCTCTTTCTTCGACCACGGCGGTCTTTACGGCGACGGATGTTTCGAGGGCATACTTATCAAGAACGGGCTGGTCTTCCTGTACAAGGAGCACATGGAGAGACTCTGGCGGTCCGCAGGGTCGCTGAGGATAGAGATACCTTACACGATCGAAGAACTCAGCTGGCAGGTGGTCAGGGCCATACAGGCGACGGGAATCAAGAAGAGCGAGACCGGATACATACGGCTGATCGTGACGCGCGGCATAGGAGACCTGGGCTTGAACCCTAGGAAGTGCGTCGGGTCGACCGTCTACGCCATAGTGTCCACGATAAAACTCTACCCTCGAGAGGCCTACGACATGGGCATCGAAGTGGGCGTATCCAGGAAGATAAGACGGCCGGGGAACTCCATCCTCGACCCGAGGATAAAGAGCGACAATTATCTCAACAACGTGCTGGGGCTCTTCGAGGGCACGAACAACATGAGACTGCTCGAGTCCATAATGCTGACCGACCGAGGTTTCATAGCCGAGGCCACCGTCGACAACATCTTCTCGGTAACGAGAGAGTACGGCCGCGGCGGCAAGTCTCAGAAGGTGAGGGTTGTGACGCCGGTCGGAGAGTACTGCCTCGAGGGCATCACGCGCGCCTGCATAATGGAGTTCGCGAAAAGGTTCGGCTACGATGTCGAGGAGGTGCCCGACCTCATGCCGTTGGACCTGGTCGGACCCGGCAAAGAGTGCTTCATGACAGGCACCGGCGCCGGGATAATGCCCATAGTGAAGGTCTGCGGGAACTTGGTGGGCGACGGCAAGCCCGGCCCGGCGACCAGGAAGCTTCTGGCGGAGATTGAAAGGGCCATGGCCGACCCCGCCAACGGCCTTGACGTCAATGCCACTCGGCAGGACGTGGTCAAGCACATCAGACAGAAAAAGGCCCGCCTCGTGAAATAGGGGACGGACTGCGCGGTCCTCTCACTTCGCCGGGAAAACATCGAGGGGTGCGGCAGAAGCCGCACCCCCCGCTCTT
>JAFGJU010000064.1 GCA_016928935.1 Candidatus Eiseniibacteriota bacterium | reverse complement strand
CCCGCAGTTGGCCCCCACTACGGCGGCCCCCATGTCGGCCAGTTCGACGAGGGCCTGCGACGGCGAAGTTCCGGTAATGGTGCCCTCACCCTCGACGAAGGACATCTGCACGGCGACCGGCACGGGCGAGACCTTCAGCGCGACCTCCAGGGCGATCTTCGCCTCCCTGAGGTCGCTCATCGTCTCCAACACTATCAGGTGGACCCCGCCCTCCACGAGAGCGCTTATCTGCTCTGCATAGATAGCCGTCAGGGTCTCCCTGTCCAGGGTCTCCGTCGTGTCCAGAGGTCGCGAGACCGGGCCGACCGAACCCGCGATGTAACGGTCAGGGCATGCCTCTCTGGCGATTCTCACGCCGGCGAGGTTTATCTCGAACACCTTCCCGCCCAGGTCGTAGTACCTGGAGAGCACGAATCGGTTCGCCCCAAACGTGTTCGTCTCTATGAGCTCCGCGCCGGCGTCGGCGTAGTCGCGGTGAATGGCCTTGACTGTCCCGGGAGCGGAGAGGTTGAGCTCGTCGTAGCAGTGACCCCTGGGTGCGCCGCGCGCGTACAGCATCGTGCCCATCGCGCCGTCGGCGACGATGACCCGCCCGGTCTCGAGTCTGTTCAGGATTGTCTGCATAGGACGCCAGGCCTCACAGACCCAGGACTTCCGCGTAGCCGTCCATGTCCATGAATCCGTGGCCGCTGACGTTAAAAGCTATGACCTTCTCCTCCCCGGTTTCCCTGCACTTTATGGCCTCGTCTATGGCGCACGCAATGCTGTAGGCGGACTCGGGCGCGGGAAGGAACCCCTCGGTCTGGACGAACGTCTTCGCCCTCTGGAACACGTGCTTCTCGTCCTTCGGGTAGGCCACCGTCTCTATGTAGCCCTTGTCCCTCAGGAAGCTGATGATGGGGGAGCAGCCGTGGTAACGGAGTCCGTCGCCCTTGATGGGGTCCATCTCGCACTGGTGACCCAGGGTGTACATCTTGAGCAACGGAGTCATCTCCGCGTGGTCGGCGAAGTCATACCTGTACTGGCCCTGGAGGTTGGGCGCCGCCTGGCTCTGGGCAGCGATGAAGCGCGTCTTCTTCTTCTTCGTGATGGCCTCTCCCACGAACGGCAGCGCGAACCCTCCGAAGTTGCTGCCGCCGCCGAGGCAGGATATGACCACGTCGGGATAGGTTTTAGCCATCTCGAACTGCTTGAGCGTCTCGAGGCCGATTATGGTCTGATGCATGAGCACGTGATTCAACACGGACCCGAGGCAATAGATGGCCTTCTTGTCGTGCCTGGCGTCTTCCAGGCCTTCGGAGATGGCGATGCCGAGGGAACCCGGGTGGTTGGGGTTCATCTCCCAGAGCTTTTTCCCGCACTCGGTCTTGTCGCTGGGCGACGCGTACACGTCGGCGCCGAGGAGCTTCATCAAGCCCTTTCTCTGGGGCTTCCAGCTGAAAACGGCCCTCACCCAGTAGACCGTGCACTTGAGGCCGCAGAGACTGGCCCCGTAGGCCAGAGCCGTGCCCCACTGTCCCGCCCCGGTCTCGGTGGCGAGCCGCTCGTATCCCTCCTCCCTGGCGTAGAAAGCCTGCGCGAGGGCGGTGTTGACCTTGTGACTGCCGGTGGGGCTGTAGAACTCCGACTTGTAGTAGAGCCGCGCCGGCGTCTTCAGGTGCTTCTCGAGGGTGAGAGCCCTGAAGAGGGGCCTCGGACGGCCGGCCTGCGCGTACAGCGACATGAGCTCGTCGGGGATGTCTACCCAGCGGTCGGGTGAGAACTCCTGCTTCAGACACTCGCCCACCAGCACCTCCGGAAGAACGGCCAGTCTTGATTCTCCCTCCTTCGGGTCCATCGGAGGCGGAAGCGGCTCGGGAAGGTCGGCCAGGATGTTGTACCACTTGGTCGGCATTTCCTCCAGCGGGAGCGGGAACTGCCGCGGCGGCAGCTTCGGCGCGACCTTGCGCACCGCGGCGGCCTTTTTCGCGGCCGCCGTTTTCCTCGCCGGCGTACGGGCCTTAGTCACTGTTCTGGAACTTCTGCCGCTTGTTCTTCTCGTCTTCTTGGTTGACGCTGCGCGGTGCCTTTTCGGAGTCATACGAGTCCTCCTCGCTCCGGGTGGGTCAGAAACTCATGCGTCTTGAGGCGCCTGGGGTGTAGACGCTTGATGATAGAGCCCCGCACTGCTCAATGCAATCTTCTTCTGAGGGCGGTTGTCCCCAGCTCAATGCAGCCTCCTCCTGTCGCTCGCTCTCCTGAGCGTCTCTTTCTCACGGTCCGTCAGGCTGCCCATGCCTGACCGGTTTATTTTGTCCAGGATGGCGTTCACTTCCTCCTCGTCCGGGTCGCCCCGTTGCTCCCTGTCAATCCGGCCCGGGTCTTTCCGATCCGCACCGTCCCGGTCCGCGTCCTCCCCTTCCTTACCCTCCCGCCGCTTCCAGTCCGGCCTGACCAGCTTCACCCGCCTGTTCCTGGTCAGTCTTCCCCACCTACGCCGCAGCGCGAACCCGAACCGCTCCCTCTTGATGTACAGAAACCCGAACAGGAGGCCGCCCAGGTGCGCGAACCTGGCGATGCCGTCTCCGCCCGGTGAGGCCACGGCCAGAAGCTCGATGGCCCCGAGGATGAGCACCAGGTACTTAGCCCGTATGGGCACCAGGAAATAGATGTATATCTGCCTGTCCGGGAACGCCATGCCGTACGCCAGGAGCAATCCGAATATGGCGCCCGACGCGCCGACGATGGGGATGAACGAGCCCGGGCTGAACACGCAACTCAGCACCCCCCCACCGACCCCCGTCACAAAATAATACTTAAGGAACTCGCCCGAGCCCCAGTACCGTTCTATCTCGCTCCCGAACATCCAGAGTAGAAACATGTTGAAGAGAAGATGAAAGAAGCCCCAGTGCAGGAACATATACGTGGCGAACTGCCAGACCATGCCCTTGCCCAGGGCGTAGGCGGGGACCAGCGCCACGTAGTCCAGGAACCTGTTGAGAAAGAGCACCTGCAGCGCGTACACGACCACGTTGGCGACGAGGAGGTTCCTCGTCACCGGAGCTATCGAGACGCCGAAGAATGAGACAGGCTGTCTGTAGTAGTTGGACAATCGGCACCACCTATCGCGCGCATGACGTCCGCACGAATGAGCCCGGCGGATCAATCCGCGCGGCGGGTCAATCGGCCCGGCGCACTGCGGTCCAGCGCGCCGTGACGCAAGACGCCCTAGCCGCGAGCCTCCGGACCGACGTTTCCACGAGGGTCTTGACCGGCGCCGCGAGCCTCCGGACACCTCGCCGCCAGCTTCCGGACCGACGGCGGCAGCCGCCCCGCACCTCAACGCCGGCGCCGCACGTTCACCATTCTACCCCACCAGAAGCCTCAGCGCGACGAACAGAACAGCCACCGCGAACAGCCGGATGAGCAGATGACCCTTGATGCGAGTGGACAGAGCCGCCCCGACCTGGGCGCCCACCGCTGCGCCCACCCCGATGTATATGCCCACGGAGTAAACCGTGTGCTGATACATCCCATGAAACACCGCGCCGGCTACCGCGGAGATGAGCAGCACGAAAAACGACGTCGCGGTGGCCAGGTGCGGCGGGAAGTTGAACAGGTACACAAGCGCAGGCACGTAGACTATGCCACCTCCCACGCCGAAAAGCGAGGATATGATGCCCGCCAGAAAACTGACTGCGAGGCCGAGGCGCATGTTGAACGAGTACTCATACACATTGCCGGAGGCGTCCTGGATTCGCCTGTGCGCGAGCCCCACCCTTGCCCCGGGATGAGCCTCGTGCGGGCTGAGCTTCCTCACCGGCTTCACGAGCAGGAACACCGCCACGGCCGCGAGCAGAAGCCCGAAGACCCTTTCGAACGCGGCGCTGGTGAACTCCCTCGATATCCACACACCGATGAGGGAGCCGGGCACGCTCGCCAGGCCGAACCGCCAGCCCGTGGCCAGGTCGATCCGCTTCTGCCTGTGGAAGGAGACGTTGCCCGAAGCGGCGTTGGCGAAGATGACAAGAAGCGACGTCGCGACCGCCTGCTGGGGAGAGAAGCCGCACAGCAGAACGAGGAACGGGACGACGAGGAAGCCGCCACCGAGGCCGATGATGGTGGCGTAGGCGGCGGCCGCCACCCCGAAGAGCGCGTATTGCCAGAACTGCAGCTCAACCATACGAGAAAAGCCGACCCCCCTCACGCTCGGCCCTAGCGGGCGGGGCCGGCGTAGCCGTGAATCTATCAGAAAAACGCGCTTGCACAACAGTTTTCTAATGACTTAACGTGTAGTGGCGGCGTTGACTCTCCCGACCCTGTTCGCATCGCCCGTCTGGCGTTCGCGAGTCTCTTTCATCTTGAACCGACGAGCAGGCTGCTCTCGTCCGAGGGGGAGACATGCAATTCGTTACTCTGGGAAAGTCCGAGCTCAAATCGTCCCGCATCGGTTTCGGGTGCTGGGCCATAGGCGGGACCGACTGGGGTCCGGTGGACGACGACGAATCGATGCGCGCGATAAGGCGCGCGCTGGACCTCGGCGTCAACTTCTTCGACACGGCGGACGTCTACGGAGACGGCCATTCGGAGGAAATCCTGGGCAGGGCGCTCGCCGGCGAGCGGAACAGGGTCCTCCTGGCCACAAAGGTGGGCGGCGTGCGCAGGAAGGGCGAACCCCCAAAGCACGACACCGGTTATCGGCACATCATGGAAGCCATAGACCTGAGCCTGGGTCGGCTGGGCACCGACCACGTGGACCTCTACCAGGTCCACGTGCCCGACCCAACCACGCCGGTGTCGGAGACCATGCACGCTCTGACGGAGTTGCTCAGGAAGGGCAAGGTCCGCTACGTCGGCCTCTCAAACATGAGCGTCAAGCAGACGACCGAGTACATGCAGCACGGTCCAATCACAACGATGCAGCCCGGCTACAGCATGATAGAAAGGCAGCCCGAGAGAGAGCTCTT
>JAFGJU010000063.1 GCA_016928935.1 Candidatus Eiseniibacteriota bacterium | reverse complement strand
TGGCTCGTGTTCGGCGGGAGCGTCGCGTCCTGGTACGAGGGCATGGTGACGGACGCCCTGCAGGCCAAGGCGCTGGCCGCGGGCGTGGCCAACTTCTCGACTTCGGCCGCGGGAGGAATCGCCGCGCGTTGTTCCGAGATGGTGAGGCAGGACGTGCTGGTGCTGGGCCTCATCGGGTTTGCCGGTTTCATGGCGGTTTACCTCTTCCTCAGGCGGAAGCTCTCGGCGGTGGCGATGGCGGCCATCCTGGTCTGCCTCACGCTGGTCGACCTCTGGCGGGTGGACGCGCGCATAGTCGGGCCCATGGTGGGCGAGCGCTCGTCCGTGTCAACGGAGAGCCTCAAGGACGACGTGACTGAGTTTCTGGAGAGAGACAAGTCCCTCTACCGGGTGTTCCCAATGGGGTCCGACTTCAGAGACAACAAATTCGCCGCGTTCCGCATCTTCAGCGTGGGGGGCTACCACGCGGCCAAGCCGAGTCTGTTCGAGGAGTTCCACACCTCGGTCCTGAACGCCGGACACATCACCCCCTCCGTGCTGGCAATGCTGAACGTCAAGTACGTGATCTTCCCGGAGCACGTGTCGGCCGGAGACCTGCTGGGCCTGGCGTTCGACGGCTCGAGGAAGGTGTACGAATTCAAGGCGTCGCTTCCGCGCGCGTTCCTCGCGGACAGCGCCGTAGTACTGGGCAGCTCGCAGGCGGTTGTGGATTCCATCGTCTCGCCCGGGTTCGACCCCGAGCGCACCGCCTTCGTGCTCGAGCCGGTGCCTTCCGCAACGGTGACGGCCCGTGGCTCGTCGGCCGGGATAGTCTCGTACGGTTTGAACCAGATAGAGGTGGAGGCGCAGGTCGCCGAGCCCTGCTTCCTGGTGTTGAGCGAGCTCTACTATCCCGACTGGAAGGCGGAGGTGGACGGCGCCCGGGTGAAGATATACCGCACTGATTTCCTGTTGAGGGGATTGCCCCTCGGGCCCGGCGCTCACAAGATAAGATTCTTCTACGAGTCCCGCCCGCTGAGGACCGGCATGCTCCTCACCGGAGGGGCCTCGGTCGTCATACTGGGTTGTCTCATGCCGTCCGCAGTAAGGCTCGTCCGGAGGAGAAGACGTGAAGTCGTTAGTCATAGTGCCGACGTACAATGAGCTGGCCAATGTACAGGCGCTGATCCCCCAGATCCTGAGTCTTCCACTGGACGTGGAAGTCCTGGTCGTGGACGACAACTCGCCCGACGGAACGGGCAAGGTCGTGGCGGAGATGGCGGCCAAGAACGGCAGGGTCCATATTCTCAGCAGAGAGGCCAAGCTCGGCCTGGGCTCCGCCTACGTGGCCGGTTTCAAGTACGCCCTGTCCAGGCCGGAGATAGAGTACGTCTTCGAGATGGACGCCGACTTCTCTCACGACCCCGCCACGATTCCGGCTTTCCTCGAGGCCATAAAGGACTACGACCTGGTGCTGGGCTCCCGGTATCTGCGCGGCGTGACTGTCGTCAACTGGCCGCTCAGCCGGCTGATACTCAGCTACTCGGCCAACCTGTACACGAGGGTGGTCACCGGGCTCCCTGTCCACGACGCCACCGGCGGCTTCAAGTGCTTCAGGAGGCGGGCGCTGGAGGCCATCGACCTGGACAAGGTCGGCTCTGACGGGTATTCCTTCCAGATAGAGATGAGCTTCAAGTGCTGGAAAAAGGGTTTCCGGATAAGGGAAATACCCATCACGTTTGTGGACAGACGCGTCGGAACCTCCAAGATGTCGCACAGGATCATCTGGGAGGCGGTGTGGCTCGTGTGGAGGCTCAGGTTTCAAAGTCTCTTCTGGACTCAGTCCTCCGGGAGCGGCAGGTGAGCCGGATTTCAGTCGTCGTCGTCAACTTCAGGACCGAGGATTTCCTTCGGCCGTGTCTGGAGTCGCTGCGCGGCTCCACGTCGCTGGACCTGGAAGTCATAGTAGTTGACAACTCCAGGGGTGGCGGCGCGAAGGACGTACTGTCGGCCTGCTGCCCGGGCGCCAAGCTCATCGAGAACTCGCGGAACGTGGGATACGCGCGGGCCGTGAACCAGGGGCTGGCCGCCTCGGACTCCGAATTCGTGTTCGTTGTGAATCCCGACACAGTGACGGACCCGGGCGCGCTGGACCGCCTGCTGGAGCTGGCGCGCAGCCTCCCGGAGGCGGGCATAGTGGCGCCCAAGCTGCTGAATCCGGACGGCACCGTGCAGATGTCCTGCAGGCGCTTCTACACTTTGAAGACCATAATCCTGCGCCGCACCTTTCTGGGCAGGGTGTTCAAGGACAGCCCCTCGGTGAGACGGCACCTGATGCTCGACTGGGACCACGACTCCACCGCCGAGGTCGACTGGGTGATAGGGGCGGCCATGTTCGTGAGGAGGGCCGCCATCGCCGAGGTCGGCCCGATGGACGAGAGGTTCTTCCTCTACTTCGAGGACGTGGACTGGTGTTACAGGATGCAGGCGGCCGGATGGAAGGTCTACTACTGCCCGGAGGCCAAGCTCGTCCATCATTACAGAAGGCAGAGCGCGCAGGCGAGGTTCGGCAGGGCGAAGAGGGCCCACCTCGAGAGCTGGCTCAGATTTTCGGAGAAATGGAGTCTCGTGCTGTATCTGCTCAAGAGAAACAGGGACTCGGTTTCCAGGGTCGTGTTGGTCGCTGCGGACGTGGCCGCCCTCTGCTCGGCGTTCTACCTTGCGTACGCGGCCCGGGCCAACCTGGGGTCGGTCCTGGCCAAGCCCACGCCCTCGTTTCAAGTGTACGGCAGCTTCATGGCGCTGGCGGTAGTCGTGGGCGTGGCGGCGCTGGGGTACGTCGGCCTCTACGGCAGGCAGAAGGCGGAGGACACGGTGGACCTTCTTTTCGACGTGACCAGAGCCATGGTGCTCACGAGCGTGGTCCTCATGGCCAGCACTTTCCTCCTGTACGTCAAGATATACTCCAGGGCCATGGTGCTGATGTTCCTGCCCGTCTCGATGGTCGTCTTGACCCTTGAACGCTCGGCGTTCAGGCACGCGCAGAGGCGGCTCGCGCTAACGAGGGTGAACGCCAGGCGTGTCCTGGTGCTGGGCTCGGGAGAAATGGCCGAAAGGGCGAGGGAGGCAGTAAGGAGAGGTGCTCACGAAGGCCTCGAGCTGGCCGGCTTCATGGACACGGCCGGCGTGATTCAACCCGAGCCGGCCGGACAGCGGGGACTCGCGGCCGCGCCCGCGGAAGCCGGAGTCGGAGCGGCCAAGATACTGAGGCTGGCCCACGCTCAGAGAGCCGGCGAAATCGTGTTGGCCGACACGCCGGCCAGAATACGCGCGATGTGGCCCGTCGTGTCCGAGCTCTCGGGTCGGGGGTTCCAGGTGGCCGTGGCGAGCGAGCTGGGTGAGCTCCTGACTGAAGGGGACAAAGTGGAGGAAAGGGGAGGGTTCAGCTTCGTCTCGCTCAGGAAGCGGACTCGACCTGGAGGGCCGGTCAAGGCGGCGACGGAGTTCGTCCTGGCTCTGTTGGGCCTCATAGTCTACGCGGTCCCGGTCGCAGTCGCGTATGCGGCCCTGGCCGCGGCCGGTCGAAGGCCGGCGATGCAGAAGGAACACGTAAGAAGCGCGAGCGGCCGAAAGGCCACCGTCCGGCACCTGAACTGCGGCGGTGCGGGTACTGGAGGCCTTCTCGGGAAGAGTGGCGTGTGCTGGGCTCCTGCGCTGGCCGCGGTCCTCTCCGGCAAAGTCGCCCTCGTGGGCGTCATGCCCAGGCCGTATGAGCCGGGCCGCCCCCCGGAGGGCGGGCTCCAGGCCGGCACCGGCAGTGAGACAGTGCAGTCGGGTGGGAAAGAGGAGGCCGGGGGCGCCAAGCCGGGCCTCTTCGGCCTGTGGAAGCTTGCCGCGGGCCCCGAAGAGGCAGCGCACAAAGACAACGAATACCTGGCTGATTGGTCCTTCTCTCTGGACCTAAAGACGTTCATCAGGTGTGTTCTGAGAAGGGAGTGACCGGGCGGCCGTCGGGCAACCGAGCGGGCGGGGACACACTGGCGCCGACTACTTCGCAGGGGGGAAGCAGCATGTTCGCGATATCCGAGGGAAAGCCCAACTCTTCCGTCGTGCCGCGCGTCGTGGCGGTCCTCGCGGCCGCAATGTTCGTGCCGGCGGTGTGCGCGGGGGCGGTGGGAGACTGGACGCTGCACGTGGACTCGTCGAACCTTTACTTCGTCTTCTCGAGCGGAGACGACATCTGGTCCGCCAGTTCCGGTGGCGCCGTGCGGTACACCCCAGGCACGGGGGAGTTCGCCAAGGTGGTCAGGGACAGGCCCGGGGCGCTGGCAACGAACGAGCTGTCTTGCGTTGCCGTCACGGAAGGCGGCCGCGAATGGTTCGGGACCAGGGGATTCGGCCTGAACCTCCGTGAAGCCGGAACGTGGACCCTGTTCACCGCCGGCATCACGCCTCTGCCGTCCAACGAGATTAACTGCCTGGCGTCGAGCGGGACCTCTCTCTGGGTGGCCACGACTCTGGGCCTGGCGCTCGCGGAGGGCTCTTCGATAGTGGCCACGTACACCAACAGCAACACGGGCGGCGGCATTGGCAGCGACATAATCAACGACGTCCTGGCCACGCAGGACACGGTCTGGTGCGCCACCACGAGCGGGGTGAGCAGGGGTGTGAAGACCGGGTCGACTTGGAGTTGGACCGCCCTCAGGACCGGACTCACCAGCATGTTTGTGCTGTCCGTCGCGTTCAAGGACAACAGCGTGTGGGCGGCTGCCGCCGACGGCACTTACGAATTGCAGGGCACGACCTGGGTCAAGCGTGGGACTCTTCCGATGTGGCGCGTGTCCGACCTCCAGCAGGCGGGGGCGGGCTTCTACGCGGCGGCGGGAGACTCGGGCGTGCTGGTCTGGCAGGGCGCGGACTGGGTGAACGCGAGCCCGCGAGACCTTTCGGGCAGGTTCCGGCATCTCGCGTCCGACGCGTCGGGGAACCTGTGGTGCGCGGCGTCGACGGGGCTGGTCAGGCACGACGGCGCGACGTGGAGTCGGATAGCCTTCCCCGGGCCGCAGCTCAACTACGTCGAGGACCTGTCAGTGTCGCCGGACGGGGTCGTGTGGGCGGCCACGCGCTCCGGCGCGGCGGCCCTCAAGTACGACGGCGCAGAGTGGTCACTCTACAACGATTCCACCACAGCAGGCGGTTTTCAGGACGCCTGGCTTTTCTCTGTCTTCGCTCCCACCCCCGACACCGTCTGGTTCGGGCACTGCTGCCTCGAGGGCACGCGGGTGGACAGAATGGTTGCGGTCGGCGGCGTCGAGACTTGGACGAACCTGCCGTTCGTGAACTGCAAGGACATCTTGGCCGACGCATCCGGGAAGGTCTGGTTCTCAAGCGACGGATACGGCATATACGCTTACGACCCCTCCGACGAGTCCACGGCGCACGTCACGGCGTCCGTCGGCCGCCTGGCCTCAAACAGCGTGGAGGCGGTCGCGCCCGCAAGCGCGAGTCGGCGGTGGGTCGGCCACATGGTGAGCGGCGTGAACCTCTGGGACGACCGGGGCACGGCCGAAGAAGCCGACGACACGTGGAGACACTTCACGACTTCGGACGGGCTGGCAAGTTCCAGCGTGACCTCGATGCTGGTCGTGGGCGACAGGGCGTACGCGGGCACCCTGTCCGGCCTAAGCGTGTTCCAGGACACCCTGTGGCTCAGGAACTACACAGCGACAGACCTGGCGCCGGCCTCGGACGAAATCAACGACCTGGCCGTGGACGGCCTGGGCAACGTGTGGGTCGCCACGACGACCGGCGTGGCCAGGATCTCCGCCTCGGGAGAGGTGAGTGTGTACACCTACGAAACGTCGGGTTTGGTCAACGACCAGGTGCTCTGCGTCGCCGTGGACGACAACAGGGGTCAAGTCTGGTTCGGGACACCCAACGGCATGGCGGTGCTCGAGGCGTGGGGGTCGGAAGCGGGCAGGGACCTGAGCGACGCCTTCGTGTATCCCAACCCTCTCAGGCCGGCCTCAGGGACCGGCGTGATCAGGATAGGAGGGCTTCCGTCTGAGGCCGAGGCCTGTGTCTACGACCTCGGAGGCAGGGAGCTGCGACACCTTGGAGTCGTGTCCAACGGCGACGTGCTCTGGGACGGGACCGATTCCGAAGGGGCCGCGGTTCCGACCGGCGTCTATCTCGTCACGCTGAAGGCTGGCGGCGACAGCGCGGTGTGCGGTGTGGCAGTAATAAGATAGAAGGGATTCACGCGGAGTCCCGGACGGATGCACGAACTCCAATGCGGCCTGTCATAGAACTCACTCCGTCTCTGAAGAGCGAGGTTGACCCCGCTCGGTGGCGGGAGCTGCTCGACCAGTCGAGCGGGGCCACGGTGTTTCACACCCTGGAGTGGGCGTTCGTCCTCAAGGAGACCTTCCGGGACCTCACGATCAAGTACATTCTCGTGGAGGACAGGCAGGGCAGGTACGTGGCGGGGATGCCGTTCGCGAAGAGTACGACTCTCGTCTTCACCTCGTACCTTTCGATGCCCTTCGGCACGTACGGCGGGCCGGTGGCCCTGCAGGGCACGGAGGACGACGTGTTTCCGTTCATCAGCATGGCCCTCCAGGGCGTGACCAGGGGGCTGCTGCCTTTTTCCTTCAGCTGCGTGCTGTTCGGCACGCCCGTTACGCTGGAGCGCGCCGTCCAGAACGCGTTCCCGCGCGGCCGCAAGGTCAAGGCGTCCACCCATCTGATAAACCTGGACGCGGGCTTCCGGAAGCTGTGGGACGAGGCGTTCGACAAGGAGACCAGGACGTGCGCCAGGAAGGCCGAGCGCAGCGGAGTGACGGTGCAGGAAGAGACGAGCCTGGACGGCGCGGCCCTGCTTCACTCGCTTTACCTCAGGCAGGCGGCGGACTGGAACGTTGGGACCGTGTATCCCCAGAGACTCCTGAGCAAGGCGGCCGAGCTCATGGGCGACAAGGCCAAGATATGGGTGGGGAGACTCAAAGGCGAGCCGGTCTGCGCAGTGCTGGTGTTCTATTTTCGTGATATGTTGATGGCGTGGCTGAGCGGTCAGAATGCGGAGGGCAGGAAGGTGCGCGCGAGCCACCTGGTTTACTCGGAGATACTGCGCCACGCGTGCTCGAAGAGTTACAGCACCTTCAATTTCGGGAGCAGCGGAGAGCTGCACGGAGTCCGTTTCTTCAAGGAGTCCTTCGGCGGCCGGGAGTACTTTTACAGCCACTACGTGGAAGAGTCCGGCCTTTTCAGAGTGGCGCGACGGCTGAAGAAGTTCACCGAGGGGCCTTGAGGCCGGAGCGGACGGAGTCGCGGGTCGGCGGCCGCAGCGCCGGTCCGTAGCCGCGGGCGGCGCCGAACATCGTCCGACGGGTGGGCCGCGCCCCTTGCCCGAAGGGGCTCAGCCGGCGGAGAGCGTGCCTCGGGCGCGGCAGAGGATGCGGGTCGGGGAACAGTTGCCCGCATTTTCCGTTCGAAACGACTGACGGGGAGAATCAACCTGCAAGTCGCAAGGGACAGCGCACGGACCCTGGCGTCGCGGGCCCTATCGCTCGCGGCAGGCGCCGCAGTGAGCATCCTGATAGCGAGGAAGCTCGGGCCGGAAGGGCAGGGGTTCTACAGCCTCTGTGCCAACGCGGCGGTGGTGGCGTCCCTTTTCGTGAACTGCGGCCTGGGGCTGTCCAACGTCTATTTCCTGGGCAAGAAGCTCCGCTCGCCAGGGGACATGGCCTCTCTGTCGCTGGGCTTCGGGCTGACCGGCGGCGTGCTGGCTTTCTGCCTGGCCGCGCTCGCTGTCCTGGTTCTAAGAGTGCCCGGGCTCGCCGGCGTTCCGTCGTGGGCGCTCATTCTGGCGTTCGCGGCGATCCCATTCCTCAACGTCCAGGAGTACTACTCGTATTTCCTGATCGGCTCGGACAGGATACTCCAGTTCAACCTGCTCTCGGTCGGGAGGAACGTCGCGCAGTTCCTGCTGGCCGCGCTGTTGATATTGGGTGCGGGTCTGGGGCTGGCAGGCGCAGTGGGCTCGTGGGCTTTGAGCTTCACGCTCGCGGCCGGGGCGGGGCTCGTGCTGGCAAGGCGGCTCGCTCCGGTGGGCTTCTCGCTGCGGGGGTCGCTCATGAAGCCGGCAATCTGGTTCGGCATCAAGGGCTACCTCTCCCGGATAGCGTCATTCCTTTACTATCGGGTGGGCATCTTCATACTGAGCTACTACGCGGGCGCCGCCGCGGTCGGACACTACGCCGTCGCGATACTGCTGGCCGAGCTTCTGTGGAACATACCCAGCTCGCTGGCGCCTGCCGTGATGCTGAAGAGCGCGTCGGAGGAGTCGGACTCGAGGGACAAGGTCACCGCCGCGGCGTGCCGGCACACGGTGTTGATGTGCGGCACGGCGGGCTTGGCGATGGGCCTGTTCGCAGGGCCCCTAATACTACTGGTGTTCGGGCGGGTGTACCTGCCGGCAGTGAAGCCGCTGGTGATACTCCTGCCCGGCACGGCTCTCCTGAGCATCGGGAGCGTGCTTGCCAACGACTTCGTGGGCAGGGGAAAGCAGCTGATGAACTCCTTCGCCGCGTTCGTCACGCTGGTCGTGAACGTGGTGCTGAGTCTCGCGTTCGTGCCGCTCTGGGGGACTGCGGGAGCCGCCGCGGCCGCGGCCGTGTCCTACGCCACCGGAACTGCGGTGATGGTTGTGGAGTTCCTGCGCATAACCGGAATGAAGCCGGCCCAGGTGCTAGTGCCGCGCGGCGGGGACGCGAGGGCGTACGTCGAGCTGGCAGCGAGACTGCTGGCGCGCCGCCGCGTCTGAACCCCCGGTCGCTGACGGCGCACGATTCCGAGCGGGACGCCCGAACCCTTCCCTGGTTTCTGCACTGAGCGGCGGCACGCTCAGCGCAGAAGCACCGCGGTCACTGACGCCGACACACCCTCGACGCCGCGCAGGCGGATGAAGTAAACTCCGGACGGCATGTCGGCACCGCTCGCACTGCGCCCGTCCCATGCGGCCCGGTGAAGGCCCGGTTCCAGGTGTCCCATCGGCCTCGTCGCCACCCGCCTCCCGCTCACGTCGTAGACTTCCAGGCTCACGCGGCCGGCCTCGAGGGTCTCGAAGGAAACCTCCGTGACGGGGTTGAAGGGATTGGGCGCGACGGAGTGTATTCGGAGCGTCGCTGCGACCGGCGCGTCGTCGAGCAGCGGTTCATCAACGCCAACCGCGGCGGCGGCCCGCAGCGCCATGCCGTGGTACCTGCCCGCGGCCACGGCCATGAAGTCGTCGTTCGGCTGGACGACGTCGCACTGCCGGTAGTTGTCCAGCCCCCAGGCAACGACCGTCCCGTCGCTCTTGAGCCCCATCGTGTACTCGTCGCTTCCCGAGACGGTCACGAAGTCGGAGTTGGGCTCGGGGACCGTGCACTGGCCGGATGAGGCCAACCCCCACGCCACCACGGACCCGTCCGACTTGAGCCCAATGCTGTGATAGTCACCGGCGGCCACGTCCACAAAGCCGGAATTCGGCTCGGGAACGGTGCATTGGCCCTCGACGGTCCGTCCCCACGCCACCACGGACCCGTCCGACTTGAGCCCGAGACTGTGATACTCACCGCAGGCCACCACCGTGAAACCGGAGTTGGGCTCCGGCACGGTGCACTGGCCGGAGGTGTTGTATCCCCACGCCGCCACAGTCCCGTCTGACTTGAGCCCGAGGCTGTGATAGCCGCCGCCGGCGGCGGCTATGAATCCCGTGTTCGGCGCAGGAACGTTGCATTGGCCGTAGCCGTTGTATCCCCAGGCGACCATGGAGCCGTCCGACTTGACTCCGAGGCTGTGCCAGTAGCCGGCCGCGGCTCGGACAAAGTCCGAGTTCGGCGCCGGGACCGTGCACTGGTTGTAGTCGTTCTGGCCCCAGGCCGCTATCGTGCCGTCCGACCTGACAGCCAGGCCGTGGTACCATCCGGACGCCAGCGACACGAGGCCCTCGTTGGGCGGAGGAACGTTACATTGGGACTTGCCGTTGTCCCCCCAGGCCGCCACCGTCCCGTCGGACTTGAGCCCCACGGAATGGTACTGGCCGCCGGCGGCGGCGATGAACCCGGAGTTGGGCGTGGGAACGTTGCACTGAAGATAATTGTTCCGTCCCCAGGCCACGACAGACCCGTCCAGCTTGACGCCGATGCTGTGGTAATGGCCGCAGGCTATCGCGATGAAGTCCGCGTTGGGCTCGGGGACCGTGCACTGACCGTACGTGTTGGAGCCCCAGGCGACCACAGTCCCGTCGGACTTGAGCCCCAGCGAGTGTACGGCGCCCGCCGCAACCGCGATGAAGTCCTCGTTGGGCTCGGGGACCGTGCACTGTCCGCTGGTGTTCCTCCCCCAGGCCCGGACAACACCGTCGGACTTAAGCCCCAGGCTGTGGTACCCGCCGCCGGCGAGGGTCACCCAGTTCTCGTTCGGCGCGGGGACGGCCAGCTGGTTGGACAGGTTGTTTCCCCAGGCCACGGCCGACCCGTCGGACTTGATTCCGAGGCTGTGATAGAAGCCGGCGACAACGTCGACGAAGTCGTCGTTGGGCAACGGGACGTTGCATTGGCCGTCGCCGTCGTCACCCCACGCCACAATCGTCCCTCCGGCCTGGAGCCCGAGCGTGTGGCCCCATCCGGCGGCAACGTCTATGAAGCCCGAGTTGGGATCGGGGACTAAACAGTTGGTGTCGGCGTTGTCGCCCCACGCCACAATCGCTCCGCCGGGCCCGAGCGCCTGGCTGTAAGCCTTGCCGGCTGTGACGGCCACCAGGCTGTCAAGCTTCGACTGCTCCACTACGACCTGGTCGCCCCAGCACACGACCGACCCTTCGGTCAGCCCGAGCGCGGTCCCGGTCCCCAGGAAGAACGTGCCCGCGCTGACGATGGCCAAAGCTGTCGCCACGAGTCTCATGATGCCTCCCTTTGCGTCCGAATGACGAAAGCAATTCTGTGACGTGAAGCCCCATATCTACAAGTATACATTGGTGATATGCCGATGTCAAGAACCGCCATACGCGGTCACAATTATCCCGTGTCGTCCGCCGCCGGCGCGTCCGATTCCGTCCCCGGCGGCCGCCCGGCCCGTGAGGGGCTCCGGTTTCTGCCGCCCGCTTCTTTGTTGACCGGTGCGGTGCCCCTGCCGTAATGTGCGGTTGGGCGATTGGCGCAAGTGAGGGTGAACCATGAGCCGAAGAGTGCTGATGCTCGCGTATTTCTTCCCGCCGCTGGGTGGAGGGGGAGTGCAGAGGACCTCCAAGTTTGTGAAGTATCTGCCTGACTCCGGTTGGACGCCGGTCGTGGTCACGGTGAAGGAGGGTGCCTACTGGGTGGCGGACGGAACGCTGGCCGGGGACGTGCCGGCGGGCGTCGAGGTTGTCAGAACGAGCTCTTTGTCGCCGTTCAGGGTGTTGAGATGGATTCCCGGCGGCGGGAAGAGGACGAGGTCCGAGGTGCTGCCGGGAACGGCCGGGGCATCAGAACCGACATCCGGGTCAGGCGTGAGGCCGGGCGACGGCCGTGGGGTGGACCGGGAAACGGCTCC
>JAFGJU010000062.1 GCA_016928935.1 Candidatus Eiseniibacteriota bacterium | reverse complement strand
TCCACTATTCTGCCGGCCTCGTCCTTGCGGAGATACCTGCGCTCCAGGACCTTCAGGGCGTTCTCCGAAAAACAAACTTCGACGTCACGGCTGTCCCCCGCCGCCTGGGACCCCGACCGACTGGGGCCGGAGGACCTCCCCGCCCTGTCCGGTGCGCCGTGGTGATGTTGGCTCTCGGGGCTCGCCGGCATCGTTCTCGTGAGGCCGTGCGGGGGTGTTTCTGGCATGAACGGGGTCTGCGGGGCGGTCTGTTCTACTCTAGCCATTGTTGCTTCTCCCTGGCCGAGAGCGGGCGAAAATGGGTGCCTCAAGTATTGGAAACGGAACCGGAATTTCCTCAGAAAAGAAACTCCGGTCCGAAACGAGCTACATTGTCCTATCTAGTGGCGCGTGCAATATATTCTCCAATATGTAGTGGTGTCAAGAATAAATCGCCCCGCGCCGGAATTTACCCGTTGCTCCTCCAACCCGTTGTCAATGGAAAGGTTACAGCTCGGAGGGCGTCACAGATCGAGTGCCTTCGCAGGCGGGAGGACACGGAGGCTCGGCGGCTTGCCCCGACGAGCGGCGCGGGCGAGCGGGAGACAGCGCTCGGCACCGGCCCGGAGCGCTCGCGAAGCTCGCGCCGCCCCGCGCCAGGTCACAATACTGGTAGCGTCACGGCGTTGAAACCCGCGATTTCAGAGCGACTGGAGTTTCTTCAGGTCGCTGTCCTTGCCGGTCACCACAAGTATGTCGCTGTCTTTGATGCGGTAGCTGCTGCTGGGCATCGACACGACGTTCTCGGGGATGAGCTCCTTTATCACGAGCACCATCACGCCGAATTTCTTGGGAAGGTCCAGCTCTCCCAGTGTCTTCCCGACGAAATCGGACGGCGGAGCGAGCTCCACGATACTGAACCCGGCTGCCAGCGGGATGTGGTCCAGCACGTTGTCGCTGCTCAAGCTCAGCGCCACTCTGTCCGCCATGTCCCGTTCCGGAAAGACCACGCTGTTGGCCCCGATCATGTGCAACACCTTGCCGTGGTCCTCGGTCATTGCCTTGACCCATATTTCCTTCACGCCCAGCTCCTTGAGATGAAGCGTGGCCAGGATGCTGGCGTCGATGTGCGCGCCCAGGCAGACTATCACCACATCGAATTCGTGGATGCCCAGTCTGGACAGCGTCTCCTTGTCCGCGGCGTCGGCTATGACCGCCCTCTCCACGAAGTTCTGCACGCTCTCGACCTTGGCCTGGTCGCTGTCTATGGCCATTACCTGATGGCCCTTCTCTGTCAGGTTCTTGCAGAGGTAGTAGCCGAAGCTGCTCATACCGATGACGGCAAACTGTCTCACGTCTCTCGCCTCCTAGCCGATCATTACGGATTCGGCCGCGTACCTGAATCGCGGTTTGAGCTCCCGCGCGGCCAACGCTATCGTGATGGTCAGCGGACCCAGCCTTCCAACCATCATCAGTATTATTATGAGGAGTTTTCCGGGGACGCTCAACGACGGCGTGATGCCGGTGCTCAATCCCACTGTGCCGAAGGCGGAGACGGCCTCGACGCTGAGCGCAATGAAGTCGTCCCCCGGAAAAGCCTCCTGCAGCGCGGTCTCGGTCACCGACAGGAGCATTATCACCAGTACCAGCATCACGGCGGCGAGGAACGCCACGGATATCGCGTTCGACACCACTCCGTCAGGGACGCGTCTGCGGAAAAGGTTGACGTCCGCGTTCCCCCTCAACTTGGACATGGCGAGCCCGACTATGACTGCAAGAGACGTCGTCTTTATGCCGCCGCCGCAGGAACCGGGCGACGCCCCGACGAACATCAGCATTATTATGAAGAACAGCGTGGCGTTTGCGCACATGCCGAGAGGCACGGTGTTGAACCCGGCCGTCCTGGGCGTCGTGGCCTGAAAGAATGAGGCCAGCAACTTCGTCCCGAGCGGCATTCCCGCCAGAGCGTTGTTCCTTTCCAGCAGCAGAAACACCAGGGTGCCCGCTGCGAGCAGAACGCCGGTCACCGTGAGAACGACCCTGGCGTGAAGCGAGAGGCGTTTCGGGAGGCCGCGCCTTCTCTTGAAAACGAATTCCCAGAGCTCAGTCATGACGACGAACCCCAGGCCTCCCAGTATGATGAGCCCGCAGATTGTCAGGCTCACGGCAGGATTCCCGACGTACGACCCCAGGTTCGTGGAGTACAGCGAGAACCCTGCGTTGCAGAAGGCCGAGACCGAGTGGAATATGGCCGTGAAGACCGGGAAGTAGCCGGCCCTCACCCCGGGCGTCAGGGACGGATACAGAAGCACCGCGCCTATGCCTTCTATCACGGCCGTGACGATCAGTATCCTGAGCAGAAGCTGCCCCATATTCCTGACCGGGTGCTGGGTAAGAGTGGACTCCACCACGCCCCTGCCCCTCAGGGACATCCTGCCCCCGGTGACGTACACGAAAAAGGTCGAGAAGGTCGTGATGCCCAGGCCGCCGATCTGTATGAGCAGAATCGTCACTATCTGCCCGAACAGCGAATACACCGAGCCCGTGTCCACCACGGTAAGACCGGTCACGCACACGGCCGACGTGGCCGTAAACAGCGCGTCTATAACCGATACGCGCTCGCGGGCCGCGGCCATCGGCAGGGACAAAAGAACGGCCCCGACCAGTATCACGCACAGAAAGGCCCCTATCACAACGTGATTGGGATGAAGCCCTCTTGTCTTGAGAAAGGACATGTGGGTCCACCCGCGACTGAGAGTACGGACGGAGAGCCGCCGTCCGGCACAAAAACTAAGGGAGAGTCCGGACAACTGACCGTCCGGATTCTCCCCCATAGTATCTACCTGCTAAGACAGGAAACAACACAAAAGGCAGCCTTCTGGCTAGTTACCTCCCGTGGTCGCTCCGGTCTCGGCCACAGTCGTGTCAACAGGAGCAGTCTCCTCCATCGGAGCAGTCTCCGTCTGTGGGGTCTCCTCCTTCTTTGCGCAGCCGAGCGCTACGAAGGTGGTCACTACAAACGCCGCTATCAACAGGATAGCCAGGACCTTCTTCATTCGATTTTCACCTCCTTGCCGTCTATGCGCCGCCGCCTGGCGGAACATATCCGTTTGTCTATGTGGGCTTAGTTCCTTGTGGCCCCGTTCCCAAGAAAGGCAACCTACTGATGCCGTTAAAAAAAATCAACCCGGTTAAGGTCTCTCAGCAAGCGCCGTAGGTTCTCAAAACGTTCAAATTACAGAACCGCCCGCCGCAAGTCAAGCGAAAACTTGTGACCTCGAGACGGGCGCGGGCCGACGGGTTCATGGCCAAGCTATTTTCAGCATTTTCAACGGATTAGCTGATGGTGTCAGGGGGCTCGACCGGCACGATTTCCACGTCAGTGGGCTATTTTCCGCATGTAAGTCTTGTAGCTGAAATCCGGGCTCCGTTCGTCGGTGTGACACACCAGACAGGACTTCTCCCCGGCCAGTCGATACGACCCGTCCCTCTTGTGGCTCGTCCCCTTGCCATGACATGATTCGCACTGAACGTCTTTCCTGTCGGGCGTCACGGAGGCCGACATGAAGCCGGTCGGCTCCCCGAATCCCGTCGTGTGGCAGGGCAGACACTCGGACAGGCCGTCGCTGTTAGTCTTCGTCAGGGTGGTGAATGCCCTGGCGTGGCCCATCTGGACTATTCTCTCGTATGTGTCGGCGTGGCAGCGCCTGCACGTCTCCTGGCCGAGGTAACGGTCCTCCCCGGCATGAGACAGTGCCTCTTCCTGCTGAAGGCGAGCCCGCTCCTCGAGCAGCTTCTTCTCCCGAAGGTTGTAGTCGTTGACGAACCCATCCACCAGCGCGCTCGCTCTTATCCTCCCGTCCAACGGGACGAGCCTGGACTCGTAAGTCTCTATGCTCTTCTTGTCGCCCAGCCGCAGAAGCAGATAGCCCACGTACTGGCCTCTCGAGCCCGTCATCATGCCCAGAGCATTCCCCTCCCTGCGCGCTTCCATGTTCACGCTCGGACTGTGCCCGGTCACGAGAACGTCCAGCTCCGGTATCTCCGCGGCCAGCTTGCTGCTCTTGGCGTATCCCATGTGCGAAAGCAGCACCACCAAGTCGGCCTTCTTCTTGAGAGCGGGAATGAGCTCGTGCGCCACCTCGAATGGGTCTTTGACGACGAGGCTGTCCGGGCCCTGTGAGCGACTGATCAGCTCCAACACGTTGTCCATCAGGCCCAGGACCGCCACTTTGACCTTACCCCTCCTCAGCAGCACGTAAGGCTGAACCACGGGCTTGCCGGTACGGTGGCTGACGAGGTTGGCGCACACCAGCGGCACTTTGGCCTCGCGCGCCGTGTCCAGCAGGAAGTCCAGCCCGTGATTGAGTTCTATTTCCCCAAGGCCCAGGGCGTCGTAGCCCATGGCGCCCATGGAGCGGAGAATGACCTCCGCCTTCCGTTTCTCGGGCTCGCTTATGCCGCCGAAATTGTCACCCGCGTCCACCAACAGCAAGTCTGGGAACGCCCCTCTCAGAGAGTCGATTAAGCCGGCCCGCCGGGCCAGTCCACCCTTCTGGGACGAGTGTCACCCACACGGGGCCAGCTCTCCCCGGGTATCGCTGGTCGTAAGGATTAACAAGGATTGCTCCGCCGCCGCGGGGCCGACGCCGGAAGCGGCCGACGCCAGGACGAGCACCATAAGAGAGAGGGAAGCGTGCAATAGTGCCTTCACGTGGGTTGTCACCTCCTGTGTCCAGAACACCGTATCAAAATAAGTATATCAGCTAACACCGTAGAGAGCAACAGATAACACAAGTTGCCGCCGCGCGGGCCGGCGTCGCAGGTCGAATCGGCGTCGCTCTGCCGGTTTCTGCCCGGCCGGACTCGCTGCGTGGCGCAGCCCTAGCGCCTCACGCGCTGCTTCAGGGCCCTGCCCGCCTGGAACGCGGGGAATCTCGTGGCGGAGATTCTGATCTTCTCGCCGGTCCGGGGGTTGACCCCGACTCTGGCCTTCCTCTGTCTGGTTTCGAACGTGCCGAACCCGGTCACTTGGACCCGTCTTCCGCTCCTCAGCTCGTCCACGATGATACCGTACCTGGGCACAGTGCTGAACAGAGCGTCAATCGAGGCCCTGGCATCTTTAAGTGACAGGCCGGTCCTTTGGGCAAGCCTGGCGGCCAGCTTTGCCTTGGTCACCAGAAATCACCTCCGACACTGGATGGGTGATGCAATTCTAACTTATCGCCGAGCCGCGTTCTATGTAGATTTCCTTGTGGGCTTTTATGTTGATCTTGAAATAATACTCCCATCTCTGGCCCGAGAACCTGCGAGTGAATATGGCCTCCCAACAGTGAAGGTCCCTGTACAACGAGAAAGTCTGACTCACCACCTGCCTTTCCTTGAGGTCGTAATGGGCGCCGTACTCGACCCGCCAGTTCTTGGACAGGTACAGCGCCGCGTTGCCGTCCAGCCAGTAGCTCGCGCTTGCCGCCTCGGCTCCTCTGCTGTACCGGAACGTGAACGTGCCCTGCCACGGCAGGCTGGGCACACTCCTCTCGACCTCTTCCGCCTGCTCTGAGACCTCGCCTTCCAACGATGGGGCCTCCGCTCTTGTGCCGCGCTGCCCGGCCGTGTCCGCGCTCGCCCCGGCGCGGCTCTGGAGCGTGAGGTACGACACGAAGCTGAGGCTGCTCAGGTGTTTTGAGACCGGGTCGTGCGTGAGGAAGAGCTCCGAAGAGAAATTCTGCACCGGCTTCAATCGTATGGACGTGTTCACGTCCGATAGGGGTTGGGACTTGGAGTTCTCTCTGTAAAGGAAGTCGTACGCGGTGGAGAGAGTCACGTCGAGGAGGTCGTCCAGGCGTATCACCCTGTCCTTCCACTTCAGCTTTGCCTGGAACCTGTTGTACAGCGACAGGGACACAGACTGCCGCTTGCTCCAGGACGTGGAGATCCCGCCGAAACTGGGGAAGCGACTCCTCCTCACGCCCAGTGTGTCCACGTAGCTGTACTGTGGGAAATCGGGCTGATAGGAAAACTGCACGGTGGGAGACAGCGAGTGCCGCACCGCGTCAAGCGGTCCCGCCGGCAACCGGAATATTCTGAAGAGAGTCGCGCTTCCGGCCACGGACGCGCTCCAGACTCCGGCCCGCTCGAGCTTGTTTCCCAGGAGGTCTTCGTCGTACCAGTCCTCAGTGTAGCTCAGGCTCGGGGAGACATTGACAATGCCCAGCAGTTTTCTCGAGTCCCTGATGCCGAGCCTTGTGCTCATGCCGGTGTGCTCTTCCTCGTGCGTTTCGTACACTCTGGCCTGGGACAAGAGCGAGGTGGAGGCGCTGACGTAGGTGGCCTTGAACCAATCGCGCCAGCCTTTGGAGGCCCCGGGCTTCGCCGTCCCGCCGATGGCCCGGCTGGACATCGAAAAGCTCACGGTGGGCCTCAGCTCCAGCCGCTTCAGCTCGTCCACGGAGTCTTCCGGGTCGGTGTCCATGTAAGCGGTCCTGTCGTAGGCCGCCGTCAATTGTGCCTGCGACCATCGCTTGGTCAGCGACATCTTAGACCGCAGGATGCGGTTGACTCGCTCCTCGAAGCCCCTTCCAAGGCCTCTGTCGAGCCTGTAGTTCTTGTCGCTGACGAAGTCTCCTTCCATGGACAGGTTCAGGTCCTCTCCCAGCTTCTGGAGGTGATTCCCCTGCAGGTCCCACTGCGACGTGCCCAGCCCCGGGTTGTCCGAGTAGGAGAAGTTGAGGGAGCCGGACAACCTGTACCTGACGTTGTACCTGGTCTCCAGGTACGCGATCCATCTGGGGCCGTTCTCGAAGTAATCCATCCAGCCCGTCACGTCTGCGTAGTCGTTGACGGCCCAGTAGTAACCGGCGTTCCTTACGAAGCGACCCTTGGTGGAGTTGAACCCGAACTCCACCTGCGGAATCAGAAACCCGGAGTGCCGCCCGGGCTTTATCGGGAAGACGTAGAAAGGCAGCGCCAGAAGCGGCACCTTCCTCACGTAGAAGACCAGGGGCCTGGCGATGACCTTGTCGTTCAGGTATATCCGCATCCGCTGGCTGCTGAAGTGGTAGTGAGGCTCTTTGAGCTCGCACGAGGTGTACTCGGCCGCCCTGACATTGAGGATCTTGTCCCCCACTTTTCTGATCTCGTCCCCTGTGTAGAAGCCCTTCTGGAAGCGCGTCCTGCCCTCGTATATCGTCCCTCTGGCGGTCTCGAGGCTGTAAGTCATCCTGTCGCCCGTGACCTTCTCCTCGCTCTCCCACAACACCGGCTCGCCCGTCGCCTCCAGCGTCTGCTTGTCCGAGTCGAACTCCACCTCCTGTGCCACGAGCCTCAGGTTCTTGTACTTCATCTCCGCGTCGCCGCTCAGGCGGATGAGCTTGTCGTCTATGTAGAACTCTATCTTCTTGCTGGAGTAGTCCACCTGCTCCTTGACGAGGCTGTCGCCCGAGGCGGTCGAGAAGTTGTACACTCCCGAGGTGCTCCCCTCGAACGTGGCGGTGGTGGGCTTTCTGTTCTCCACCCGCAGGTGAACCGTGTCTCCGGACGCCACGTTCCGCACGGGCTCGCCCTCAGCCACGGCGAAGTAGTCGCTCCGTGCGTGCCCGTAGACGAACACCTCGTCGATCTCCTCGTCGTCCATGACTATTCGAATGGAGTCCCCGACCACGCGGCTTGTCTCCGGCTCCTCTCCCTCGGGAGCCCTGTAGAAGACCTCCGAGTGGCCGAACACCTTCACCGTGCGCAGCTCAGCGCCGTCCGTCAGGAGCTCCAGCGTGTCACCTCTGATCTCGCCGTCCTCGTCCCACGCTCTCGGGTTTCCGGCCAGGATGACCCTGTTCTCCTTTCTGTTGAACTCCGCCAGCTGGCAGGAGGCCTCCATGTCCTTTCTCAGTATGCGCACGCCTCCCCTGGCCCTGAACACGTCCTGGTCCATTGAGAACTCCATCTGCTCGCCGTTCACCCGCGTCTCGACCCCGTCTTCTTCCGTCATGACCAGGTGGGGGGCGGAAGTCACGACCGCCACCTCGGACCTTCTGTTGTACAGAGCGTGGCCTCCGGTGACCGTGGAGTTCTCGTTGCTGTCGCTGGCGGTCACTTTCCCGAACGCCTCGACCGTCTCGGTGTCGCGGTCGTACACAATCCTGTCCGCCTTGATGGATCTGGTGCTGTCGACGAGAGTGACGTTGCCCGTGAGGACGGCCTGATTTTCCCTTCTTCTGAACTCGGCGGTTTCCCCCTTCAGGACGGCGCCGCGGTTTGTGATGGTAACGTTCTCCTGAAGCGTGGCGGTCTCGGTCGCCAGAGAATACGTGGCTCGCCTGGAGGTCATTATGGTCTCGCCGTCCACTATCCTCACACCGCCGCCCAGCGTGGCCAGGCGAGTGCTGCGGAAGTAGATGCCGGTCGCGCCCGTAGCCACTGTGGTGCCGTGGACGATCCGGACGTTGCCCTCAAGGAGAAGGAAGTCCTGGTCGGTTCCGGCTTTGCCCCTCAGGTTGTCCGCTGAGATATCGAACGGGATCTCCGCTTCCGGCCCCGCGCCGCCGGGGACTCCCGACGCTCGGGCGCCGGCCAGGGTCGAGTCCTCACCCGCCTCGGCGCACCACGCGACCGGAACCGGACAGAATGCGCGCGCCGTCGCGCAGACCAACAACGAAAAAAAGAGGAGAACGGAAAGGAGGGGGGGACCACTTCGCGCGCTGGATTCGGAGGGGACCGTACTCGTCATCGCGCTAGCTTCCCCCGGAGCCGGCCGCCTTCATCGCGGCCCCGATCACACCGGCGTCCTCGCCCAAGAGCGCCGGCACTATCCTGACGCACCTGCTGGAAAGGCCCAGGGCTCTCCTGAGCACTGTCGAGCGCACTGCCGAGAACAGGGGCTCGCCCGCCTTGGACACTCCACCGCCCAGGACGACTACCTCCGGGTTGAGCAAGTTGACGACTCCCGCGAGCGCCACTCCCAGGTGCTCGCCCGCCTCGCCGAACACTCGCGTCGCCAAAGCGTCGCCGGCCTGAGCCGCCCTGCCGACGTCCTCGGCCGTGAGCTCGTCCAGGGAGGAGAGACCCGAGCTCAGCCATTCGTTCTGCCTGCCCTCGTCTTCTATCATCTTCCTCGCCCTGCGCACGATGCTGCCGCTGCCGACGAAGCTCTCGAGGCATCCTCTGTTCCCGCATGCACAGACCGGGCCGTCCGGGTCTATCGTGATGTGGCCTATCTCGCCCGCGAAACCGCAGCTCCCGGTGTACAGCCTGCCGTCCAGCTTGAGCCCGCCACCGACGCCGGTGCCGAGCGTCACGAACACGGCGTTCGCAGCGTCCCTGGCCGCTCCGAAGAATCCCTCGGCGAAACTGAACACGTTGGCGTCGTTGTCCAGGACGACCCGGGCCGTCCGACCGGCTTCGGTCGCCGTCCGGGTCTCTGGCGGGCCCGCCCTGTGGACGGCCAGCCCTTCCGAGAGGGCGGCAACCAGGGGCACGTCCCGCCAGAGCGGAAGGTTGGGAGAAGTCCTGACGACCCCCGTCCGTGCGTCTATCAGCCCCGCGCACCCCACACCGACTGGCAGCGCCGGCCTCCCTTCGACCAGCGCCTCCAGCCCGTAGAGGGTCCCCGACAGCCGTCGGAGCAGAGCCTCGGCCGGCTCTCCGGGGTCCATTGTCAGTCTGGCGCGTTCCAGCACGGCCGGGCCGGGTCCCACCAGGGCCGTCTTCACGAATGTGCCGCCGATGTCCACGCCCAGGGCCACGGCGCTCTTGAAAGAAGCCGTCATCAAGGCCTCCGCTGAAGGAGCCACGGCGGGTCGCTTGTTGTAATTCTGTGAGCCTTAAGACAGTTCAAGACCGGTCAGAGGAATGTTCGAGCCTGGCTTCGCTCTTGGAATCGAAGAGGTGAACGCGTGACAGCGGGACAGACAGCTTCACCCTGTCACCTCTGCCGGGGACTTCGTCTCCCGCGGCCTTGTACACCACGGTCGCCCTTCCTATCTTCGCGTGCACGACGGCCTCGTTCCCCAGCATCTCCACCAGCTCCACGACGGCGTCGCCCAGGACAAGGCTGCCCGCCGCCGGAACGCCGGCCGGCGCGACGTCCTCCGGCCTGGCGCCGATGGTCACCTCTCCGTGCGGACATAACCGCACAACGGGGTCCAACGCGCTGGGCAGGTCGATCGTCGTGGACTCGGAGCGGAACACAAACCCGCCGTCGCTCTGGCCGACGGTCCCCTCCACCAGGTTCATGGAGGGAGTACCTATGAAACCGGCGACGAACCTGTCCGCCGGCCGGCGGTATACCTCCAGAGGCCGGTCCAGCTGCCTCACGACGCCCTTGTGCATTACGGCGATGCGCTGGCCCATCGTCATGGCCTCGGTTTGGTCGTGCGTCACGTACATCATCGTCACTCCCAGCCGCGCGTGCAGTTTCACGATCTCCGCCCTCATCTGAACCCGCAGCCTGGCGTCCAGGTTCGAGAGGGGCTCGTCAAACAGGAACACCGTGGGGTGCCTGACTATGGCCCTGCCCAGCGCCACGCGCTGTCTCTGGCCTCCTGAGAGCTCCTTCGGTTTCCTCGACAGAAGGGCTCCTATTTCCAGAATGTCGGCCGCCTCCTTCACCCTGGCGTCTATGTCGGACTTCGAGAACTTGCGCAGCTTAAGGCCGAACGCCATGTTGTCGTACACTGTCATGTGGGGGTAAAGCGCGTAGTTCTGGAACACCATCGCTATGTCCCTGTCCTTGGGCGCGACTTCGTTGACGAGGCGATCTCCGACGTAGACGTCACCCTCGCTGTGACGCTCCAGACCGGCCACGATTCTGAGGACGGTCGTCTTGCCGCATCCCGAGGGCCCGACCAGGACCAGGAGCTCCCTGTCCGGGACGTGAAGACTCACGTTGTCCACGGCCACGACTCCGCCCGGGAATCTCTTGGTCACTCCTTTGAGAATCACGTCGGCCATTATTACTTCACCTCAATTGTCCCTCCGGTTCCCGGAATCGGGCGGCCGCAGTGAGCGCGGATGTGTCGTTTGCAGTCGCGCGGGCTCCGTGCCGCGGAACAGTCATCACCGGGGCTGATCTCGTCCGGTCAGACTCTCTCCCTGACCCCAATCCCGAGGCATTGCATCGCCTCGCCAACAGTATAGAAGGAGCCAGTTACACATACAAGCTCATCCTTGCCCGCGATTGACAGAGCCGCGTCCATCGCCTGAGGTACGCCCGGAGTGACACTCCAGGCCTTGCCGCGAGTCTTGCCGACGACACCCTCCGACGCCTTCCCCCCAACCCGGCTCCACCCCATGCCCGCCACAGACTGCGGCATGCAGTCCTTCAGCTCTTCCGCCGGCACCGCCCTGTCGCAGGCCGCCTGTGTGAACACGACGTGTCTCACGCGCGGCAGGAGCCGCCCCAGGAAACGCCGGTGGTCCTTGTCCCGGACCATGCCCACGACGGCCACCACGGACTTGCCGGCGTAGAGCGTAGAGAGCGCTTCCGCCAGCCTGGAGGCGGCCTCCGGGTTGTGCGCAACGTCGAACAGAAAGCACGGCGTCCAACCCCATTCCTCCAACCGGCCGGGCCACTGGGCACGGCTGAGCCCGTCCTGCAGGGCGGAGTCGTCCACGTCGACGCCCATCTCCCGCAGGCAAGAGGCCGCCAGAATGGCGCACCCTGCGTTCCTGACCTGGAAGGCCCCCCTGAGCCCCACGAAGTAGTCGGTGGAACCCCGCGCCTCCGCTCCGGTCGGCGCGCCGGCCAGGCGCGCCGAGAACACCGAGCCTGCGCGGGACTCGAACTTGCGGGTCACCCGGAGCTCACGCCCCAGCCTGAGCACTTCGGCGCCGAGGTCGGCGGCCCGTTTTTCTATCGTCTCGAGCGCCTTTCCGCGAGCCGCCGTCACGACCGGCCTTCGTCTCCGGATGATGCCCGCCTTCTCGCCCGCTATGGCGGACAGAGTGGCGCCAAGTATGTGACTGTGCTCTATCGAGACCCCGGTTATGACCGACACCAGGGGAGAAAGCACGTTTGTGGAGTCCAAGCGGCCGCCCAGGCCCACTTCGGCCACGACCATCGGCACCCTGCGGTCGTGGAAGTACCTGAACGCAAGGCCGGTCAGCGTCTCGAAGAAGGAGTGGCCTCCCCTTTCTCCGATGGGCACGACCGAGCTCAGGAGGTCCATTGCGTGTTCGCGCGGGATGCAACCGCCGGAGACCCTTATTCTCTCGCGGAAGTCGACCAGGTGCGGCGAAGTGTAAAGGCCCGTCTCGTGCCCGGCTGAGTTGAGGATGGACGAAAGGAACGAGCAGGTCGAGCCCTTGCCGTTGGTGCCGGCGACGAGCACGGAGGAGAATCCTCTGTGTGGGTTCCCGAGCTTTTTCAGGAGCGACCTCGTCCCGCCGAGGTCGAACCTCATGCCGCGCTTCTCCAGGGAATAGAGTCGCCTTATCAGGCTCTCATACCGCGCTTGCCGCATCTTTCTCCCAGAGTCGCGTGCTCTTCTGGAACAGGTCGAGTATGCGCACCAGAGTGGGCCTGAGCTCCCGCCGCTCGACGATCATGTCCACCATGCCGTGCTCCAGCAGGAACTCGGACCTCTGGAAGCCTTCGGGCAGCTCCTGGTTTATGGTCTGCTCTATGACGCGCGGCCCGGCGAAACCGATCAGGGCGCCGGGTTCCGCGATTATTATGTCTCCCAGGGAGGCGTAGCTGGCGGAGACTCCGGCCGTCGTGGGGTTCGTCAGGATGGAGACGTAGGGCATCCGGGCGGCCGCGAGCTTGGACAGCGCCACGGACACCTTGGCCATCTGCATGAGAGAGAGAATCCCCTCCTGCATGCGCGCTCCTCCAGAAGTGGACACGATGACCAGCGGGAGCTTCTTCTCAAGGCAGAGCTCTACGAGGAGCGTCAGTTTTTCGCCCACGGCGGATGCCAGGGTGCCTCCCATGAAGGAGAAGTCC
>JAFGJU010000061.1 GCA_016928935.1 Candidatus Eiseniibacteriota bacterium | reverse complement strand
GCATGAGATTCCTGGAGAGGTCGCGGCTGAGGGGCGTGCTTCCCGGTTCGGTCGTTTTAAGCGCCGAATCCGCGGGAGAGGTGGACGAACTGGAACGCTCGGGCCGGGAGCTGTGGCCGTTTTTCGTCCTCCTGGCCATGGGGTTCTTGGCGGCCGAGCTTTTCGTGGCCAGGTCGGCGGCGCCGCCCGAGTAAACCCGCTCCGGGTGGGCGCAGTGGGCGCACGGCGGCCAAGCCGCGAGCCCTGACGGGCCCGGCAACGACGCCGGGCCGGCGGGACCGGGCCGTCCCGGTAAGACCGGACGGCGCGAGAAAGTGCTAACGATGACATCCGTGTCCGAGACTCTGCTTGCAAAACTCAGGAACTCCGACGCCGGGCGCGAGGTGCTGCGGGCTCTGGGCAAGAAGGGAAGACCCCTCGTGATCGTGAGCGGGCTCACCGGGTCCTCGCGAGCCATGCTCGCCGCTCTCGTCAGGGCCGACACCGGGAGGCCCGTCGTGGCGATGCTGCCCGACGAGCGGCCCGCTGAGGACAGGAAAGACGACCTGGAGTTCTTCCTTCCGGAAGACGAAGTGGTGTTCTTTCCCGAGAAGGACACGCCTCCCTACAAGGAAAGCCGGGATTTTTCCTCCATCACGGACGCCAGGCTGACCGCCCTCGACATTCTGGCCAGGAAGTCACCGGGAGTGCTGGTGACGACGGTGAGAGCCGTGATGGAAAGAGTGCCGTCGAAAAAGCTCTTTTCCTCTTCCGCAGTGACCCTCAAGACCGGCCGGGAAATAGACCTGGAGGACCTAGCGCGCCGGCTCGTGACGATGGGCTTCACGAGGCAGCCCGTGGTGACGCAGGCCGGCGAGATGAGCGTGCGCGGCGGCATCCTGGACGTGTTCTCGTTCGGCCAGGCGGGCCCGTGGAGAGTGGAGCTGGACGGGGACGTGGTGAGCTCCATCAGGATTTTCGACGCAGACACCCAGCTCTCGGTGTCCACGGAGAAGGAAGCGCGCGTGCTCCCTCTCTACGAGCTCGCGGTCACGGACGAAGTCCTGGCGCGGCTTCGGGACTGCCCGGAGGGTTCCGAGGAACGTGAGTTCCTCCAGAGAATAGACGACGGGATCTGTCTCAGCACGCTGGTTCACTCGCGCGGCCGTCTGGCCCAGGACCTGACCAGCGTAACAAGCTACCTGCCCGAAGACACCGTCTTCATTCTGGAGGACGAAAGGAAGCTTTTCGACAAGGCCGTCTATTTTGAGCGCGAGGTCACTCGGGCGTGGGAGGCGACGAGCCGGCACGAAGCGCCGCTCTCGGCCCCTCACGAGCTCTACCTGAGTCCGGGCGAGCTGACGGGGCTCTTGTCCTCGTTCGCGCGAGTGTCCGAGCCCGGCGTGATAGAGGCGACGGCGTTCGTTCCAGGGGTGCCTTCGGCCGTGGTCGGCGTGGACGGGGGCGTCGGCGCCGAAGAACCGAGTGATGCCGGGCCGCCGGGTCCGGCCCAAGCTCCCGGCGCCGGGCAACCCCCGGGGCGGGCCGCCGAGCGTGTCAGGCGGATAGAGCTCGCCTCGCGTGAGCCGGAATCCGTGGGCCGGGACATGAAACTGCTCCACCGCTACCTGGACGAGCTCGCCTCGTCAGGCATGCTGACGTACGTATTTTGTGACACGAGAGCCCAGCAGGCAAGACTGGAGGAGCTCCTGGCCAGGGACGACGTTGTAGTCGAGCCCGGCAGGCTGAGCTCCGGCTTCATACTTCCGGAGCTCAAGCTTGCGGTGCTAACCGACACAGAGCTTTTCTCCAGGTACAGGTGGCGCAGGTTCAAACGCCGGCTCAACCTGGGGCTGGCCATAAGAGACCTCTCCGCTCTCAGGCCGGGCGACTACGTTGTGCATTACGAGTACGGCATAGGAGTCTACCGCGGCTTCAAGAGGCTCACGGTCGGCGGGCACGAGACCGACTGCCTGGAAATAGGCTACGCGGGCGGCGACAAGCTTTACATCCCGGTCGACCAGTTGAGTCTGATTCAGAAGTATCAGTCCGAAGAGGGGCACGTGCCGTCCATCCACAGGATAGGCGGGACACTGTGGAAGCGCACCAAGGCCAGGGCCCGGAAGGCCATCGTGGACATGGCCAAGGAGCTGATAGAGGTGGAGGCCAGGCGCAAGGCGCTTTACGGCCACTCCTTCTCGCCCGACACCGTATGGCAGAAGGAACTCGAGAGCTCGTTCGTGTACGAGGAGACGCCGGACCAGCTCCAGGCGTGTGAGGACGTCAAGGCGGACATGGAGGCCGCCTCGCCGATGGAACGGCTGGTCTGTGGAGACGTGGGCTACGGCAAGACCGAAGTGGCCGTGCGCGCGAGTTTCAAGTCTGTGATGGACGCCAAGCAGGTCGCCGTGCTGGTGCCGACGACGGTCCTGGCGCAGCAGCACCTCACCACTTTTACCGAACGCCTGGCGGGTTATCCCGTCAGAGTGGAGATGCTCAGCCGTTTCAAGACGAGGCAGGAGCAGAAGGCGATAGTGGAAGGACTCAAGTCGGGGACCGTGGACATCGCCATAGGAACCCACCGCCTCCTCCAGAAGGACGTGGAGTTCAAAGACCTGGGCCTTCTGGTCATAGACGAGGAGCAGAGGTTCGGGGTGGCGCACAAACAGACGCTGCGTAAGAAAAAACACCTCGTGGACGTGCTCACTATGACGGCCACGCCCATCCCGCGCACCCTCCACATGTCCCTGGTGGGCGCGCGGGACATGTCGCTCGTCAACACGCCGCCCAGGGACAGGATACCCATAAGGACCGAGATCGTGGAGTTCAACGAAGAGCTGATACGTGAGGCCCTGATGAGGGAAGCCGACCGGGGCGGGCAGTCGTTCTTCGTGCACAACCGGGTCGAGACCATCAAGTCCATGGCGGCCATGCTGGAGGAGCTGGCGCCGGAGCTCAGGTTCGCCGTGGCCCACGGCCAGATGCGCGAGCGCGAGCTGGAAGAGGTCATCCTGAGGTTCATAGACCGCGAGTTCGACGTCCTGGTCTGTACGATGATAATTGAGTCGGGCGTCGACATGCCCAACGTCAACACGATGATAGTGAACAGGGCGGACACCTTCGGACTGGCCCAGCTTTACCAGCTGCGCGGCAGGGTCGGCAGGGCCAGGGAGCAGGCTTACGCCTACCTTCTTGTGCCGCCGGGGAAGGCCCTGACGGAGGCGGCCGAGAGACGCCTGCGCGCCGTGGAGGAGTGCGACGAGCTGGGCGCGGGGTTCAAGATAGCGATGCGCGACCTGGAGATACGCGGCGCGGGCAACATGCTCGGTCCCGAACAGCACGGTTTCATGCTGAGCGTCGGGTTCGACTTGTACTGCCGCCTGCTGGAGGAGGCGGTGGCCGAGCTCAAGGGCCAGCCGGTCGAGACAGAAAAAATGCCGCGCCTCAAGGCCGAACTTGACGCGTACATACCCGAGGAATACGTTGCCGACGACGCCGAGCGGATGTCGCTGTACAGAAAGCTGGCTGAGACCCGCGCGCCCGAGGCGGTAAGCCTCGTGGAGAAAGAGCTGGAGGACAGGTTCGGGCCGCTGCCCATTCCGACACTGTCTCTCCTGGAACTGCGAAGGATTCGACTCCAGTGCAAGAGCCTTCCGCTCGATTCCATTACGGTGGGGCGCGACCGCAGTCTGCTGACGCTGTCCAGGCGGTTGTCCAAAAGAGAGGCGACTTGCCTCGTGCGCACGCTGCCGTTCCAGATAGAGTTCGCGATGGGCCAACGCATGCAGATAAGGCTCACAAATGAGGCCGGAACGCCGTTCTCCAGGACCAAAAAGCTGTTGAAAGCCCTGAACTCGTGTGCTAGCGTCAAGTAGTTTGAATCTCTTGAACGGAAGGGGATGGTATCCCCATTTTGTTTGGAACCGGGCAGTTCTGGAGGGTAATAAACTCATGAAGAAGGTTCTGTATGTCGTTATAATCCTGCTTGTTGCCGTGACCGCATGCAGCAGGGATGAGTCCAAGAAGGTCGTGGCAGAAGTGGGTTCGCGGAAAATCACGGTGGGAGACCTCCAGGAGACCTACATGAGAATCCCGCCCGGCTACCTGCCGCAGGACGCCGGAGAGGAGGGCAAAAGGCGGTTCCTGGACGACATCATCGACAAGGAGCTCCTTGTGCTTGCGTCCTACGACAGGAAGCTCGACAAGGCCGAAGAAACCATTGCCGCCATAAAGAGGCTCGAGCAGCAGTACCTTCTGAGAGAGCTCTACAGCGCCGAGATAATGGAAAAATCCAAGGTCACAGAGAAGGAGATAAAGCAGCGCTACGAGGACATGACGCGGCAGGACGAAGTCCACGCCAGGCGCATCGTGCTCAGTGACTCGCTGCGTGCATTGGACGTCTTGAGGCAAATAAGGGCCGGCCGGGATTTCGCGGAGATGGCCAAGTTGTACTCGGAAGACGCAACCACTTCAGCGATGGGCGGGGATCTCGGGTTCTTCTCCAAGGAGCCCTCGGACTCCTCCGAGTTTTTCGATTGGGCTTTCAGGCTTCGGCCGGGCGAGGTGAGCGACGCGTTCAAGACGCCGTTCGGGTGGCATATCTTGAAAGTCGAGGAGAAACGCAAGAGACAGCTCGACCCCTACGACAAGCTGAAGACTCAGCTGGAGTCCATGCTGATAATGGATAAGCGAAGGACCCTGGCGACAAACTTCGTGGAGAAGACCAGAAAGACGCACAACCTCGTGCTGGACGACGAGACGATCAGGGTCCTGGCGCAGGGCGTGTGGGCCTGCACGACGGAGGCCGAGGCCACACCCAGGGAGATTGAGAAACGCTTCTCCGCAGAGCAGCGAGCGACGGTGCTTGCGACTACCAAAGAGGGCAAGTACACGATTGCCGATTTCGTGAAGAGTCTGGAGGCGGGCGGGGTGACCGCCCTTCCGACGACCACGACCTTTGAGGAGATAAGAGGGATGGTCGAATCGGAGGCCATCACGGAGCCGCTCGCCGTCGAGGCCAGAAAGCTGAAGATACACAAGCGCCCGGCCGTCAAGAAAGACCTGGTGAGACTGAGGGAAGAGAAGATGGTCGAGACCCTCTACCAGAAGTTCGTCCGCGACAGCGTGAAGATGTCCGACACGGAGGTGTTCGAGCACTACAGGGAGAACCAGGAAAAATACGGGACCCCCGCGGTGCTGACGCTCAGGAGGCTGATCGTCGAAGAGAGGGTAACGGCCGATTCTCTTGTGGCCCTGGCCAGAGCCGGCAAGGATTTCAAGAAGCTCGTGCGCGAGAATTCCGTTGACCCCGTCACCAAAGCTCGTGACGGCGAGTGGCAGACGAACGCCGGCAGGGACGCAATGGTGGACTCCTTGACGAAGAACCTGAAGGTCGGGGAGATCGCCGGCCCTGGCGAGACGCGGGAGGGCTTCATGATCCTGCAGCTTCTGGCCAAGAAGCCCGCGGTCCCGTCGCCCATCAACCTGGCCTGGGTTCACGTCGTGAACGACGTTCGCGCCCAGAAGGAAGAGGTCTTGCTCCAGGAGCTTCTGAAGAGCCTGCGGGAAAAGTACAAACCCGAGATACACGAAGAAGTGCTGGCCGGAGTCACCCTGGGAGCTCCAACCGAGGCGCCCAAGGCGCAGGAGCCCAAGAAATCACAGCAGCAGACCAAGTAGCTTGGAACGGCATTGCTCGGCCGTCCCGGCGGATGCGAGCGCACCGATTCAGGAGGAGAGTGTAACGTGGCAAGTATCAACGTCAGGAACGTAGTCTCACCAGTCTTAGCAGCGGTCGCTCTGCTCGCGCTCGCGACGGCAGTCCTGTACGGGCCTCCGAGCGCGGCGCAGCAGACTCCGGCCGTCCAGCCGGTGGAATCCGTCGCGGCAATCGTCGGCAAAGAGGTGATCCTGAAGAGCGAGTTGGATGAACAGGTGATGGTCTACTGCATCCAGGCACAGATCGCACCCACGGACTCGGTCCAGGTGGAAAAAGTGACCAAGGACATCCTGGAAAGCATGATCAACGCCAAGCTCATCGTGAACGAGGCGAGGGAGCGGAAGATCGTGGTGTCCAACGAGGAGCTGAACGCGGCCGTGGACGACGCGCTCAACGAAGTGAAGAACAGGATGGGCACGGAGGAGCGGTTCGCCGAGGAGCTTGCGAGGGAAAACCTCACGGTCGAGGACCTCAAGACCAGATACCGCAAGGAGCTCGAGAATCAGCTTCTGGCGAAGAAGCTTGTCGACAGGCAGGTGAGCTCGAGGATAAAGGTCACGGACAAGGAAGTTGACGACTTCTACAAAGAGCGGAAAGAGGAGCTGCCGAAGAGGCCCCCCGAGATAACGCTCGCACAGATAGTCATCCTGCCCGAGGTGGACTCCCTCGTGGACGCCTCCACCAGGGCCCGGGCGGAGGACATACTGAAGGCGATAAAGTCCGGGGAGAGCTTCGAGGACCTGGCCAGAAACCACTCGGATGACGACAGCGCCGAAAGGGGTGGCGACGTCGGAACTTTCCGCAAGGGCGAGTTTGAGGAGTCCTTCGAAAAGGCCGCCTTCGCCCTCGAGCCGGGGCAGGTGAGCGAGCCGGTGAGAAGCAGGTTCGGCTACCACCTCATCAAGCTCGTGGAGAAGCAGGAGGACGCCGCACACGTGAAGCACATCCTTCTCAAGACGATCCCGACGGACGAGGCCGAGGAGAATGCGAGAGCGCTGGCGACGCAGGTTCGCAAGAAGACTGAGTCGGGCGAGGCGTTTGAGAGCCTGGCCGCCCAGTACTCGCAGGACCCGCTGTCGGCCGGCAAGGGCGGGGTGATAGGAAGCTTCGTGCTCGAGACTCTGTCGCCGGTCATAAAGAACGCCATAAAGGGTGTCCCCGTCGGTGGGGTCACGGAAGTTGTACCGATGGACGTCGGCTACCACATCTTCAAGGTGGTGGGTAAGACCGCTGAGAGAGACTACACGTTCGACGAGATAAAGGACCGCCTGAGGCAGCTCGTGATCCAGGAGAAGTCGCAGAACGAATACGAGCAGTGGGTGGCGGAGCTCAGGAAAAAGACTTACGTCGACGTGAGGTTGCCGTAGACAGCCAGTTGGCGAGAGGCCCGCGCCGTAATCGCGACGCCGCCTGGCCCGTTTGCCAGGGGGCGGGCGCGAGCTCCGGGGGGCGTCTCCAAGCGGCGGAGGCCGGTTGCGGATCGACGTCTTTCTGAAGAAAGTCTGTGTGGTAAAGAGCAGGTCGCTGGCGGCAAAGCTCTGCGACGAGGGGAAAGTCCTGATAGACGGCCGGCCCGCGAAGAGCAGCAAGGAAGTCAAAGTGGGTGACGAGGTGAGCGTCACTCACGGCCCGCACGAACTGGCCTTCTGCGTCCTTGCTCTGCCCGAAGGCAACGTCAGCAAGGCGCAGGCGACTTCCTACTACAGGGTGACAGGCCAGACGCAGGTTTCCGGGCCCTTCGATTGAAAGAGTGCAGCCGGGCTGGACATGACCCGCGGCCGGAGCACGCCCGGTGCTGCAAACGGCTCCCACACCCTCCGGCCGGCTTACTACTGTTTTTCGCGCGCTTCCCATGAAAAGGTCATCTACACCGCTCTCAGTCGCGATAACGATGGGGGACCCCTCGGGCGTCGGGCCCGAGGTGGTGGTCAAGGCCCTGGCCTCGAAGGAGGTAGCTGGCAGGGTCTTACCCATAGTGGTCGGCTCGGTCCGGACGTTGGAGCGCGCGGCCCTGCTCGCCGGCGTCGCCGTCGACCTGGTGGAGGTTTCCGAGGAGGACTCTCCCCTCGCTCTGCCCGGAATTTCGTCCTACCTCGTGAAGCCGTCGCATCGGCGCGACCGGGCCGCGCGAATCGGGCGACAGAACGGACAAGGGCCGCGTGCATATCGGACACACTTGGGCTTCTGGAACGTCGGCCGCAAGCGGCACGTGATGTTTGTCGTCGCCCCGCCCGGGCTGCCGTCGGGCTCGAGCCCCGGGCAGCGAGGAGAAATGGCGTTCGCCTGCGTGAAAGAGGCCGTGCGTCTCTGCGCCGCCGGTCGCGCGCGGGCCGTCGTCACGGCGCCCATCTCCAAGGTGACGCTTGCCGCCGCAGGCCTGCGTTTCGCCGGACACACCGAGATGCTTAGAGAGCTGTGCGGCGTGCGGCGCACCGTAATGATGTTCGTGTCGGAAGAACTCCGCGTGTCGCTGGTGACGACGCACACTCCCATAGGCCGTCTGGCGCGTGAGCTCGACAGGTCGGGCGTGGAGGGAACTCTCGGCCTGACTCACACGGCAATGAGAAGGCTGTTCGGGGTCGCGAATCCGCGGCTCGCGGTGCTGGCGCTCAACCCGCATGCGGGAGAGGCGGGCCTCCTCGGTGAAGAAGAGGAACGCGTGATAAAGCCGGCCATCCGTGCGGCGCGGAGAAAGGGTGTGGTGGCGGATGGGCCTTTCCCCGCCGACAGCTTTTTCTCCCGGGGAAAATGGAAAGACTTCGACGCCGCCGTGGCAATGTATCACGACCAGGCGCTCATACCCGCCAAACTCCTGGCCGGTGACCGCGCCGTGAACCTGACTTTGGGTCTCCCGTTCGTGCGCACTTCGCCCGGTCACGGCACAGCCGAGGACCTGGCCTGGCGGGGTCGCGCTCTGGCCGAGGGCATGATCTCGGCGATACTTCTTGCTGCGAGCCTGTCCGAGAAAGTACGATTGCCGCTGCGATGGGACTGAGGATAACGGCCCCGCGATGAGACCGGCGGGTGAACACTAGAGGCCCGGCCGAATATCGCGCCGTCCCGGCGAACGTTGGGGACGCCGGACGAACATTGGGGAGCGTTACTTGATCCGGTTTTTTCATGTCACGAAGACGTACCCGGGGAACCGCGTTGCTCTGAGCGACGTCAACTTCCAGATCCAGCAGGGAGAGATCCTCTTCGTTGTGGGACCGAGCGGCGCCGGCAAGAGCACGCTTCTCAAGATGGTCTACATGGGCGAGATGCCGACGTCCGGCCAGGTCGTCGTGGGCGGCTTCGTCAGCAACACAATCCCGCGGAGCAAAATCCCCATGCTGAGGCGGCAGGTCGGCGTTGTGTTCCAGGACTTCCGTCTCATCCAGGACAGGACGGCCTTCGAGAACGTGGCGCTGCCGCTCAGGATCTCCGGGACCTCCGGGGGCACGGAGCTCAAGCAGAGGGTCATGAACGCCCTGGGCCGAGTGGGGCTCTGCCACCGCAGGAGCGCGCTCCCGAGGGAGCTCTCTGGCGGCGAGCAGCAGCGCGTGGCGCTGGCCAGAGCCATAGTGAACGACCCCATGGTGCTCCTGGCCGACGAGCCCACGGGAAACCTAGACGCTGTGGTCGGCGACCAGATAATACAGATCATCTGTGACATCAACGCCGGCGGAACGGCCACGATAGTCGCCACTCACAACGAGGCCGTCCCGCAGAAGCTCGGCTGCCGGGCGGCCAGAATAAACGAGGGCAGGTTGTTCGAGCCCGGCGGAGGCCCGCTATTCTGACATGGAAAAATTCCTGAGCAGGACACGTTACTTTCTGGGAGAGGCACTGCAGGGGTTCGTGAGGCAGAAGTCGCTGACGGCCGCGACCCTGGTCTCCACGACCGCCTCTCTGATGGTCTTTGGAATAGTCCTCCTGGTGACCGCAAACGTGGAGCTGGTCTCGGCGCGACTGGAACAGAGGAAGGGCATTGTGGCGTTCATTGAGGACGGAGTGTCGAACAGTCAGATGGACTTCATGAGACAGCAGATGGCCGCGCAGGCCGAGGTGGAGAGCGTGGCGTTCGTGAGCAAGGAAGAGGCGCTGGAGCAGTTCCGGAAGTCCCTGGGCGAGGACCAGGTCCTGGACGCTCTCGGCTCGAACCCCCTGCCGGCCTCGTTCGAGGTGAAGCTCAAGGCCGGGCAGGGAGACGCCGAGGCAATGGAGAGGGTGGCGGCCTTCATAGGAAGCCTGAAGGGAATAGAAGAGGTCAGCTACGGCGGCCCGTGGGCGCTCAGACTGGACCGCCTTCTGAAAAGTCTTACGGTGCTGAACGTCATAGTAGGCGCCGTCGTGGGCCTGGCCGTGGCGTTCGTCGTGGCCAACGTGGTCAGACTGGCGGTGCTCGCCCGCAAGGAGGGCATCGCCATCATGAGGGTGGTGGGAGCCACAAGCCATTTCGTCAGAGCCCCGTTCCTGCTGGAGGGTCTCTTCCACACGATCCTGTCCGCTCTGGTCGCCCTCGGCCTGCTCTACGCTGTTCACCGGGTCTTCACCCAGAGACTGCCGGACATCACCTTCCTGTCACCGACACTGATGGGCGTCTTCATTCTCGTCGGGGTGGGCGCCGGGATGGTCGGAACGTTCTTGACGCTGCATGAGGTCCTTCGAGAAGAGTGGGCGTGACGCAGTGTTAGGCAAGCACCCTGAATG
>JAFGJU010000060.1 GCA_016928935.1 Candidatus Eiseniibacteriota bacterium | reverse complement strand
GATGACGTGACCGCAGGCAAGCTTCACGGGCAGGCAGATGTCCGTCAGGGAGTGCTGTAGTCCCAGGTCCAGGATTCCCCTGTTCGTAGGAGGTGACACGACCACGCGTTCCCCCAGGGCCGTGAAGAAGGCCTCCCACAGGAGGTGGTACCTGTGGTACAGGAGGGCGCGCGGGATTCCGATTGTGGCCATTCTGCCCGACACCTCACCTCGCGAGGCTTTCCTCGCTCTCGACGCACTCCCCGCAGGGGGGCGGCTCCGTCTTCCCGGTCTGGTACCTTCCGCACCTGTCGCCCCAGCCGGCGATCTTGACGCCGTTCATCAGGACCTCAATCACCTCGCACTGATTGGGGCACTCTTTGCACTCGAAGCTCGTAGTCTTGTAGGAAACCTCCCCGATTTCGAAGCCCCTGAAGTGGCTTGCCGAGCGCGCCTCCTCCCTCCACTCGGACGCGAGGAGCGCCGCGCCGATTGCGCCCATGACCCCGTATCTGTCCGGGACTATTATCTCCGTCTTCAGTTCGTCAGCCAGGGCCTTCCTGATGCCCGCGTTGGCGGCCACGCCCCCCTGGAACACTACCGGCGCCAGGATTTCCTTTCCCTTGGCCACGTTTGCCAGGTAATTCCGCACCAGGGCCCGGCAGAGGCCCGCCACGATGTCCTCGACTTTGTGTCCGACCTGCTGTTTGTGGATCATGTCGGTTTCGGCGAATACCGTACAGCGCCCGGCGATCCTGACGGGCGCCGTGGACTTGAGGGCGAGGTCTCCGAATTCCTCTATCGGGACGCACAGCCGGTTGGCCTGCTGGTCCAGGAAAGAGCCGGTGCCGGCCGCGCATATCGAGTTCATCGCGAAATCGACCGCCACCTGGTTGCGTATAATCACTATTTTGGAGTCCTGCCCGCCTATCTCTATGAGCGTCCGGACCCGGGGCTCGGAATGGATGGCCGCCACTGAATGCGCGGTGATCTCGTTCTTGACCACGTCGGCCCCGATGAGCTCGCCGGCCAGGCGTCTGGCGCTGCCCGTGGCGCCGGCGGCCAGGACTGTGGAGCGCGGCGGGAGATAGCCGCGGGCCGCAGAAACCGCCCGCTGGACGGCGTCTATCGGCCTGCCGGAGGTTCTGAGATAGAGGTCGTAGACTACGTTGAGGTCGGGGTCGAGGAGCGCCAGGTTGGTGCTCACGGAGCCGACGTCTATGCCCAGGAAGACATCCATGACCCGAAAACCTGGTAGGGGTTGTGAGGAAACTGCGAGGCTCCGCCTCGTCTCCTGTCAGCGGAAGCCGGGCGAGAACTCTCCCGCGTTCGCTCAGTGCATTCCTGTCAGCCCTTCCGCCGCGCCCGCGCGACGGCCGGCCCGAGAACTCTTCCGCGTTCGCTCAGTGCGTTCCTGTCAGCGGGTGGCGCTCCCGGCCGGCTCCGGCGTCTCCTCGGCTCCGGGGCCTTCGGCCCCAGTCGGTTTCGCCCCGGTCCGTCCGGTCCGGGCACTCTTGGGCCCAATCCCTTCGGTGCCGGCACCTTTGCCGGCCGCCCCGCCCCGAACCTCCTTGCCGCCCGCTCCTCCGGCCCCCGGGGTGCCCCGCGACGCGAGCCGGCGCTTCTGGTATTCCTTCGCCTGGTGCATGAAGGCCTGGAGCCTCGTCAGCGTGTTGGCCTGCTCCATGCCGTCGTACACCATGTTGAGGAACGGGAAGCCGCCTTCCTTCTTCTGGATGAGCTTCAGTATAGCATGCGAGATGGTGCCGGGCATGCAGGTGAACGGCATCGCGCTCACCACTCCGGACAGGCCCTTGTTGATGAAGTCTATCGCCTTGCCGACGGTCAGAATGGCCTCTCCCTCGAAGCTGTAATGCAGGTACGGCGAGGCCAGCCGAAGGACCTCTCTGGACGTCGGCTCTTTGGAATTGGCTATCAGCCCCTCGAACGGATGGGACAGCATGTGCTCGTCCCGCTTCATCACCATGTCTTTGAGGTAGTTCTTCACGAGGAGCTTGTAGTCGCGCTCCAGGCTGCTCCGCATGTGGCGACGGAAGTTGCGGTAAAGGAACCACTCGTAAATGGGAGCCATCCAGACCTCGCCGCCCAGCGATTCTATCTGTTCCACTACGTTGTTGTTGCTGAAGTCGTTCGAGCGCACGTAGATCTCGCCCACGAGGCCGATGATGGGCTTTCTGTGAGAACGGTCCACCGTTACCTTTTCGAATTCCTTCCTGCTTCTCTCGATGGCCTCCCTTATCTGCTTGCGGCTTCCGTTTTTCCTGATGACGTCACAGATTTCGTGCACCTGCCGCCAGTAGACTTTCTCCACCAGCGCCCTGTCCTCCGCGTAGGGCCGCGTCTCCAGGAGCCACTTGTAGAGCATGTCTATGGCCACGATGCCCAGCCATCCGAGGCTCAGGAATCGCCTGCCGACCACGCCCAGGTCGTCGTAGAAGCTGGACGCCTGGTTGGGGGCGTAGATGGGCACGTCCGCGTACCCCAGCTCGTCCAGGATTATTCTCTGGAGAGCGTTGTACTGCCCGAAGCGGCAGGGCCCTCCGGAGCCGCCCATGAAGAAGGCGTACTTCTTCCTGTCGAAGTCGGGCCTGTTGACGAACTTCACCATGTCGCCGGTGGTGACAATGCACGGGAAGCACTCTTTGCCCGTGGTGTACTTCCTGCCCCAGTGAAGCGTCTCCTCGTCCGGCTCCGGCAGCACGTCGGCGGGCATTCCGCTGGCCTCGAACGCCGCCGCCAGGCCGTACGCGTGGTCGGCCATCCTGGGGATGAGCACGATTCTCTTGTTGCCCTTGTCGATGTTGAGAGTCTTGAACTCCCACCGCGGAGCCTTGCCTCTGTCCTTGGCGCCCTCGAGACTGTCCAGGAACGCTTCGCATCTTGTGATGACGCCGGCGTCCGCGCTGTGCTCGTCCACTTCTATCTGAAGATACGGCTTGTCGCCCATCCTCTCCTTGAAGAAGCGAGCCACGAAGGAATCCGGCCCGCATCCGAAGTTGGTCAAGTAGAGGGCCGTGAGTCTGGGGTCGTTCGCGACGATCTCCGCCGCGGACAGTATCTTCTGGCCGTACCTCCAGTACATGTTCGGCCACTGGCCGCTGAGGCTCGTGTCGTCCAGCGGGAGGAAGTCCATGGGTATCGGCAGCACTCCCATGCCGCGCAGCTTTTTCGGTATCTCGAGGTTCGCGCCCGGGTCGCATCCGTTGTACGAACGGCTCACTATGACGACGGTCCTCTGGCCTTCCTTGAGCGAGGAGAGGATTTCCCTGCCCCTGGCCTCGCACGACCTCTGGAACTGCTCGTAGGCGTTCCACGCAACGGCGGCAGCCTTCTTGACGGCCTCGGGCCTCGCTCCCAGCTCCTTGCCCACGTCGGCCATCGCCTTGGCCAGGTGTTCAGGACCCATCTCCAGCCACACGTGCGGGTTCAATAGTTTTGCCCTCTTCGTCTCGAAGTCTATCGCCCCGCGCACCATGTAGGTGAAGCTCTGTATGTACGGGCAGACGAAGCTGTCGGTGAAGTCGTCCTCGTTCCGCGGCAGGTTGATGACGCTGGGCAGGAAGACGTAGTCCAACTTGCTGTCGGCCAGCGTCATCACGTGCCCCAGAGCGATCTTCATCGGGAAGCAAGTCTCCACGACCGAGCCCTCGCACCCGCGGTGTATCACACTCTTCGAGGTCGGGGCCGAAAGCACGACCCTGCAGCCCAGCTCGGAGAAAAACGCCTTCCAGAGAGGGTAGAGGTCGTGGAAGATGAGACTCCTCGGCATGCCCACCTTGGGCGCGTTCTTGGGCAGGTCGGTGCGGTCCTTGTACGTGTTGAGCAGGAATTCCTCTCTCTCCTTGAAAAGGTCGGGCAGATGGTCGCCCTTGGAGCTCCTCCTGTCCACGTCGTACTTCTCGCAGCGGCTGCCGTAGTAGAGCGGCTTCTCACCCGCCACCTTGACGCAGTTTATCTCGCAATGGTTGGGGCAGTCGGTGCACTCGAACGACGTCACCTCGTAGGCCCTGTTGCTCAGGTCGAAGCCCTTGAAGGTGCTCCCCTGACCTTTGTCGTTCTCCATGGCCAGGAGGGCGCATCCGATGGCGCCGGTGACTTCGTGATGTTCCGGGACCGTGATGGGCTTCCCCGTCACCTTCTCGAACGCGGCCACCACGCCCTTGTTGGCCGCCACGCCACCCTGGAAGAAGATGCGGTTTCCGACCTTCTTTCCGGCCACCACCTTGTTCAGGTAGTTGTTGACGATGGAGTAGCTCAAGCCGGCCACCAGGCTGTCCTTCGTGCTCCCGCCCTGTTGGTGGCGCACCAGCTCGGTTTCCATGAAGACCGTGCAGCGGTCACCCAGGGAGCACGGGCTGGTCGATTCCAGGGCCAGCTTGCTGAACTCACCGATTATGTTTATCCCGAGCCGCTCCGCCTGCTCCTCCAGGAAGCTCCCGGTGCCGGCGGCGCACACCTTGTTCATCTCGAAGTCCACTATCGCGCCGTTCTCCAGGCTTATGTACTTGGAGTCCTGGCCGCCTATCTCGAATATGGTGTCGACGGTGGGGTCTATCTCGGCCGCCGCGCGGGCCTGGGCCGTTATCTCGTTCTTGACGAGGTCGGCCCCGATGAAGTCCGCCGTGAGATACCTGCCGGAGCCGGTCGTGCATGCGCCCAGGATCTCCACCTTGTCCGCCACGATGTCACCCACGATCTTGAGGCCCCGCTGGACCGCCTCTATGGGCCGGGACGCCGTCATGATGTAGCACTTGCCCAGGACGCGCTTGTCCGTGTCCATCACGACCACGTTCGTGCTTATGGAGCCGACGTCGACTCCCAGGTACGCCGGAATCTTGCCGTTGGCCCCGGGTCTTGGCTCTCCCTTCTTGCCGAAGGGCAGGGTGGTCCCGCCCTTGGCAGTGCTCAGGGGCTCCAGGAATTTCTCCTCTTTCTGGGCGAACCGTTCATCCAGGAACTTTTCCATCTTGGCGAAGCCCGGGAACTCCGTGCGGATGCCCTGGTCCAGTGAGTCGTACACGGCGCCGATTGCGCCCATCGAGGCGAAGTACTCGGGTATGACCAGCGCCTCTTCCTCAAGCTCCAGGACTCGTGCGAAGGCCCTCACCATGCCCGGGTTGGCCGCCACGCCGCCCTG
>JAFGJU010000059.1 GCA_016928935.1 Candidatus Eiseniibacteriota bacterium | reverse complement strand
GTCCGCAAGTTTGCGGAGACGCTCCCCGACGTTGCGTCGGCGGTCCTGAACAAGTACACGTGCGCCGACCCGGGCCAGAACGAGATCAAGCGGCACATCCGCGAGGACCGGCTCAACAGAGTCGTGGTGGCTTCCTGCAGCCCCAGGATGCACGAGCCGACCTTCAGGGCGTGCGTGGCCGAGGAGGGAATCAACCCTTACCTTCTGGAGATGGCCAACCTGCGCGAGCTCTGCAGCTGGGTTCACTCGACCGACAGGGCGGCCGCGACGGAGAAGGCCAAGGACATGGTCAAGATAGCCGTGGCCAGGGCCCGCCTTCTCCAGGAACAGTTCGAGAAGGAGATCCCGGTCACGAGAAAGGCCCTCGTGATAGGCGGCGGCATAGCCGGCATACAGAGCGCGCTGGACCTCGGGGACGCGGGCTACCAGGTCTACCTGGTAGAGAAAGAACCTTCCATCGGCGGGATAATGGCTCAGCTCGACAAGACCTATCCCACGATGGACTGTTCCATATGAATCCTGGGACCGAAGATGATGGATGTCGGTCGACATCCGAAAGTAGAGCTGATGACTTTCAGCGAAGTCGAGAGCGTCTCGGGATACGTAGGGAACTTCAAGGTCGTGGTCCGGAAGAAGGCCACGTACGTGAACAACAAGGAGTGCACTGCGTGCGCTGAATGCGCGAAGGTGTGCCCCGTCGCCGTGCCCGACGAGTTCCAGATGGGTTTCTCGTCCAGGAAGGCCGTATACCTCCCCTTCCCACAGGCGGTGCCGTCCAGCTACATCATCGACATGAAGGCCTGCCTGGGCAACAATCCGATCGCCTGCGCCAAGTGCCTGGACGTCTGCGAGAAGAAGTGCATAGACTTCGACATGCAGGACGAACTGGTGACTCTGGAAGTGGGCGCGATAATCGTGGCCATAGGAAACGACGTGTACGACCCGACGGAGTTGGACGAGTACGGCTACCGCAGCTTCCCCAACGTCATCACCAGCATGGAATTCGAGCGTCTCATCTGCGCCGGCGGCCCGACCGAGGGCCACTTCATCAGGCCGGGCGACAGGAAGAGGCCCAAGTCCATAGGCTTCATCCAGTGCGTTGGGTCGCGCTCGCAGAAGAGGGGGAACCCCTATTGCAGCAACATCTGCTGCATGAACACCATAAAGGACACCGTGCTCTTGAAGGACCATTACCCGGAAATACAAAGCACGGTTTTCTACATGGACATCAGGGCCTTCGGCAAGGGGTTCGAGGACCTGTACATGAAGAGCAAGGCCGAGGGGGTTAAGTACGTCAGAGGCCTGCCGGGCGAGGTCGAGGAAGACCCGGCCACAGGGAACCTGATAGTGACCGTGGAGAACACCACCACCGGCAAGATCGAAAGGCACGAGTTCGAGATGCTGGTGCTGTCCGTGGGTCTCCTCGCGCGTCAGGACAGCGCCGCACTCAGGCATCTTCTTACTCTATCCCGCACGTCCGACGGGTTTCTCATGGAGTCGCATCCCAAGCTGAAGCCGGTGGACGCCCCAACGAGAGGCGTGTACCTGGCCGGATGCGCCGAGTCGCCCAAGGACGTCAAGGATAGCGTGACCCAGGCGTCGGCCGCTGCGGCCAGGGCCAACATAGTGCTCTCGGCGGGCAGGATCGCCGTTGAGGCCATCACGGCTCACATCGACCCGGACCTGTGCAAGTACTGCGGGCTCTGCGTCAAGGTCTGCCCGTACAAGGCGATCACGCCGACCGACCGCAAGGCCAAGATTCCGCCCAGGGTCATCGAGGCGGCCTGCGCCGGCTGCGGCACCTGCGGCGCCGAGTGCCCGTTCGGGGCCATCGAGATGCACCACTTCAACGACGCGCAGATATACGCGCAGATCGACGCCATGCTGGAAAACAAGCCGGAGGAAAAGGTGGTCGTGTTCGCGTGCAACTGGTGCTCGTACGCGGGCGGCGACTTCGCGGGAATATCCAGGCTCCAGTACCCGACCTCGAACCGCGTCATCAGGACCATGTGCAGCGGAAGAGTGAAGGAGGAGTTTGTCCTGTACGCGTTCCGCAGGGGCGCGCCCATCGTGCTGGTCTCGGGCTGCCACTTCGCCGACTGCCACTACATCAACGCGAACAGGCAGACGCAGATCAGGGTGGAGAAGCTCTGGGACAAGCTGGAGAAGGCCGGGGTAAGGCCCGAGAGGCTCCAGCTCGAGTGGATAAGCGCCGCCGAGGGCCAGAAGTACGCGGAGGTGATGCGGGCGGTGGAGGAGCTGAGAAAGAAGGTCACCCCGGAGGAAATCGCGTTCGCCAAGAGCGCCCTTGCTCCCAAGAAGGCCAAAGAGGCGGCGGCGGTGAGTTAGCGGGGCGGGAGGCCGCGGCCGCGGGGTCGTGACGAACCGGCCCACATGCGCTCCGGCTGCCCGGTGAACGATCTGACGAACTGACTGTCAGGCGGGGCCCGCGACAACAGGCGCGCCCCCGCCGAAACGTAACCAGATACCGGAGGCGACATGCCCCAG
>JAFGJU010000011.1 GCA_016928935.1 Candidatus Eiseniibacteriota bacterium | reverse complement strand
GACGGGGGGAGCGCCAGCGCCTCGGAGATCGTGGCCGGCGCGATTCAGGACCTCGACCTCGGCATACTGGTCGGGGAGAGGTCCTTCGGCAAGGGCTCGGTGCAGAGCGTGTTCCCGCTGAGGGAGGGCGCCGCGCTGAAGCTGACGACGGCCAAGTACTTCACGCCGAGCGGCCGCTGCATACACAGGGAAGAATCCAGGCAGGAGGTCAGGACGGCGGGCGACATCAAGATAGGGAAGTCGGCCGAGAAGGCGGAAGACCCGGCGTTCAAGACCGCCGGGGGCAGGACGGTTTACGGCGGCGGCGGCGTCCTGCCGGACGTCGTCGTGCCTTATCCCAGGATTTCGGCCGTGGCCGAGCAGTTGGAGAGGAACCTGGCGTTCTACAAGTTCGCCTTCGAATACCTGGACAAGCACAAGGGCACCAAGCCGGACGCCTTCAGGGTGACGCCGTCCGTAGTGAGCGAGTTCAAACACTTCGTCAAGGACAAGAAGATTGACTACGTCGAGAAGCAGTTCGAAGACGACCGCGCTTACATCGAACGAGCCATAGCGCGCGAGATCGCGTCGCAGCTTTCCGGCGAGGAGGCCGCCTTCATCGTGCACTCCGAGGGCGACCCGCAGGTGCAGAAGGGATTCGAGATCCTTCGCAAGGCCCACACAACGGCCGACCTCTTCAGACTGGCTCAGGCGATGGCTCCCGCCGAAGAGACCGCGTCCGGCGAAAAGGTGTCGTCCGCCGCGAAACAGTGAGCCCATGACGTCGAAACCAGCAGTGCTCTGCGACTTTGACGGGACGATTTCGAAGGGCGACATCGGCAGCACCCTCTTCAGGAGATTCGCGGGCGGCGCGGATTGGGAGGACCTCATCGCGTCCTGGCTGAGGGGAGAGATCGGTTCGAAGGAATGTCTCACCAGGGAGTGCCGGCTGATCAGAGTCACCCGTGAGCAAGTCGTTGAGCTCGCGGAGAGCTTTGAGATTGACGAGTATTTCCACGAGTTCGCGGACTGGTGCGCGGCCGAGGACATTCCGCTGGCGGTGGTGAGCGACGGGCTCGATTTCTACATAGAGGTCGTGCTCAGAAAGCACGGTCTTTCTCATCTTCCGGTCTTCGCGAATCATCTCAAGTTCAACGAGACGGGGATAGAGCCGGAGTTTCCGTATTTCGGCCTGGGATGTGAGAGCTGCGGGAACTGCAAGGGCTACCACGTGCGCAGGTACAGGGAGAGGCACGGCAGGGTTGTGTTTGTCGGGGACGGCTACTCGGACAGGTGCGCGCTCGAAGACTCCGACCTGGTCCTGGCCAAGGGTGACCTGGCCCGACTGTGCAGGGAGGAGGGCAAGACTTGCGCGTCCTTCCGGGACTTCCGCGACGTGAGACGGCTGGTCGAGGATGCGTGCCGCCGCTGGAAGTGACCCGGAGCGCACGAGGCACCGCCGCAGAGGGCGGCGTCGGCCGGGCCGAACGGCGGCCGGCCGCCGGCAGGGGGGTGTGACTTGGGATTCAGCATAGGAAAGCTCTCGCTCGACTCAAAGCTGGTGTTGGCTCCGCTGGCCGGGGTGTCGGACAGCAGCTTCCGGCTGGTATGCAGGCTCAACGGGGCCTCCCTGGTCTACACCGAGATGGTCAGCGCCGACGGCGTCAGGCGCGGGAACAAGCGCACTCTGGAGCTGCTCGATTTCCTGCCCGAGGAAAGGCCCATCGGTGTACAGCTCTTCGGCTCGGACCCCGGAGTCGTGGCCGCCGCTGCTGCCAGGGTGATGGAGCTTTCTCCGGACCTCATAGACCTGAACTTCGGCTGCCCGGCCAGGAAGGTGGTGGGCAGAGAGGCCGGCAGCGCGCTGCTCAACAACCTCGCCCTGCTGAGGAGGATCGCCTCCGCCGCCGTGGCCGCGGCGGACGTTCCTGTCACGGCCAAGATAAGGAGCGGTTGGGACGAGAGGACCGTCAACGCGGACAAGGTCACGGCAATGCTGGAGGACTGCGGAGTGAGCGCGGTCACGGTGCACGCGCGTTCCAGGGCGGGCAAGTTCACGGGCAGGGCCGACTGGGGGGTAATAGCCAGGGCCAAGAGCGCCGTCAGAATCCCGGTGATAGGAAACGGTGATGTCGCAGAACCGCAAGACGCGCTCCGCATGCTGAAAGAGACCGGCTGCGACGCCGTCATGGTGGGCAGGGGCGCCCTGGGCAATCCGTGGATCTTCAACAGGGCGAGACGGCTCGTGGAGGCCGGCGAGCTGCTGCCGCCGCCCACTGTGAGAGAGAGGTTGGAACTGCTTCTCGCGCACATGGCGCTCGTGGAGGGTCGGAGCGACCGGTCGCTTCAGTCGCTCTACCCGATGAGGAAGCACGTGGGTTGGTACACCAAGGGGCTCGTGGGGGCCGGCGGCCTGCGGAAGTCTCTGGGCAAGACCGGCTCGTGGGAGGACCTGAAGCGGCTTGTGGTGGAATTCGGGGCCGATCTCGGCGTGAGCGGCCTGGACGACTTCTGCAGGTCCTGGGGGGGCCTATGCGGCTCGCCGGACCGGGGCCTACAGGACCGGGGCTCGCAGGGCCCGCCGGCGTAAGCAGCAAAGGAGTAGCCCTGGATGCAGACCGAAAGACTGAGAGAGATTCTGGCGAGGGTTAAGAGGGGTGGGCTGGGCGTGGAAGGCGCACTCTCGCTGCTCAGGCATCTGCCGTTTGAAACAGTCGAAGAGTCCACGATCGACCACCACAGGAGTCTCAGGTGCGGCTACCCCGAGGTCGTGTTCTGCGGAGGCAAGACGGAGAGGCAGATAGTGAACATAGTGGAGAAGATGCTGGACGAGGGGGAGCCCGTGCTGGCCACGCGTGTGGACCCCCGCGTGGCGGAGACGTTGTTGAAGAAGTTCCGGGGCGCCAGACACAACGCGGTCGGCAGAGTCGTCTTCATCCGGGCGTCGGCGCACGGCGGCCGGAAGAGCCCGACCGAGGCGGACGGGCTCGTGCTGGTAGTCACTGCCGGCACTTCGGACGTGCCCGTCGCGGAGGAGGCCTGCGCGACGGCCGAGGCAATGGGCTGCAAGGTGGAGAGAGTCTTCGACGTCGGAGTGGCCGGTATTCACAGGGTGATTTCGCACAGGCAGAGACTCTGGGAGGCCGACGCCATAGTGGCCGTGGCGGGCATGGAGGGCGCGCTGCCGGGGGTCGTGGCCGGCCTGACTGACAGGCCGGTCGTAGCCGTGCCCACCAGCGTGGGCTACGGTGCCAGCTTCGGCGGCGTGGCCGCGCTCCTGGGCATGCTCAACAGCTGCGCCTCGGGCGTGACGGTTGTGAACATAGACAACGGCTTTGGCGCCGGGTACGCGGCCGCCCTCATCGCAAGGGGAAAGGCGCTCGAGCTGCGCAAGGCGGCAGTGGAGCCCGGCCGGAGGCCGCGGCGGGTGAGTGGAGTGCGGCGCGGCGCGGCCGCAAGGCGGGCGCCGAACGCTGGGCCGGGCGCGAACCTGAGGCCGGGCGCGAACGTGGGGCGCGGGCGCAAGGCGCGACGCGGGCCGTCGGTGGGGCGCGCTGACGAAAGGGCACACGGGAACAGGAGGGAGGGCAAGGCATGAACGAGCGCGAAAGCGGAGTCAGAATCGCCTACCTGGACTGCTTCTCGGGCATAAGCGGCGACATGTTCGTGGCTGCTTTTCTGGACTCCGGAGTCAAGCTGGACGAGCTGCGTGAGCTGCTCGAACGGCTGCCCATTGGGGGATGGAAGATCCGGACTGAGCGGACGAGGCGCGGCTCCCTGGCGGGCACGAGGTTTATCGTGGAGACTGAGGAAAGCGCCGGGCCGCACGCAAGGACAAAACACGGCCACGCCGGCGAGAGACGTCTTCCGGAAGTGCTTGACGTCATACGGGCGAGCTCGCTCCCGGAGTCAGTCAAGGAGACGAGCTCGCGAGTGTTCTCCGAGCTCGCCGCGGCCGAGGCCTGGGTTCATGGCGTGGGGCCTGGTGAGGTGCATTTTCACGAGGTGGGCGCAATAGACTCCGTGATAGACATAGTCGGCGCGGCCTGCTGCCTTCATCTCTCGGGGGTGGAGAAGCTCTACGCGTCCACTCTGTCCGTCGGCAAGGGCGAGATAGAGTCGCGGCACGGCACACTGCCGCTGCCAGCTCCGGCGGCGGCGAAGCTGCTCGCCGGGAAGAGCGTGCGCATGCTGGACGTGGAGGCCGAGCTCGTGACCCCCACCGGCGCTGCGCTGGTCAGCGCCCTGGCGTCGCAGGACGCCGTGCCGTCTCCGTTCAGACTGGACAGCGTGGGGCACGGAGCCGGCACCAACCAGCTCGCTGCCCTGCCCAACATACTCAGAGTGTTCGTGGGGGCCTGTGAGGCCGCTCCGGCAGAGCTGGGGTGGGTGGACGTCATAGAGACCACGATCGACGACATGAACCCGCAGATATACTCCTTCCTCCAGGAGCGGCTTTTCCAAATGGGCGCCCTGGAGGTGTTCCTCACCCCGGTGCAGATGAAAAAGGGAAGGCCGGGCTCGCTCCTGACGGTGCTGTCCGAGCCGGGGCTCGCGCGTAAGCTCGCCCGGGAGGTCTTCGAGCAGACCACCACGCTGGGGCTGAGGGTGACGACGCAGCAGAGGATGGAGCTGTCAAGGAGTCTGGAAGAAGTAGAGACCCGATTCGGCAGGATACGGGTCAAGGTCCCAGTCGGGTTTCCTGACAGGGCCTCACCCGAATACGAGGACTGCGCCCGGGTCGCCAGGGAAGCTGGCGTGCCGGTGGCAGTCGTCTTGGACGCGGCCAGGACCGCGTGGCGCG
>JAFGJU010000010.1 GCA_016928935.1 Candidatus Eiseniibacteriota bacterium | reverse complement strand
TCGGGAAAGAACACAACTTCCCTTTCCGTGCCCCTTCCTATGAAGCCTATGGCGTGTTTCTTCTTCACTTCAGCGCAGTAGCGGACGCAGAGCCCGCACAGTATGCAGAACGACGGCTCCACGTCGAACTTTGGGCCGGCCGGAGCCACGCCGTACTCCCGTATGGCCTGCACGCCCGTGATTCCGTACTTCATGCCGTACTTCCTCAGAGGCTCCACGCCCGGTGACCGGGCCCACATGAACTCCAGGATCATCTTCCGGTTCTTGACCACCTGCTCGGACTCGGTCAGCACCACGAGCCCCTCTTGGACCGGGTATGCGCACGAGGCGACAAGCCTTGACTTGCCGTTTGCGACGAGCTCCACGACGCAGAGCCGGCAGGCGCCGTAAGGCGCGAGCTTCTCGTGATGGCAGAGCGTGGGAATCTCTATTCCGGCCTTCTGGGCGGCCTCCAGAATGGTCATGCCCTCCTTGGCCTTGACCTCTTCATCGTTTATCCAGATTGTGACCTCACGCATGTGTAACTCCTGGTTTCTGGCGCCCGTCGCGCGGCCGTCGGGCCGCGTCTCCGGACGCCGGCCGCGACTCTAGGCGTGGACCCGGGAGACCTCCGTTCCGCGCGGAACCGGCTCCGGCACCTTCACGCCGGACAGCTTCACCACGGCCCCGAACTTGGGCGGACAGACCTCCAAACATCCTCCACACTTGGTGCACTTCTCCTGGTCTATGACGTGCACCAGGTTCTTGCCGCCGGATATCGCCTCCACCGGACAGTTCTTGAGACAAATCATGCACGCCTGGCACTTGACCGGGTCGATGTAATAGGAAATGAGCGCCTTGCACACGCCGGACGGGCAGCGCTTCTCCTTGATGTGGGCCTCGTACTCGTCGCGGAAGTACCTGAGAGTGCTCAGGACGGGGTTGGGCGCCGTGCCGCCCAGCGCACACAGCGAGGAATCCCTGACGACCTCGGCTATCTCCTGCAGGAGCTCGAGGTCGCTCTCGCTGCCCTTTCCGTCGCAGATGCGGTTCAGGATCTTGAGCATCTGGTAGATGCCCTCCCTGCACGGAACACACTTGCCGCAGGACTCGCCGGCCAGGAAGTTGAGGAAATACCGGGCGATGTCCACCATGCAGTTGTCCTCGTCCATCACGATCATTCCGCCGGAGCCCATCATGGAGCCCACTCCGGTCAGCTCGTCGAAGTCGACCGGCAGGTCCAGCAGGCTCTCCGGAAGCACGCCGCCCGAGGGACCCCCGGTCTGGACCGCCTTGAACCGCTTTCCCTTCGGTATGCCCCCTCCCACGTCGAAGACGACCTGCCTCAGCTTCATTCCCATCGGGACCTCGACGAGGCCCGTGTTGTTTACTTTGCCCACCAGCGAGAATATCTTTGTGCCCTTGCTGCCGGCAGTGCCTATGCCGGTGAACCAGTCGGCGCCCCTGTTGATTATCAGCGGCACGGTCGCCCAGGTCTCGACGTTGTTTATGTTGGTGGGCTTTCCCCACAGCCCCCGCACCGCCGGGAATACGTACTTGGGACGGGACTCGCCGACCCTGCCTTCGAGCGCGGTCAAGAGGGCGGTCTCCTCACCCGAGACGAACGCGCCGGCACCCCTGTGCACCTTGACGTCGAAATCGAACCCCGACCCAAGAATGTCCTTTCCCAGGAGCCCGAGCGCCCTGGCCTGCTCCAACGCTATCGAGAGATTCTCGACCGCCAGAGGATACTCCTGCCGAACGTACACGTATCCCTCGTGCGACCCGATGGCGTACGCGCCGATGAGCAGGCCCTCGAGCACGCTGTGCGGATTGCCCTCGAGCAGGCTTCTGTCCATGTAGGCGCCGGGGTCGCCCTCGTCCGCGTTGACGACCACGTACTTCGGGCTACCGGGCGCGTTCCGAGTGGCCTCCCATTTGCGTCCGGCCGGGAACCCACCTCCACCCCTGCCCCGCAGGTTGGCCTTCTTGACCTCAGCCAGCACCTGCTCCGGCTTCATCTTGAGCAGTGTCTTCGCGGCCGCGCTGTAGCCGCCGAGGGCTATGTAGTCCTCAATCCGCTTGGGGTCAATGAGCCGGTTGTTGCCGAACACAATGCGGCTCTGATGCTTGTAGAAGGGAATGTCCCCTTCGTGCACGATCTTCCTGCCGTCGGCGTCTGTGTACAGCAGCCGCTCGACAACCTTTCCCTCCATCAGTGTCTTAGAGACGATCTCCGGCACGTCCTCCGGCTTCACCTTCAGGTAGCAGGTCTCCTGGGGGAAGATGACCACAAGCGTGCCGCGTTCGCAGAACCCGTGGCAGCCCGTCCTCCGGATGTCGACCTTGTCCTTGAGCCCCTGTTTCTGGATCTCCTTCTCGAACGCGTCGGACACCTTGTCGCATCCGTACGCGTGACACCCGGTGCCGGAGCAGATTGTCACGCAGGGCCTGTTCGGGTCCCTCTTGGCCAGTATGTCCTTCCTTAATTTCTCGAGGTCAGCAGCGGATCTGAGTGTCGGCATGTCTCTGCCCTTCCTTTTGCGCCGGACTATGCCTCATTTGCACGCCGCGAGTATGTCCTGGATCTCCTTCGTAGAAGGATTGCTGTAGTACTCGCCGTCCACGGTCATCACGGGCCCCAGAGCGCAGCACCCCAGGCAGTTGACTGTGTCCAGGCTTATGCGCATATCTGGTGAGGTCGCTCCCGGCTTCACGCCGGCGGCGTCCACGACCTTGTCCAACAGCCGGGGCGCGCCGCGGACCTGGCACGCGGTGCCCAGGCACACGCAAAGCGAATGCCGGCCTTTGGGCACGAGGCTGAAGGCCTTGTAGAACGTCGACACGTGGTAGACCTGGGTAAGCGGGACGTCGAGCTTCTCGCTCACCTCTTTCAGGGTCTCCTTCGGCAGCCAGCGGTTCCGGCGCTGTATATCGAGGAGCACCTGGATCAGACTGGAGCTGTCGCTCTCGTAGGCGCTCACGACGCTGTCTATCGTGGTTGCTTCCTGGGCCATGGCTTCTCGACCTCCTGGTTCGAATCCTAGTTTGAGGACGCCTGTGGCCTAGGGGCCGGCACCGGTTCCGACTGCCAGTACGGCCACCACCAGCTCTGCTCCTTCCTGCGCAGGGCGTCCTGTCTTGCCGCAAGTTCGGCCACTCTCTGCGCAAGCTCGTGCTGGATGGCGTCTTCCATGAACTGGCCGAACTCACACGTGGCGCACTGGAACAGTCTGCTGCACAGGCGGTGTGTCACGTCGCCCTTGAGAGCGTAGCGGCACAGTCTCTCGTTGCCGGGAAGCGCCTTGAGCCTTGCCAGAGCGGCGTCCAGCTCGGGCGTATCGCCGCTGGCAATCTTCTCCTGCATTTCCTGGTCGAACTCGCAGGTCATGCAGTTGTAGTCGTTGGTGCACACCCGGTACGAAACCATTCCCATCCCCATCCACACGCAGTACTTCGGCTTGGCCTCGGCTCCCGGCTCGGCCGCCGGGCTTGCCAATGCCTCTTTTGCCTTGCGAATCCAGACCCTGGTCTCGATGCTGTTGGGCACGACGGCCAGGACTGCTTCCAGCTCCTTGAGGGCCCTCTTGTACTGGCCGTCCAGGAACAAGGCCTTGCCCTGGCGCAGATGCACCGCCACTTCGCCCGGAGCGACGGCTATGACCTCCTCGACTGGTTCCTCCGGGGCCGGCGGCGCGGGCGGCGGCGCGACCTCGGGAGCGGGCGCGAGGCCCACTGCCTCCGCGGTCAAAGTCTCCCTGATGAGAGTCTCGATCTCGTTCAGGTTGACCGGCTTCGGCAGGTAGTCTATGGCACCCTCCTTGCCGGCTTCCACGGCGGTCTGGATGGAAGGGTAGGCCGTGATGATGATGCCCTTGAGGTTGGGCTTCTTCGTCCTGGCCTCGCGGAGGACCTCGATGCCGCTCTTACCTGGTAGGCGCAGGTCAAGTATGAGAAGGCCCACGTCCTGCCTGTCGATTGTCCTCAGCGCCTCTTCACCCTCAGCAGCCGTCCTGACGTTGTAGCCGCTGTTGGTCAGCCAGTCCCTGAGCGATTCCCTGACGATGTCCTCGTCCTCGACTATGAGGACGGGCCGCTTTCGCGCCTGTTCCATCAACTGCTCATCTAAAACTGACGTTCGCTGAACCATCGCTCTCACCTCCTGCCGAAAGCTGCATGCAATTATCCGGCCAAAACAAAAAGGCCATCCTTTTCAATAGGATAGCCGATTCGAGGAGTCGGGGAGCCGGCTCAAAGTGTCGAAATGTTATGCAGGCGGTGTTCGATTGTCGGACAGTGTTTTGAGCACATACCCTGCCGCGGCGGACCCGAGAACACCCGGCGCCTGCGGATAAAGCGACGCCGGGGCGCTGCTATTCTACGCTCTTCTCGGCGGGCCTCTCCGGCTGGCCGTAGGACTTTATCTTGTTGTACAGAGTGGCCCTCGAAATCCCGAGCGTCCTCGCGGCCTTGCTGTAATTGCACTCACACTGGGACAGAACGTTGAACACGTGCTGCCGCTCCATCTCCCTCAGGCTTTGCGTCTGTCTGGGCCAGGACTCTCCCACCCTCCTGTCCTGGGGCAGCTCGCAGCGCTGTATGCAGCTGTCCGTGGACAGAATGACGGCCCTTTCTATCGCGTTCTCCAGCTCTCTCACGTTGCCGGGCCAGTCGTAGCTCATCATGAAGTCCATTGCCTCCGGAGTGAAGTCCCTCACTTCCTTTTGGTTCTCCAGGGCGAACCTCTTCAGGAAATGATGCGCCAGTATGGGAATGTCCTCCCTGCGTTCGCACAGAGGGGGCAGGTCGATGCTCACCACGTTTAAGCGATAGAAAAGGTCTTCCCGGAATTGGCCGGCTGCTATCGCGGCCTTGATGTCCTTGTTGGTGGCCGAAATGACCCTCACGTCGACCTTTATGAGGTCGTTCCCTCCCACCCGGGTGAACTCTCTCTCTTCCAGGACCCTGAGCATATGGATCTGAATGTTCGCGCTCATCTCGCCGATTTCGTCCAGGAACAGCGTTCCCCGGTGCGCAACCTCGAACTTGCCTCTGCGCTGGGAGTGCGCGCCCGTGAACGCCCCCTTTTCGTGCCCGAAGAGCTCGCTCTCCAGGAGACTCTCCGGAAGAGCGGCGCAGCTCACGGCCACGAACGGCCTTGTCCGACGCCGGCTCTGGGCATGGATGGCCCTGGCCACGAGCTCCTTGCCGGTGCCGCTGGGGCCGGTTATGAGGACGGTGGCGTTGCTCTTGGCCACGACCTTGATGACCTCCACCACTTGCCGCATCTTGCTGCTTCTGGCTATGATGTTCTCGAACTGACCCCGCTCCTGCAGCATGTGGTGAAGGGAGATGTTCTCCTCGACGAGCCTCTGGCGCTCGACCAGCTTCTCTATCAGTATCTCCGCCTTCTCGGGGCAGAACGGCTTCTCTATATAGTCGTAGGCGCCCTCTCTCACTGCGGAAATCGCGGTCGGGATCGTGCCGTAGGCAGTGATGATTATTATCTCGGTCTCGGGGCAGACCTCCTTGGCCTGCTTGAGGAGCGCGATCCCGTCCATGCCGGGCATCACCAGGTCCACTATCGCGACGCGCGGCTCCTCCTGGCGGATGAGCTCCAGGGCTCGCATGCCGTTGTCCGCGACCAGTACTCTGTGGCCGGCGTTCTCGAGCCAGTCGCGCAGCGACTCCCTGACTATGGGTTCGTCGTCAACCACAAGGATTTTAAGCGGGCTCTTCATGTTCCTCCATCTTCAAAGGCAGCACCACGGTGAACGAGCTGCCGTGGCCTTCCTCGCTCTTCACTTCGATTCTCCCCTGATGATGCTGGACAAGTCCCTGCGCCACGGCCAGGCCCAGGCCGACTCCCTTGCCCTTTCCCTTGGTCGTGAAGAACGGAGTGAATAGCTTGCGGATGTGCTCCCGGGACATGCCCTGACCGGTGTCCGCGACCTCGACCTTGATTTCCTTCTCGTCGGCGGTCGTGCGAAGGGTCAGTTTGCCGCCCTGGGGCATCGCCTGGACCGCGTTCAGGATGAGGTTGGTGAACACCTGCTGAAGCTGGTCGAAGTCCCCCATCAGCTTCGGCAGCGAGCGTCCGAGCCTCTTCGTGACCTGTATGTTCTGCAGTTCCGCTGAGTGGCTTACCAGGCTCAGGGCCTGCGTCACTACGTCGTTGACGTCGACCTGCTTCAGCGCGGGAGGGGACTGGCGCGCGAAGTCCAGGAGGTTCCGCACGAGCTTTGTGCTGCGCGTGAGCTCGGCCTCCATCTTGGAGAGGTAGTTGAGAGCGGTGGCTTTCGGAAGGGTGTCGTCCCCTATTTTCTTGGCCATGAGCTGGGTGTAGACCAGGACCCCCGCCAGGGGGTTGTTCACTTCGTGGGCGACGGAGGCGGCCATCTGACCCAGGGCGGCCATCTGACCCAGGAACGTCAGCTTCTCGGCCTGAACCAGGTCTCTCTGGGTGACCCTCAATCGCTCCAGCAGGTAGGGCCAGCACATCTCCGTCTCCGCGATGCCCTGGCACACGGAGATGGCCAGCTCCTCGCAGCTCCGGTAGCCGCACGCTCCGCAGTCTATTCGCGAGCCCGGGTCCAGTCTGCCCATCTCCTCCAGCACGTTGTTGATTTCTTCCCTCGACGGCGTGGGCAGTGTTACGGCCTGGGAAGTGAACTTCCGGCTCAGGTCCACGCCCGAGTACTTCTCTATGTCCCTGGCCGTGCGCTCGGGGTCGGAGTGCTTGAGCGTGTAGTTGCTGATTATCTCTCTTCTGCGGAACACGCTCAGGTCGTTGTCGATGACCGGTCCGTCTATGCAGCCCTCGCAGAAGCCGACGCTGATGAGTCGGGCGGTCACGTTGCCCTCCGCGAACTCCCGTATAACCTTCGGCATATATCCTCTTCCCCAGGCATCTATGACCTCGTTGGTCATGATGTCGTCCGACAGGTTCGCCACGTGGAGCAGGCCGCCCGATACCGCGAACAAGCGTCCGAGGTTGGGCTTGGGCCCCGAGAACTCTCCGATGCTCTCTGAGCCCGGGTCCACGCCCCTGGCGGCAAACATCTCCTTTAGCTCGCTGAACGTGAGGACCGCGTCTATGGTACCCGCGATCTTCTCGTCCCTGGCCTCGGCCTTCTTGGCCACGCACGGACCTATGAACACGACTCGGGCCTGCGGGTTGTAGCTCTGCTTTATGATCCGGCCCATGGCCGTCATCGGCGAGACGATGGGGGCCAGGTGCTCGAGCAGGCGAGGGTAGTACTTCTCTATGTAGGAGACGACGACGGGGCAAGTGGAGGTTATCAGGGACTTGCCGGCCCACTCAGCCATAAGCTTGTCGTATGCGCGACAGACGAGCTCGGCCCCGAACGAATCCTCCATGGCCTCGCTGAAGCCGAGCTTCTTGACGGCGGTCACGAGCTGGCCGGGATGGAACTCGGGGAAGGCCGCTGGGAACGGCGCCGAGAAAAGGGCGATGGTGGGCTCCGGCTGGGAAAGCATCTGCCTCACCTTGCCCAGGTCGCTCTCCGCCTGTTTCGCCTTGGGCACACAGATGCGTATGCAGTTGCCGCAGGCGACGCAGCGTTCCTTTATCACCTCCGCGAGACCCTCTCTCACCCGGATGGCCTTTGCGGGGCACGACCGAATGCATGCGTAGCATTCCCTGCATTTCTCCCGGTCAGTGTAGACGATGCTCATGGGCGTCTCCGAGGGTCTGCCGGTATCGGCT
>JAFGJU010000058.1 GCA_016928935.1 Candidatus Eiseniibacteriota bacterium | reverse complement strand
GGAACTTTTCCATCTTCACGGGTCCAAGCAGCAGGAACAACGACGGCCAGGACGTACAGGTGCGCGTCACCGACATAAACGACGCGGGTGGACTGGCCTCTTTCGACGCCACGGTCGAGACCACCTTCAACGCGGTCATATCCCGTGTCCTTACCGACGACACTGACGGGGGGGACCGAGACGGGAACGCCGACAACGGCGAGACCGCGGAGCTCGTGTGCGAGCTCACCAACATAGGCCTCCCTTCCGGGCGGCTTTACGCGAGGGCGTCAACGGGCAACATCTATCTCACGGTGGAAAGCGACTCGATCGACTACGACGACCTGGGGCAGGACGAGGTGAGGGTGCCGCAAGCCGGCTTCACTTTCCACGTCGACACTTCCCTGGCGCACGACCCGTACCGAGCCTACTTCATCGTGACCCTGACGGACGGCGTGACCTTTGTGCAGAAGGACACATTGGCGATTCCCATCGGTGACAGCCTGGGCCTGCGCGACGACTTCGAGTCCGGAGAGGGAGACTGGGTCCACGGCGATTCCGGGGGCGTAGACGACTGGCACATCTCTGGGGAGCGCGGCCAGGACGGGCCGTCAAGCTGGAGGTGCGGCGTGGCGGGAAGCGCCGAGTACTCAGCAAGCCAGGATTCCTACCTGAGGAGTCCGGTGTTCATATCAGCCTCCGGCACGAGGCTCGGCTTCTGGCAGTGGCTGGACCTCGAGAACGCGAACGCCCGGACCGCGTGGGACGGGGCCTTCGTTGAGGTTTCCAAAGACAACCTCCACTGGGAGCGGCTCGCTCCGGAGGGAGGGTACCCCTACACGTTCGACCCCAGGGTGGGAGGTGAGAACGCCGGCGAGGGATGTTTCTCCGGCAGGGCGAGGCAGTGGGAGCGGGTGGAGTTTGACCTCTCTGGTTACAGCGGCGCCGTGTGGGTGCGTTTTCGCATGGCCACGGACGGGAGTATCTCCGGGGAGGGATGGTACGTGGACGGATTCGCGGCCACTACCGACGACCAGCCATACAGTATCGTCTTCGGCCCGCCGACGGTGTCGGAGGGGCGCGTGGACCTGACCTGGACGGTGGAGCCGACCCTCAGTCCCTACACCGGCGCGGCCATGTCGTTGTTCAAGGCCGACGCCGGCACGGTGCCCGTGGGAGAGTACAACCTGTACGAGCTCCTGTACGACGACCCATCTGCCTCTCTCGGCGGCCGCGCGTTCGCAGACACGAACGTCGTGCCGGGGCACACTTACTCCTACGCCGTCCGCGACGAGACTTCAGCGGGCGCAGTCAGATGGACGTTGGGCCCGGCCGTCTACGTGCCTCACACCGTGCCGGCCAGTGTGCTGGCAGCCTGCACGCCCAACCCCTTCGCACCCTCGAGAGGCGGGATGACGGTGGCCGTGGACTTGCAGGAAGCCGCGGGCGGTCCCGTTTTCAGGAATGGCAGGGTCGCGGTATACGACACGTCCGGCCGACTACTTAAAGTATTGCTGGAAGGTCGTCTTGTATCCGGCAGAACCACGGTAGAATGGGACGGCAGCGATTTCAACGATGAGGGGCTTCCTCCCGGGGTTTACGTTGTCTCGTTCGAGACTGCGGGAACGTGGTCGACGCGCAAGGTTGTTCTGCTCAGGTAGGCGACGGTGTTGAGACTGAAAGCTCTCATGCGGGCGGACCGGCGTAAGCTGACGCTGTCCGCCGTCACTTGCTGTCTGTGTGCGTTTCCCATCTTTCTGCTGCTTCCGGCTCTTGGTCTGGCTGCGCCTGGGCAGCCAGAGCGGGGGGGGGACCGTTCCCCTGACTTGGAGTCCGTGCTGGCTGTGGCGGACTCGGTGTCCCAACTGGACGCTCTCACTCTCATCCTGCAGCGTGACGGCGCCTTCGCGCGGCTGAGTGCGGCGTCGCACGAGAGGACACGCCTGACGGCCGAAACCCGTGAGTTGGTGCTTGGTCTCATGGAGGGGTTCGAGCCCGGCCTGGGGCCCTACGCCGAGGAGCTGGCGCCGTGCCTGGTGGGCGGGTTCGCCGAGAACCGTGAGGACCGGGAGCTGACCCTCAAGCGCCTGCTGCCGTTCGTGGAATCGCTGGAAGAGAGCGCGGGTGGGTTTGAGACGTGGGCTCTGGCAGCCGGTATCGTCCTGACAAAGGACGGAAAGCATGCCCTGGCAAGCCGGTATTTCGAGCGAGCTGCCAGGCCGGGCTTCCATCTTGCTCCTCACGCGACCTACCTGGCCCTCGAGCGTTGCGGCGCGAGCGGTGAGGCGGAAAGAATGCTGTCGCTCGAGAAAAGGTTGGAGCCGGAGGAGGCAGAACCCGGGCCTTCGGCCGCAGCAGCGGCTCCTTCCCACATACTGAGGCTTGCGAGGGTCACGACGGGTGTTACCTTGGCCGGGTCGAGACTGCGCGAAGAAGGTCGAGTGATGCTCGAAGACCTCATGAAGGAGGACCTGAGCAGCGGCGATGAGGTCAGAGTCGGACTTGCCCTCGGCAGGTACTACAGGAACAAAGGGGAGTATGACCGGGCGGCCAGGTTCTTGGCGGAGACATTCCGTGGTGGGGGCTCCGTGCCGGAGGCTCGCGCCGCGTGCGACGAGTACGCGTCGCTGGTAGCGCGGGGGCAGACGGGCCTGGAGCTGTCGGAGACTCTCGGCCTGGCCGGCTGCCTGGCGCGCGGAGGGAGAGAAGCGGAAGCGGCTCGGATACTTGAGAGTGCCGTCCGTTCCAACCCGAGGTCCACCGCGGCAGTATGGGAGCTGGCGCGTCTCCGTTATCGGATGGGTCAATACGACAAGGCCGCCGGGCTGTTTCAGAAGTTGGAAAGGATGGAGCGGAGCAAGCACCAGTCGTGGCGCGCCAGGCTGTGGTTCGCCAGGTGCCGGAGGCAGGCCGGCAAGGCCGAGGTTTCCGTGCGCATCATGCGCGAGCTGGCCAGAGAGGCGGACGGGGCAGTCGGAATGGAGGCGGCGTGGGAGGTCGGTTTCGACCTGGAGTCCCTGGGGCGCTTGGACGAGGCCGCGAGCGAGTATGCGTCGCTCAATCGGAGGTACCCGGCCAGCCGACTGGGTCAGGAGTCGCTCTGGCGGAAGGGGTTCTGTGAGTTCCGCCGCGGCAGGTACGCCGAGGCGCGGTCGCTGTTCGCTGTTGTGAGAAAGAGCACGTCCCTGCCGGATCTGCGGGACTCGGCGGCGTTCTGGGTGCTCAAGTGCGACCTGGCGGCGGGAAAGCCCGTGACGGTGGAGACTGTCCGAGCTGAGACGGCCGGCCGGGGCCCCGACCCCGGGGGGCTCTACGGGGCGCTTTTACTAAGTCTGACCCGTTCAGAGGGGCTGGACACAGTGCTCCTGGTGCGGCCGTGGGCAGACGTGGGGGAGGGGTCGGGTTCGTACGGCGGGCGAGTGAGCACGCACTCGGACTCCGCGGATGTCCTGATTGACCTGCCACAGGAGTTCCGCAACGGTGCGGTGCTGCTGCGGTTGGGACTGGCGGACCTGGCCAAGGTCGAGTTCTCGGTCTGCGAGAGGAGATTGAGCGGGAACGCGGAAGCGCTCGCTCTCCTGGCGCAGCTTTACTGGCGTAACGGGCTCTACAGACGAGGGGTGTTGACGGCGGAGCGGGCGCTGGCCACGAGCGGGAACCGCGGGCTCACGGTGCGCACCGAGGAGTTCCTCCGGAAGATGACTTATCCTGTGTGTTTCGCGGGGGCGGTGTACGAGCACAGCCGCTCGCAGGGGGTGGACCCGTTCCTCGTGCTGTCGGTCATGAAGAGGGAGAGCGCGTTCGACCCGGCGGCCGTGTCCCGCGCGGGGGCGGTCGGCCTCATGCAGCTGATGCCGGGCACCGCGCGTTCGGTGGCGGCGTACTTGGGGGAAGAAGAGGAGGACATCGACCTGACGGACCCGGAAGTGAACCTCAAGTACGGGATATGGCATCTCGGCCGTCTCGTCGGTCGCTACTCCGACTCGGTGGTCGCGGCCCTGGCCGCTTACAACGCGGGAGAGGGAAACGCCGAGAGATGGTTGAGCGCTGCCCGGCAGGGAGGGGGAGGACCGGCGCGCGGCGGAGCCGACGGGTTCGTGTACATGGAAAGTGTGTCTTACAGGGAGACGCGCGACTACATCCACCGGGTCCTGGCCGACCTGCTCGCGTACCGGTCGCTGTATTAGAAACTGTTGCCGGGCGGCGGAATCCATGCTATCATAGCGGGCTTTACGAATGCTTCGTCGGATTCGCGGCACGAAGGCACAGCGTCGGCAGCGGCATCTCATGTGGGCCTCGGAAGCGGGCACTCACGGACACCGGGCCTCAGAACGGCCGGGTTGGCAGGGGGTCGAGGTCATGAAGGAGATCACGGCGGTCGTCCTGGGCGGCGGCGAGGGCAAGCGGCTTTTTCCTCTCACCAAGTGGCGGTCCAAGCCGGCGGTGCCGCTGGCCGGCAAGTACAGGCTCATAGATGTCCCCGTGTCCAACTGCATCAATTCCAACATCAGCCGTATCTACGTGCTCACCATGTTCCAATCGGCCAGTCTGAACGCACACATATCGAGCACGTACCGCTTCGACCACTTCTCTTCGGGCTTCGTGAGCATCCTGGCAGCGGAGCAGACGTCCCAGGGCGGGAGCTGGTACAGGGGCACTGCCGACGCCGTCAGGCAGGCCTGGCCTCACATAAACTCTCTGCCGACTCCGTACGTCCTGATTCTGTCCGGCGATCACCTGTACCGAATGAACTACGTGGACTTCAAGCGCACACACATGGCCTCCGGCGCGGCGGCGTCCATCGCAGTGAAGCCGGTGTCGAGGGACGAGGCCGCAGGACTGGGCATACTGAGAGTGAACGCCGAGGGCCGCGTCGTGGCCTTCGTTGAGAAACCCACGAGGGAGGACGTGCTGGAGGGGCTCAGGACCGACACGACCCAGTGCGGGCTGAGTCGCGACGAAGCGCAGTTCCGGCCGTACCTGGCCAACATGGGAGTGTACCTGTTCGACTCGTTATTCCTCCAGGAGGTTCTGGGACGCGACAACGAGCAGACCGACTTCGGGCGGCACATAATCCCTCGTGCCATAAGTGAGGTGCGCGTCCAGGCCCACTGCTTCAAGGGCTATTGGGCAGACATCGGGACCGTGGGCAACTTCTACGACTGCAACATGGACCTCGTGCATGCGCTGCCCAGGTTCAACCTGTTCGACCCCGGCATGCCCATCTACACTCATCCGCGGTTCCTGCCCGGCGCCAAGGTCAACAGAGCCTCCATAGAGGGCGCCATCCTGTGCGAGGGCACGATAGTGGAGGGCGCCGTCGTGCGTGACTCCATACTGGGCGTCCGCGCCCGAGTCAGGCCCGCCGCCATAATCGAAAACTCCCTGATCATGGGTGCGGATTACTACCAGTCTGGCGACAGCCTGGAACCTCGCGTCGGCATCGGGGAGGGCGCCCACATCAGGCGTGCAATAGTGGACAAGAACGCGTCCGTCGGCAGGGGCGCCCAACTGGTCAACAGGGAGTTCGCCAGGAGCTACGACGACCCCGATGGGCGGTTCTATGTTCGTGACGGAGTGATCGTGGTGGTGAAGGGCGGAGTGATTCCGGACGGGTTCGTGTTCTGACGGCAGCCTCCTCCGCGCACACCGTCCGGCCGCGACCGTCGGCCGGGTCCCACCTTTTCGGTTGACCGGCCGAGCGCCTCGTGATACCAAGAATCCGTATGTCACTGCTGGCTGAAGCAAAGAGAAAGGCGATCCATTTCTCGTCTTCGTGGGTTCCCGTGGCGTACTACCTGCTGCCGGAGTACCTCGGGAAATCCGCCCTGCTCGTGGCGGCGGGCATCTTCCTGACCCTCGACATGCTCAGGATCCACGAGCCCAGGCTGAAGACCGTCTTTTACCGGTTCTTCGGCGACATCGTCAGGGAGCACGAAAAGACGATGCTCCTGGGCTCCACGTCGCTCGTGATAGCGGCGCTGCTGACGGTGTACTGCTTCCAGAAGAACATAGCGGCCGCGGCTCTCCTCTACCTGACCATAGGCGACAGCATGGCGGCGCTCATAGGAAAGACATACGGCAGGACATACGTGTTCGGGAAGACCCTGGAGGGGAGCCTCGCGTGTTTCGTTTCGTGCGTGTTGATAGGCCTTTTGGTCCCGGACCTTCCGCCGGACATAGTCGTCGTCGGCGCACTGGTGGCCACGACGTTCGAGCTGCTGCCGATACCCATAGACGACAACTTCCGCATCCCGCTTTCCGCCGGCTTCGTGATGCAGATTCTCATGCCGCACTAGGTGTTTGAAATGCGCCCTGGCCGAGACAAGAAGACGACCTCACTTGGGGACCGCGGGCCCGCGGCCGGTTCGTCCACCGTGAGGACGTTCGGGCTGAGTCATCGAGAGAGGGCTCCTCTCGTGTTCGTGGAGACTTCAAGGGGCCGGATGGCGGACGAGGCGTTCTTTCTCATCTGCGGCCAGTCGGCGAGGGGCCGGGAGCTCTTCCAGGCGGCCATAGCGGAGTTCAAGAGGGGGAGCGACATTAGGCCGCCCGAGGAATACATGAAGCTCCTCAGGGAGACCGCTCTGAGCATGGAGGGCGGCCGGCTGGAGCAGCGAGTCTCATTTGCGGCCGCGTGGGTGAGGGCCGGGCTCTGCCACTGGCTCACGGCCGGGAGCTACGTGCTTGCACACGTGTCAAGGGAGAACAACGTCCTCAGGCTGCCGGGTGAATCGGGAAAGGAATCGCTAGCGGACATGGACCGGGTCGTGGTCGCCGAACGGACGCACTTTGACGAGATCGAAGACGCTTTGAGACAGCGCAGGGAGCGCGGGGATCCTGCCGAGATACTGCACCGGCTGTCACAGGAGAGAAGGCTCACCGGAGCGCTCGTGCTGGAGCATCGGGTCCCCCGTCGCGGCGAAGCGACGGGGAAACCTGCAAGTCTGGAGCTCGGCGTCGGGACGGGGTCACGACTCAGGTTCCCGCGGGCGCGCCCGCGAGTCAAGCTCGCATGGGTGTTCGGCCTGCTTGCTCTCGCGGCGGCCGCGGTCCTGATAGTGAAGTGGCCGCTGGGAGGGAGGTCCGAAGAGGGCCTCGTGGAAGAGGTCGCGGAACCGCGCGAAGTGTCGGCGGTCGCCGTGGGCACGAGAGCCCGCGATTCCTCGGCGGTCGGGGCCTCACGCAGGGTCACGCTGTCGCCCGTCTGGAGGAAGAAGTTTGGAGCCGCGGTCACGTCCTCGCCCCGCGTGGTGCGTGACAGAGTGTACTTCGGGTGCAGAGACGCGCACGTGTACTGCCTGGACGCCAAGACAGGAAGGGAAGTGTGGAAGTGCGCGGTGGGAAGCGGAGTGGGGGCCAGCCCCGCCGTGGACGACGGAAGAGTGTATGTGGGCTCGTACGACGGAACGTTCTGGTGCATCGACGCGTCCTCGGGCAATACGCTTTGGCGCTTCAGGAGCGGCGGCAGGGTCGTGTCTTCCGCTGCGGTAAGCTCCGGGAGCGTCGTGTTCGGCTCATACGACAGAAACCTTTACTGCCTCTCCGCGAAGGACGGAGGCCTGAGGTGGAGATTGGAGACCGGCGGGCTCGTGTGGTCTTCACCGCTCGTGGAGAGGGAAAGGTGTTACGTGGGCTCGGCGGACGGCGTGTTCTACTGCGTGTCGCTCGTGTCCGGGGAGGTAAGATGGAAGTACCAGGCCGGCGGCCCCGTGTACTCCTCGCCCGGCGGCGGCGGCTCTTTCGTCTGCTGCGGGTGCAACTCCGGCGCCGTTTTCGTCCTGGATGCGCGTACGGGGAAGGAACTCTCCAGGACCGAGGCCGGGCGTGAGGTCAGGTCCACCATCCTGGTGGACGGAGGAAACGCGTACGTGGGGGCGGACGACGGGTGGGTGCGCTGCATGCGCGTCAGCGACGGAGCGGCCGTCTGGACCTTCAAGACCGGAGGGGCCACGAGGTCGGGGCCGGCGCTCTGGGACGGACTTCTGTTCGTGACGTCCTACGACGGAAAGCTGCACGTTATCGACGTCGTCACAGGCGGTGAGGTGGGGGCGTTCGATACCCACTCACAAATCTATTCGAGTCCGGCCGTGGCGGGGGGAAGAGTCTACTTCGGGACCAACGATGGGCAGTTCGTGTGTCTCGAGGTGAGCCGTGAGGGAGGGCCGGATTGACCGTCCGCGCCGCCCGTGCCCGCCCGCGCTTGACACGTCAGCAAGAGTGCAATAGCATGAGCCCGTGGGACAGTACGAGCATCCAGGGGGATTGCGGCGATTGCGCGCCGGTAATGTCAAGTGATTTAACGAAATAAAGGGCGTGGGAGTCGTAAGAGGCGCCCACGGAGGCGAGTGGCCCGTCCATTTTTCTGACGTCGAGGGTGACGGGTTCAAGACGCTCGCCGAGGGTGAGGAAGTCGAGTTCGACGTGGTCGCCGACTCCGGCAGACCGAAGGCGTCGAGAGTCAGGAGAGTGAGCCAGGACTGATGCCGCTCCAGAGTCTGATAGCAAAGATATTCGGCACGAAGCACGAGAGAGACCTGAGGGCCCTCGAGCCGCTGGTGGAGGAAATTAACTCCGCCTGGGAGAAGCTGGCCGGGCTGACGGACTCGCAGCTCGCCCAGAGGACGGAGGAATTCAGACGGCGGCTGGCAGAGGGCGAGACCACGGAAGGTATCCTGCCCGAGGCCTACGCGGTGGTGAAGGAAGCCTGCAAACGGCTGGGGGGCAAGGGGTGGGAGGTGTGCGGACAGCCGGTCGTGTGGGAGATGGTCCCGTACGACGTGCAGCTGGTGGGAGCTCTCGTCCTGAACCAGGGCAAGATAGCCGAGATGGCCACTGGTGAGGGTAAGACACTTGTGGCCACGATGCCGCTCTACCTCAACGCGCTTGCGGGAAAAGGCGCGCACCTCGTGACCGTCAATGACTATCTGGCCAAGCGCGACAGCGAGTGGATGGGAGAGATATACAAGTTCCTGGGACTCACCGTGGGCTGTATACAGAACGAAATGGACTCGGCGCAGCGCCGCGCCCAGTACAACTGCGACATCACCTACGGCACAAACAACGAGTTCGGGTTCGACTACCTCAGGGACAACATGGCCCTGTCGCTGGAGGACCGCGTTCAGAGGGGACACTACTACGCCATAGTGGACGAGGTGGACAGCGTGCTCGTAGACGAGGCGAGGACGCCTCTCATAATCTCGGGCACCGTGTCTCACTCCACCCAGAGCTACGCAGAGCTCAAGCCCGACGTGGAGCGTCTCGTCCGAAGCCAGACGGCCCTGGTGAACCGCATGGTTGCCGAGGCCGAGGAAGCGCTCCAGAAGGGGGACGACCAGTACGAGGCGGGAGTCAAGCTCCTGCTGGTCCAGCGCGGCGCCCCCAAGAACAGGAAGTTCATGAAGCTCATGACCGACGGCACGCTCAAGAAGCTTGTGTCCAGAGTCGAGGCCGACTTCCTGAGGGACAAGAAGCTGAGCGAGCTCGACGAGAGGTTGTTTTTCAGCATAGACGAAAAGACCCACCTGGTTGCCCTGACTGATAAGGGACGAGAGGGACTCTCGGGCAAGGGCAGGAACCTGTTCATGCTGCCCGACCTGAGCGAAGAGCTCGGGAGGATAGCGAGCGATTCCGCGTTGTCGGAGAAGGAGAAAGCGGAGAAGAGAGAGGAGCTCCACAGACTTCACGGCGAGGCGAGCGAAAAGATACACAACATCTACCAGCTCCTCAAGGCCTACTCACTGTTCGAGAAGGACGTCGAGTACGTGGTGAAGGACGAGCGCGTGCTGATAGTCGACGAATTCACCGGCAGGCTCATGCCGGGCAGGCGCTTCAGCGACGGTCTGCACCAGGCTCTCGAGGCCAAGGAGGGGGTCAAGGTGGAGGGAGAGACTCAGACCCTCGCCACCATTACCCTGCAGAACTACTTCAGGATGTACGAGAAGCTGGCCGGCATGACCGGCACGGCGGAGACCGAGGCGGGCGAGTTCTTCGAGATATACAAGTTGGACGTGGTCGTGATACCCACGAACGAGGCCGTCAGGCGCGTCGATTACGAGGACTGCATCTTCCGGACGAAGCGCGAGAAGTTCAATCGCGTCATCGAGGAGATCGAGGAGATGCACAAGATGAACAGGCCGGTGCTGGTGGGGACGGTCAGCGTGGAGGTGTCGGAGACGTTGAGCAGACTGCTCAAGAGGAAGGGCATACCGCACTCGGTGCTCAACGCCAAATACCACCAGATGGAGGCGGAGATCGTGGCGAAAGCTGGCCGGGCGGGGGCCGTCACCATCGCGACAAACATGGCGGGACGCGGCACCGACATAAAACTGGGCCAGGGCGTCGTCAAGTGCGACAAGTGCTGCGTGCTGTGCAAGGACCGCGACTGCGAGCACTGCTCGCACGAAGAGATGACTGAGAAATGCCTGGCCGAAATGCTGTGCGGGCTCCACATCATCGGCACGGAGAGGCACGAGAGCAGGCGCATTGACAGGCAGTTGCGCGGCCGGAGCGGCCGGCAGGGCGACCCCGGCTCGTCAAGGTTCTATCTCTCGCTCGAAGATGACTTGATGCGGCTCTTCGGCTCCGAAAGAATCGCGGGCGTGATGGGGCGCCTGGGAGTCAAGGAGGGCGAAGTCATCCAGCATCCACTCGTGACGAGGGCCATAGAGAGAGCCCAGAAGAGGGTGGAAGCGTTCAATTTCGACATAAGGAAGCACCTACTGGAGTACGACGACGTGATGAACCAGCAGAGGGAGGTCATCTACGCCAGGCGGCTCAAGGTGTTGGAGGGCGCGGAGCTCAGGCAGGAAGTCCTCGACATGATGGAGGAGTTCGTCACCCAGAAGGTGGAGCAATCCATAGAAAGCCGGGAGCATTCCGAGAACTGGGACGTGGACACTCTCGAACAGGAACTGACGTCCGTGTTCGTGTATCCGTTCGCGCTGAAGCAGTTCACGCAGAAGCGAGCCGACAGGGAGGAGCTGGAGGAATACTGCCTGGAGAGGGCGCGACAGGCCTACGAGAGCAGGGAGAAGGAGCTGGGGCCGGACACCCTGAGGCAGGTGGAGCACCTCGTGCTCCTCAGGGTGATAGACGAGAGGTGGAGAGACCATCTCTACGAGATTGACCAACTTAAGGAGGGAATCGGGCTCAGGGCATACGGAATGAAGGACCCCCTCATCGAGTACAAGTCCGAAGCGTTCAAGTCATTCGTCGAGTTGAGCGAATTGATAACCCGGGACTCGTTGGCATTCCTGATGAGGGTGGACGTGAGAAGAGCGCCCGAGCCCAGGAGAGAGGCACCACGCACTCAGGCCGTCGCGTCCCACGCGGGCCTGTCGGCGTACTCAACCGGAGCGGCGGCAGTGGCCGCCGGGCCGGCGAAGCCGGCCCAACAGGCCGGGGGAGCAGACATCGAGCGTCCGGTGACAAGGGCGCCGATTAAGAGGACGGGACCCAGGGTGGGCAGGAACGACCCGTGCCCGTGCGGGAGCGGCAAGAAGTACAAGAAGTGTTGCCTGCCCAAGGAGCAGCGAGCGCTGAAGCATGACAACCAGGACTAAGCCAGGAAGCGTGAGAAAGAAGAGCCCGGGCAGCCGGGCCGGCCAGCGGAAAGCGGAAGGGGCGACGACGGCCCGCGCTGCCGCGGGCGCCAGCGCCGCGAAGCGGGCACGGCGCAAGGCGACTGGCGCGAAACCGCCGGCCCCGAGCCGCGACGGTAGGCCTCTCATAGTGGTTGAATCGCCCACGAAGGCCCGGACAATCGCCAAGTTTCTGGGCTCGGACTTTGCCATAAAGGCCTCGAACGGTCACATAATGGACCTGCCCAAGGCGAAGCTGGGCGTGGACACCGAGAAGGACTTCACCCCGCACTACGTGGTGATGAGGGGAAAGCTCAAGGTTCTGAAGGAGCTCAAGGACGCGGCGGCCCGCGCGTCGCGAATCTATCTGGCCCCCGACCCGGACAGGGAGGGTGAGGCCATCGCCTGGCACCTCAAGAACTACCTCAGCGACACGAACAGCAACAGTGCCCGCCTCGTCTTCTACGAGGTGACCAGGGAAGCCATGCTGGAGGCGCTCAGGCATCCCGAGGAGATAGACTCCAACAAAGTGGACGCTCAGCAGGCGCGGCGCATCCTGGACAGGCTCGTCGGCTACCTGGTGAGTCCGTTTCTGTGGACCACGCTGCGCTACGGGCTGAGCGCGGGGAGGGTGCAGTCAGTCGCCCTGAGGCTCATCTGCGAACGGGAGGAGGAGATCACCTCCTTCAAGCCGCAGGAGTACTGGTCCGTGGAGGCGGAGCTGCTGGGGAAGACCGGGGAGCCGTTCACGGCGAAGCTTCTCCTGGCGGACGGGAAGAAGCTGGAGGTGGGAAGCGAGGGCACGGCCAAGGAGCTCGCCGACGAGATAAGAAGCCTGGCGTTCTCGGTGGCCGACATCAGGGAGCAGGAAAAGAAGCGGAATCCGTTCCCGCCGTTCACGACGAGCACTCTTCAGCAGGAGGCGTCCAAGCGCCTCAGGTTCTCCAGCAAGAAGACGATGACGATAGCGCAGCAGCTGTACGAGGGCATAGACCTGGGCCCGGAGGGGCAGGTGGGCCTCATCACCTACATGAGGACGGACTCGACCAGGTCGTCCGCTCAGTCCATAGAGCAGGCCAGAGCGCTCGTGGAACAAACGTTGGGCAGGGCGTACCTGCCGGACTCCCCCCGTTCGTACCAGTCCAAGGAGAGAGCGCAGGGCGCCCACGAGGCGGTCAGGCCCACCTCGGTGGAGCGCACGCCGGACCACGTGAAGCGCTTTCTCTCCGAGCCGCAGCTCGAGCTCTACAGGCTGATATGGGCCCGATTCGTGGCCAGCCAGATGGCGCCCGCCTCGTACCACATAACTTCCGTGGACATACGGGCAGGCAGGTTCCTGTTCAGGGCCTCGGGTAGCAGGATGACTTTCGACGGTTTCACGTCGATACACAGGGACCCCGAGTCGCCGCAGCAGAAGGACAAGAAGCCCGAGGCAGTCCCAAGACTGAGCCCCGGGGAGGAGCTTCGGCTCTCCAAGCTGGACACGTTCCAGCATTTCACCGAGCCGCCGGCCAGGTACACTGAAGGCACCCTGGTCAAGGCCCTGGACGAGAACGACATCGGACGGCCCAGCACGTACGCCACGATAGTCGCAACGATACTGGCCAGGGAGTACGTGGCCGTGGACAGGGGCAGGCTCGCGCCCACCGACCTGGGCGTGACCACGAACAGGCTTCTGCTCAAGGCGTTCCCGGACATCTTCAACGTGGAGTTCACGGCACGCATGGAGGACAGCTTGGACTTCGTTGAATCCGGGGAAAGGAAGTGGGAGGAGGTGGTGAGAGAATTCTACGGGCCGTTCAAGCAGGACCTGGACAAGGCGGAGAAGGCCAAGGCGCAGCTGCGGGAAGAAGTGACGGAGGAGACCGGGCTCGTCTGCGAGCGGTGCGGCAGGAAGATGGTGAAGAAATTCGGCCGCCGCGGGCCGTTCTATGCGTGCAGCGGGTACCCCGAATGCCGCTTCACCCGGCCCATAGAGGAGCCCAAGGCAGACGGAATTGCCGCGTTCGCGGCCGACGAGAAGTGCGACGTGTGCGGTGCGCCGATGACGGTCAAAGAGGGCAAGTTCGGCAGATTCCTCGCCTGCACGAGGTACCCTGACTGCAAGTTCACGAAGCCTCTGGAAATAGGAGTGGAGTGCCCGCGCGAGGGCTGCGGCGGGAGGCTGGTGGAGAGGCGGTCCAGGTCGGGGAGGGTGTTCTTCGCCTGCAACAGATACCCCGAGTGCAAGTTCGCGACGTCGGACGAGCCGGTCAAGCGCAAGTGCCCTGAGTGCGGTTACCCTGTCATGGTGCGAAGAGTGACGAAGAAGGCAGGCACGACCCTGAGATGCCTCAGGTGCAATCATGAAGAACCCGAATGAAGTCGTGGTGGTGGGGGGCGGGCTGGCGGGCAGCGAGGCAGCGTTCCAGGCCTCGCGCAGAGGAGTGCCCGTGGTCCTCTACGAGATGAGGCCGGGCAGAATGACCGAGGCGCACGGCACGGGCCGCCTGGCTGAGCTCGTCTGCAGCAATTCCCTTAAGTCGGACGCACCGGGGACGGCGGCGGGCCTCCTCAAGGCCGAACTCCGGGCCGTGGGCTCGGGTCTGATGGCCGCGGCCGACGCAACGCGCGTGCCGGCCGGCACGGCCCTGGCCGTGGACAGAGTCCGCTTCTCGGAGGAAGTCGAGCGGATGCTCCGCGCAGAGGCCCGAGTCCGAGTGGTGAGGCAGGAGGTGAATGACCTGGACCCCTCGGCTCTGACTGTGGTGGCGACGGGTCCTCTGACTTCCCAGGGACTCTCGGACTGGATAAGGAAATCGCTGGGCAGGGAGAGCCTCTTTTTCTACGACGCGATCTCGCCCATAGTGGACGCCGGGAGCGTGGACCTGGACAAGGCATTCGGGGCCTCCAGGTACGGGAAGGGAGACGGCGGGTATCTCAACTGCCCGCTCGACGAGGCCGAGTTCGGCGCGTTCCGTGAAGCCCTCCTTTCCGCAGAGCTGGCCTCCTGCAGGGAGTTCGACAAGATTCCGTTCTTCGAGGGATGCCTCCCGGTGGAGGAAGTGGCGCGAAGAGGGAGACAGGCGTTGGCCTTCGGTGCCATGAAGCCCGTGGGGCTCACTGACCCGCGCACGGGCAGGATGCCGTACGCGGTCGTGCAGCTGAGGCCGGAGAACCGGGACCGCACAATGTACGGAATGGTGGGGTTCCAGACCCGGCTCAAGGTGCCGGATCAGAGGCGCGTGTTCAGGATGATACCGGGTCTGGAGCGCGCTCAATTCCTGCGCTACGGGAGTGTGCACAGAAACTCGTTCATCAACTCTCCCGAGTGCCTCCTTCCAAGCCTTCAGACGCGTCTGAGTCGGACGCTGTTCGTGGGAGGGCAGCTCTCCGGAGTCGAGGGCTACGCGGAGTCTATCGCCACAGGACTTCTGGCCGGCCTGAACGCGGCCAGGTTGGCGCTGGGGCTTGCGCCCGTCGTGCCGCCTCCGGAGACCGCAATCGGCTCTTTGTGCCGGTACGTGGCGGCGCCTGGTGTCGGGCCGTTCCAGCCCATGAACTTCAACTTCGGGTTGCTTCCTCCTCTGCCCGCCGGCCGGCGCCGGGCCGGCGACAGAAAGGGACTGTACTGCTCCAGGGCCCGGGAGAAGCTGACCGAATGGTTGGCCGAAAGCGGGGCAGCCGGTACGACGGCCGGGACGGAATGAGAAGACCTCTGTCAAGCTTCGTCAGATACCTGATTCACCAGAGGGCGTACTCCGCTCACACGGCTGACTCTTACAGGAGAGACCTGCTCCAGTTTGCCGGCTTCACCAGGAGGATGCGCGGACAGGAGCCCGACGCCGACATCGACGCTGAAGGCGTGAGGCCCGAGGAAGTGAGGGGCTTCATGGCGCAACTCGGCCAGTGGGGGCTCAGCGACGCCTCCGTCGCGAGAAAGCTCGCGTCCCTGAGGTCCTTTTTCAGGTTTTTGCTGAGGTCGGGTGCCGTACGGGAAAACCCGACTGCGGGCATCAAGTACCCGAGAAAAAGACGAAAGCTGCCTGCCTTCCTGAGCGTGTCCGAGCTCGAGTCTTTGCTTCGGTTTGAAGTAACGGATTTCATTTCGGCACGCGATCTTGCTATACTTGAGCTCTTGTACGGGAGCGGCATCCGAGTGGGTGAACTGGTCGGTATGAACCTGTCGGACCTGAAGCCGTCCGAAGGTCTTCTGAGAGTCCGCGGGAAGGGCAAGAAAGAGCGCGTAGTGCCGTTCGGTCAGTGCGCCGGAAGGGCGCTGGCCGTCTACATGAGGTTCCGCGAGGACCGGCTCGCCAAGACGTTGTCCGGAGGGTCGGCGGTGCGGCGGCGCCTCAGGCCGCGGGAGGCCGAGGCGGTCTTCGTGAACGGAGCCGGGGGTCGCCTCACGGTCAGGACCGTGCAGAGGGTCGTGGCAGGACGTCTGGCCGCAGCGGCAAGGTTCAATTCGGTCAGCCCCCACGTCCTCAGGCACTCGTTTGCGACGCACCTGCTTGACGCCGGGGCGGACCTGAGAGCAGTGCAGGAGCTGCTCGGCCACGCCAGCGTAGTGACGACTCAGGTCTACACGCACGTGTCGCTGAGACGGCTCAAGGAGGCATACGCGCGGGCGCATCCGCGCGCGTGAACTGCTGGGAGACTGGAATGAACGGAGAAGCCAGGGTAAGGCACACCACGATTCTGGGCGTCAGGCGCGGCGCGAAGGCGGCCATGGGAGGCGACGGCCAGGTCACTGTGGGCGAGACAGTGATGAAGCAGAGCGCCAGAAAGGTGAGGAAGATATACAAGGACAGGGTGCTCGTGGGTTTCGCGGGAGGGGCCGCCGACGCCCTGACGCTGTTCGAGAAGTTTGAGAACAAGCTGGACGAGTACAAGGGCAACGTAGAGCGCGCCGTGGTGGAGCTGGCCAAGGACTGGCGGACGGACAGAGTGTTGAGAAGGCTGGAGGCGCAGCTGGCGGTCGTGAGCAGCGACCACTGCTTCATGATCTCCGGCACTGGCGACGTAATAGAGCCGGACGACGGCGTAGTGGCCATCGGCACGGGCGGACCGTACGCTCTTGCCGCGTGCAGAGCGCTGATGAAGCACTCCGACCTGGAGCCCCGCCGGCTCGTCGAGGAGTCGCTCGCGACCGCGGCCTCCATTTGCGTGTTCACCAACGACAAGTTGACCATTGAGGAGCTGCCGGCGGGCCAGAGCGCGGCCGGGGCGGCGACAGAGCCGAGTGATGACTGAAAAGGAAGCGAAGGGCGGGCAGATGTTGCCGCAGGCTCTCACGCCCAGGCAGATAGTGCGAGAGCTGGACAAGTACGTGATCGGCCAGGACAGGGCCAAGAGGAGCGTCGCCATCGCCCTGAGGAACAGATGGCGGAGGCAGCTCGTGCCGAGCGAGCTCAGGGAGGAGATACTGCCCAACAACATCATAATGATAGGCTCCACCGGCGTGGGCAAGACTGAGATAGCGCGCCGACTGGCCAGACTGTCTCAGGCGCCCTTCGTCAAAGTGGAGGCCTCCAAGTTCACAGAGGTCGGCTACGTGGGCAGGGACGTGGACTCCATGGTCAGGGACCTAGTGGAGCTTGCCGTGAACATGGTCAAGAGCGAGAAGGCGGCGGAGGTGGAGGACAAGGCGAAGCAACATGCTGAGGACAAGATCCTGGACCTCCTTCTTCCGCGGGTGAAGAAGAAGCAGAGCGCGGGCGCGGGCGAGGGCGAGG
>JAFGJU010000057.1 GCA_016928935.1 Candidatus Eiseniibacteriota bacterium | reverse complement strand
CTCCACCTCCACCAGCTCCAGCCCGAGCTCGCGGACCGCGGGTTCGCAGATCGTCCAGACCTTGTCAACCAGTTGCATCGTCACACCAAAATATAAGAGTGGACAAGAATGGGTCCACTCTCGAGGACAATCTACTACAAGGTTAACCAAATGGCAAGGAAAAACTTGGGAAGAAAAAACGGGCCTCTACCCCGGAGGCGCTCTAGAACCTGAAGGACGCCGTGAGCCCTATCGTCATACCCCGCCTGGTCACTCCAATCTGCAAGTCTCGGTTCTGGGTGAACCCGAAGTTGAAGCTGCCGGACAGGTTAGCGCTGAAGCTGTAAGTGGCAGTGGAAGTGACCGACAGGTCGTCTCGCTTCTCGGAGACCTGAGGAGGTATCGTGGAACTGACGCCGGAGTACTGGACCGTCAGGCCGAGGTTCACGCTGCTCTTGAGCTTGAACTTCTTGCTGGAGACGAAGGGCAGCGAGATGCCCTTGGTCGCGTCCAGCGTCTTTTGGACGCTGAAGGAGTGGCGGGTAGTTGTCGACTTGGACGTGTAGCCCGACCCCACGTAGCTCTCGGTCTGGGTGGTCGAGTAGCCCGACGTGTAACTCGTTCTCAGGCCGTTCTTCCAGGATGCAGTGAGGTTGAGGAGCGGCTGCCAGTCGCTCTTGGTTACCACCTTCTCGCTGGGCTTGCCCCTGGCACCGCTCTCGTCCACGGTGCGCTTGAAGCTGGAATCCAGTCTCAGCGAGGTCACGGTCTCGGAGATGCGAAGGTGTCTCTCGACTCCGTTCCACCCCATCTTGAGCTCCGGCCAGGTGGTCTTCTTCTCGACCCTGACCCCCGCGAGACTCTCCACCTCCCTGTCGCTCGTCTCGAACCTGCCGTCGAGAGTGATCCCGCTCATGATACGGCCGGAGGCGGACAGCGAAGTGGTGTTTCCGATGCTGGAGGTCGCCACGCCGTCGTCGGCGAAACGCGCGTTGCCGCCGAAGGCGCGCCGCAGGCCCATCATGTAGCTGAAATTGGGCTTCCCGTACATGCGCGAGTAACTCGAGCCGTAGGAGATGGAGTGGCTGGCCCTGATGTCCCCGATCTTGGCCAGCAGAAGGCCCATCGGGCGAAACCCGCCGCCCTGCGACACTGACGCGGTGTCCTTCGAGGCGCCCTTGCCCGCCCCTGTCAGGACTTGAGCCAGCCTGGAAAGCGGTATGGCCAAACCGAAGCTGATGGCTCCAGAGTTGGAGAAGTTCCTGATCTCGGACGTGTCGTCCGCCCTCGTGATCTCCGGCCGGTGGTCTTCGGTGTAGGTGCTGCTGAAGCTGACGTTGGGCGTGAGCCAATTCCCCAGCCTGGGTGTCAGGTCGGACCTGAAACTCTGGCTGCGCGACACCTCTGTGCCGATGTTCCCGAACGTCTTGCTGGCGTTGTAGACCTGCCAGTCCCTGCTGGTGTTCATGGAATAGCTGCACTTCAGGATCGATATGGGGACGTACGAGGTCTGGGCGGACAGGTCCGCCACTCTCCTTCTCACGTCAGTCCTGGGTATCAGCGTTAGCGGGTCTTCCGTGTCGCGCGAGTACGACTTGGACCTGGAGGTCGTGCCGCGGACCGAGAACACGAGAGACCTCGGCAGCAGAGAGAGCGAGAGCTTCCTACCCTTCCCGAACGGGATTTGCAGGGCGGACTTGCCGGGGGGACTGAAGGTGTAACTGAAGGACCCGGCAATGGCGCGCGACGAGTCGACGCTGCTCACGCTTGCGGAATGGGTCTTGGTGAGCGACATCCCTAAGCCCACCGCCTCGAGAGTGTACCTGAGCCACTTGTTCGGAGACGGCGACTTTCTGAAGCTGAACCCGACGATACTGGTACCGCTCCTGGCGGTTTGGGCCTCTTCCAGCTCACTGGTCAGCACGATGTCGTCGCCGCTCCTGAACTTGGGCACTTCCTTCCTGGACGAGATGGAGAACGTCACGGGGATGTTGAACTGACCGCCGGGGATAAACTTGTGAAGGGCCATTGAACCCGAAACGGAGTAGGTGTCCGTGCGGCGGCCGCTGCCCTTCGTGCTCCCGATGGACAAGAAGTCCTGGTCGCGGGACTCCATCTGAGTCGTGAGGGAGAGAAGGTCGGCGAACTTGGTCTCCACGAAGAGCCGCTTCGCCATGCCTTTCTCTCTCTTAACACCCGTGAGTATCAGCTCGTCCACCCAGACGCTGTCGGAGGCGACCATGGCGGAGTCCGTCCTCGAGGGCGAGTTGATGAGTCCCATCGTGATTCTCTTGACGCTGGTGAAGGAGGGACGGCCCCTCAATCGCAGCCAGCCGTCCGGGCTCCGGATTGTGGTGTCCGTCACCGACGACGGCAGCCCCACCTTGATTATGCTCAGGTCCTCCAGGTCGAACTCTTTCAACTGCCAGGAATACGGAACCGTGGTGGCGTACTCGTAGTAGTTCAGGCTGTCGGTGCCGAAGCGTATGAAGTACAGGAGCGAGTCCGAATCTCCCCTCAACCAGAACTTTAGGCTCCTGTACTGGGTGTAGTCGCTGCCGCCCGCGAAGGCCTTGTACGCCGAGACGGTGTCGGACGGAAAGAGGTTTGTCGCGGTCAGCACCAGGGACTGCTCCCTGTTGGGTATGTTGTTCTCCTCTCCTATCTCGATGGGCGGCGGGTGGTAGATGTCGCCGTTGTCCTTGTTGTTTATGACCCCCACGTAGAACCTCTCACCCTCGGCGTAAGAGCTCTCGTTCGAGATGGGCGTGAGCACCCATCTGTTTCCGACGACCTCGATGCCGGCTATCTGGAGCTTCTCGCCCTCGGCGAACCCGTCGAACCAGAGCCGAGCGTGTTTCACGTTGTCCCAACTGGGCAGGCCGACTTTCGAGGCCAGGGTGTCCGATAGCGGTATCCTGAAAAGTCTCCAGCCGTTCCCGTTGTCTCTCACCTGAAAGCGGCTGTCCTGCTCCAGGCTCACGACGTACTCGACGTAGTCCTGGTCCGTGTCCAGGGTGCCGTCGCCGTCCAGGTCCTCCGTGTCGGGCACGGGGTGCGCCATGGCCAGTCGGTTGCCTTCGGTGCCGTTTATGTGTGAGAAGTCGGTGGGGGCGGTCTCCGGCTCGTACCTGTAGTCGTCCTCGCTGCAGTCCGGCGGGTCTCCGGTCACGCCCGCGACGCAACTCTCAACGCCGTTCATCTTTCCGTCCAGGCCCGTGTCCTCGTCTGTCGGAGAGATGTCCAGCTCTCCGTTGGGAGGCGAGGTGTCCTCGCTGTCCAGCCGGCCGTTGGGGAGGCTGTCCGGGTCCCACGTGCCATCCTCGCTCACGGTTCCCAGGCTCAGCCTCATCTTCTTGGACGGGTCTCTTCCGGAGGCGAAGTCGTTGACCCATACCTCCACGTACTGCATCTCGGTGAAGTCCTCGCCCAGCCAGGACAACACCTGAGTCAGGCCGTGCGCGCCGCCGGTCTGGTTGAAATACAGTTCCAGCGCAGTGACGGCGCGCTCGCGCTCCTCCGCCGTGCGCTCCGGGTAAAGGTCGCCCTCGTGGACCACGTTGGCCTGGTTGTACTGTGAATGGAGGTTGTACCACCACAGGGCCCGCTTGCCCGTGGGAGTCACCGTCAGGAACGGGTCGTCGGGGATGCTGCCGGGCTTCCACTGCGTGCGGGTGAGCGCCAGGGGCCTCGTCTCCTTGTTGCCCTCCATGTCGTCTATGTAGACCTCGTTCCTGGTGTTGGGGTTTGGAATGCTGAGTCCCAGTTCGCCCGAAAGGGCAAGGCTGGACCTCTCGCGGGTGCGCACCAGAGGAAGCGCGTCCACCATGCTGGTCATGAACACAGGCGAGAACTTCATTGCCGTGCTGAGGCCTCCCACTATCGTTCTGGATGGCTCCTGCTCCAGGCGGGGCCGTTCCTCAGTCGTCCCCTTGCTCTCGTAAAGCCACGTCGTCCCGAACGACATTTCGTCTGTGGGCTTGTACTGGGTCGAGAACCCCAGCAGAGTCTTGGACAACCCCAGGGCCGAAGCCCGCGAGAAGTCCACCGCAACTTCCGCGTTGGGCTCGAGCGCGTCGTCCGTGAGCAGCACGAGCTCGCCCGTGTCGTAGTCTATCGTGTAACCCACCCCGCGCTGGAGCGTCACGCCGTTCAGAGTCACGACCTCGGAGTTCTCGAGGACGTTCCATCCCAGGTAGAACGTGGTCTGCGGGCTCCGGTACTCCACGTCCAGGTAATAACGCGTGTCCAGGTAGTAGTTGGGGGACTTCTTCGTGTAGATGTTGACGTTGGCCTCGTCTCCGCTCAGGGTGTCGGGCCTCGCCCCGATGACCCAGCTCGTTATGTCGAACGAGTCAGGTGCGAAGGGATGGAGGTCCGGAAAGACCAGAATCCCGTTCGTGAGGTCGAGGAGCTGTCCTTCGTCTATGAGGCCGTCGGGCGGGCTGCCGGCCGTGAGCCCGCGCGTGTCCAATCCCAGTATCTGGATGTACGGAACCTCGTTCAGCGCCTCCTCGTCCACCCCCGCTCCACCGCTCCTCTTCTTGATGGCCAGCTTGAAGCTGTCCTTGATTATGGCCTCGGAGCCCAGGTAGTAGATGTTCTTGAGCTCGTGCCTGGCGAGCGGGCCCCACTTGCCGGTGGTCACGTCCACGGCCAGCTCGTCCACGGGGGCCGCGATGATCTTCAGCTCCAGCTCGGAGGGGCTCGGGTTTCCCACCCAACGCTCCTCGCCCCCGACCACTTCCCTGTACGTCACGGCCATCACGTAGTTGGAAGGCAGCCCACCCCGGATCACGAGTATCGGGAAGTAGCTGCCGTAAAAATACTCGAAGGTGTAGTCCAGGTTCGGCTCCTTGACGTCGAAGTTGCCCTCGAAGTAGGTGGTGTCCTTCGTCCCGTCGGCCTTGTACAGGTAAGCCCTCTTCGTCTTCATCGTCCCGGCCTCGTTGTTGTAGCCGTTCAAGTCGTCGATGTACACCTGGACGCTGGCCGGGTCTATCACGCTCAGAGCGCCGAAGTCCGGGAAATCGGGCGGGTCCAGAAAGAAGTACGTGCGCTTCTTGTTGTCGAGGTCGCTTATCTGCTTCTGAACCTCCTTCGCCCCTCCCAGCAGCCTCTGTTTGTCGGGTTTGCCTTCCTGCTTGCTGGCAATCACGGCCAGGTCGACGCTGCCCAGCTTGGCCACGGTCTTGATACCGAACAGCCCTTCGTGCGTGCCCGAGTAGCTGACGTACTGGGTGTTGGGGATGGACAAGTTCGTGTTTCCGAGGTCCACGCTCTGGATGACCTCGTCGTCGTAGCCGTGGTACTTGATGCGAATCCTGTTCTGGAGCTCCGTGCGCACGGCGCTGCTCTGGTCCCAGTCCACGTCGATCTTGTCGCCTATGCTGCCGTCCAGCTTGACGACGAGGTCCTGTCTCATGTCCAGACGCGGGAACTTGCTCTGGCGGCCGTACTCGCTGTATTTCTGGCCGACCGTCCAGCTGCTGCTGCCGCTGAAGGATATCGTCTCGCTGCCAGTCACTCTCAGGTTGGGCTTCCCCTTGCCGACCACCGCCTGCACGGCCCGCGGGAACTTGATGGGCAGGTCTATGCTGAAGAGCCCGCCGGCGCTGCCCGCCTTCGATACGTCCCTGATTCCCCTCCTCGCCTCAGTCTTCCACATCTGGGCGTACTTGTGCCTGCCCATGAGCATTGCGTACTGCGAAAGGGGAACCGTCACGGGCGGCTCCACGTCCACGCCCATGACCGAGGCCGTCCTTCTCACGACGCCGGAGTCGGAGTCCACGGAGAAGTCCACGCTCTTCAGGCCCAGGCCGGGCTTAACCGCCAGGTACATGTGAGGCGGCAACAGCATCCCCTGGGGCCTGAAAAGGAGGGGGCGCCGGGCGAGGACGTCTCCGCGGGGGTACCAGTCCCGGGCGCCGGTCAGGGCGGCGGCCGCAGCGACCGGAACCAAGGCCAGCACCAGGGCGATGACAACAGCTAGTCTGTTCATTGCGTTACAGCGTCCACAACGGGTTGCCGTGTTTGTCGTTGCAAAAAACGAGCCGCGGCCGAATCCTATCACCTGAGCCGCTTGCACACAACCTGACAGTTGCCCAAGCGGCGGGACCGGCAGGCGGCGACACAAATAGTTTGACAGGCAAGCCGACGGGGGAATATACTAAATCTCTTACAGTTAGATACACCGTATTCGCAGTGTTTTCGCCAGAAAGTGCTTCGCCGCGTGTCGCATGGAGGTTCGGATAACATGGGAGAGCCCTCAACTTCCTCTGAGAAGCCAAAGTACTGGAGAACTCCCCTGGACATCGACAAGCTGCAGATGCCCAAGGGGAAGGTCTTCATCATAAAGGAGAGGTGCAAGGGGTGCGGTTTCTGCGTCGAATACTGCCCGAGGGACGTTCTGGAGCTGTCGTACGAGTTCAATTCGAAGGGGTACCATTATCCCTACCCGAAGAACGAGGAGGCCTGCGTCAACTGCAAGCTTTGTGACATGCTCTGTCCCGAGTTTGCCATCTACACCGTGGACGCAACAAAGGAGAAGAAAACGGAGGTGGAGAAAGTTGGAAACTGAAAGCGGCGTGCTCACTGGTGAGCACTTTCTGAGCGGCAACGAGGCGTTCGGCGAGGGCGCACTCGCAGCGGGGTGCCGCTTCTTTGCCGGTTATCCCATCACCCCCTCCACCGAGGTGGCGGAGCACATGGCGGAGAGGCTGCCGCAGGTGGGCGGCATCTTCATCCAGATGGAAGACGAGCTCGCTTCGATGAACGCGCTCCTGGGCGCGGCGTGGGCGGGCCAGAAGGCGATGACCGCCACCAGCGGGCCGGGCTTCAGCCTCATGATGGAGAACCTGGGCCTGGGCGTCGTCACCGAGACCCCGTGCGTAATAGTGAACGTGCAGAGAGGGGGTCCCTCCACGGGCCTCCCGACCCTCGTGGGCCAGGCCGACATGATGCAGGCGAAATGGGGCTCGCACGGCCCGTATGAGATAATCGCTCTGAGCCCCTCCTCGCCGCAGGAGTGTTTCGACTTCACTGTGAAGGCCTTCAACCTCGCAGAGCAGTACCGGACCCCGGTGCTTGTGATGGGCGACGAAGTCGTCGGGCACATGACGGAAAGGGTAGTCATTCCTCCCGCCGACAAGATCGAGCGCACTCCCAGGCGGACGCCGCGGGTGCCGCCCGAGAAGTACCTTCCGTATGAACCGGACCCCGACGGCGTGCCTCAGATGGCCCTCGCCGGCCAGGGATACAAGATGCACATCACGGGCCTGACGCACGACAGGAGGGGCTATCCGGTCATCAGCGAGGAGGCTCAGGCGGACATGATTGGGCGGCTGGTGGAGAAGATACGAAAGAACCGCGAGAAGATCACCGAGTACGAGGAGGAAAGCTGCGAGGACGCCGACGTCATCGTCTGCTCGTACGGAATCTCCGCGCGAACCTCTCAGCTCGCGATCGAGAACGCCCGCGCCGAGGGCATAAAGGTGGGAGTGTTTCGCCTCATTGTGGTGTGGCCTTTCCCCGAGAGCAAGATAGACGAGCTGGCCGGCAAGACGAAGGGCTTCGTGGTCCCCGAGATCAACTGCGGCCAGATATCGCTGGAGGTGGAGCGGTGCGCTCACGGAAAGGCCAAGACGATTCTGGTCCCGCACGCAGGCGGAGGAACACACAACCCGGACAACATCCTGGAAGCAATCAGGAGGGCCGCCGCATGATACAGCAGCAAGAGTCCACGATAGTCGAGCACCATCCGATGGACGTGCTCCTGCGGCAGGACAGGATCCCACACATCTGGTGCTCGGGATGCGGGCTTGGGACGAGCCTCACCGCGTTCATAAACGCAGTCAGGGACTGCGGGATTCCGCTTGAGAAGATCTCCGTGGTGTCCGGAATAGGCTGCACGGGCAGGGTTGCCGGCTATCTGAACCTAGACTCGTTCCACACCACTCACGGCAGGGCACTGCCGTTCGCGGTTGGACTGCATCTCGGGAATCCCAGCCTCAAGGTCATAGTGTTCTCCGGCGACGGCGACCTCATATCCATAGGCGGCAACCATTTCATCCACACCGCCAGGAAGAACATGGACATCACCGTCATCTGCGTCAACAACTTCAACTACGGGATGACCGGCGGTCAGGGCGCTCCCACGACGCCGCTGGGCTCGAGGTCGACTACCACGCCGTACGGGAACTTCGAGTTTCCGTTCAACATCCCGCACCTGGCCGCGGCCAGCGGGGCCACCTACGTCGCGCGCTGGACCGCCCTGGACACGCGGAGGCTCAAGAACTCGATGCAGGAAGCCATCCTGAGGAGAGGGTTCAGCGTGGTCGAGGTGATATCCCCCTGCCCCACCCTGTTCGGCAGGCTCAACCGCTTGGGAACCGGCCTGGACATGATGAAGTCATATCAGGAGAACTCGGTGATAAGGCACGGCGCGGACCCCGCCTCCGTCGCGATGGGCAAGGACGGCAAGATCATAGTCGGCAAGTTCGTCGACATAGAGCGCCCCACGTACCTGGACATGATGAAACAGGCCCTCGGAGGCAGGTTCAACATTCCGATACCGGAGCGCAGCGTGGACAAGACCGAAATCCCCATGGACGGCGAGTAACGGAGGCACTATGGCTAGAACCGAACTCAGATTCGCAGGGTTTGGCGGGCAGGGCATACTCCTCGCGGGCTACATCGTGGGGAAGGCGGCCTCCATATACGACAAGAAACACGCCACTTTCACACAGAGCTACGGACCGGAGTCCAGGGGTGGAGCCTGCGCCGCGGGCGTGGTGGTGTCGGAGACCCCCGTGCATTATCCGCATCCGGTCAAACCGGCGGTGCTGGTGGTGATGTCCCAGGAGGCGTGCGTCAAGTTCGAGCCCGGCATGCCTGACAACGGCGTCATGCTCATAGACGAGGACCTCGTGACGCCGCAGAGGATGAACAAGACGGTGAAGGTCTACGCCATCCACTCGACCAGGATGGCGGAGGAACTGGGAAGGAAGATAGTGGCGAACATCGTGATGCTCGGGTTTTTCGCGGGCGTCACCAAGATAGTCAGTCACGACTCGATGAAGACGGCCATACTCGAAGCGGTGCCGGCGGCGACGAAGGACCTCAACGAGAACGCCTTCGAACAGGGGTACGAGTACGGGCTCAAGGCCCAACCCTTGCCCTGAGCCCGGCTACCGACCGAGCAGTCACTCGGACGGCACATCAGGTAGAGAGGACATGAAGAAGGAAAAGCAAGCCTCCGGAACGCCAAAGGCACGGCCGGCCGCAAAGAAGGTCGGCGCGACCGCCGGAACCGGAGCCCCCAAGCCGGCGGCGTCCAAAAAAGAGAACCCGCTGAAGTCGGCCCCCACTGATGCGGCCCCCGTTGAGGCGGCTACGGCGAGCAAAGGCGCGGCGGCGGGCGGTGCCCGGTTCGAGCCCAGGATAGTCGCCTTCGTGTGTGAGTGGTGCGGCGACGGGCAGGAAGCGGACGGCGCGAACGGACCGGGCGCAGGAGGCACGGCCGTCAGGTTCGTGCACGTCATGTGTTCGGGTAGGGTCCAACCCAGCATGGTGCTGAAGGCTTTCGAGCTGGGCGCGGACGGGGTCATAGTGTGCGGCTGCCGGCCGGGCAAGTGCCACTACTACTTCGGCAACGAGAGACAGGCCGAGATGTTCGAGACATCCAAGAAACTGGTGTCGCTCCTGGGCCTCGAGGCGGACAGGTTGCGACTCGAGTGGATACCGGGGCCGGACGGCCGCACGCTGGGCGCGGTGCTGGACGAGTTCACCGAGAAAGTCAGGCGCGTCGGCCCGAGCCCCTTGAGGAAATGAGGAGGATCCGGTGAAGGAACTCATCGAGGCAATAAAGCTCACCGGAGCCAGACTGTGCCTGGACTGCGGCAAGTGCACCGCGGTCTGCCCGGTGGCGCGTACGAACGGCTCTTTCTCGCCCAGGAAGACCGTCGCCAACGCGGTCGCCGGCGACGAGGACGCGCTCAAGGACGACACCATCTGGCACTGCCTCACCTGCAGGCTCTGCAGCGAGAGATGCCCCTCGGACGTGGACTACGTGGACCTGACCAGGCTGGCGCGCGCGGACGCGTACAAGGATGGAAAGGAGGCTCAGTGCTCGCACGGGAGCGCCTTCCAGCTTCTGATGAGGATAATGACCGCTCCCGAGCTCAAGCAGCAGAGGATGGGCTGGGTGACGCCGGACCTGAAGATCGCCGAGAAGTCGGACTGGCTCTACTTCGTCGGGTGCATACCGTATTTTGACGCTTTCTTCGAGAAGCTGAACGTCAACACGTCCGAGATTGCGCGCTCGACCGTGAAGCTGCTGAACGCCGTGGGCATAGAGCCGGTCGTGATGCCGGACGAGAGGTGCTGCGGACACGACCTTCTGTGGGGCGGCGACATAGAGAACTTCAAGATGCTGGCCAGACACAACGTCGAAAAGATAAAGGCCACCGGAGCCACGAAGATAGTGAGCGCTTGCCCGGAGTGCGTGACGACGCTCAAGGTGTACTACCCTGAATTCGTGGGTGCCCTCCCGTTCGAGGTCATGCACCTGACGGAGCTTCTGGACAAGCACGTTGCGTCGGGTGCGCTCAAGTTCCGGAAGAACTCGAAGCGGGTCACGTTCCAGGATCCCTGCCGCCTGGGCCGCTTCCTCAACGTGTACGAACAGCCCAGGAACTTGCTCAAGGCCATCTGCGGGGATTCTTTCAAGGACATGAGGCGCTCCAGGAACTCATCCGTCTGCTGCGGCACGAGCGGCTGGATGAACTGCGGCATTCACTCCAAGGCCATCCAGACCGGCCGCCTGACTGAGGCCAGAAGGACGGGCTCCGACTTGCTGGCCACCGCGTGCGCCAAGTGCAAGATACACTTCATGTGCGCCATGAACGACACCGGTTTTCCGGAGGAATCCAAGATAGAGGTGGAGGATCTGGCCGTGCTTTTGGCCTCCTCACTCGTGAAGTAGACCGTTAGCGCCAGGAGACCGACATGAGACACCGGAACGAGAATGACATCGCGCAAAGGGGGTGCGAAGAATGGTAGCAGAGACTGAGGGGGGTCTCAGAATAGGCGTGTTCGTGTGCCAGTGCGGCCTCAACATCGAGGGTTCCGTTGACTGTGAGG
>JAFGJU010000056.1 GCA_016928935.1 Candidatus Eiseniibacteriota bacterium | reverse complement strand
CGATGCCCAACCCCGGGACAACAGGCCTGGCCCGAACCAGTCCCACAACAATGAGCGCCGCGAAGGTCAGGGCGCCGACGAACAGCGCAAGAGCACGCCGCCTGTTCCGGAAAGACCCCGCAGGCCGGGGTTGCGCAAGGGAGTGCCCCTTTCCCCGATGCGGCCGTTCAGGACACTGGCCTTCTGGGCCATGCTCATCCTGCTTACCGTCATCGTGTTCGAGTTGTACTTCTCCGCCAGGACGCGCGAGGTGGAGATCTCTTATTCCAGGTTCTTCAAAGAAATCCAGGCGGCCAACGTCTCCAGCGTCGTCATTACCGGGAAGGAAGTGAAGGGGTCGCTCAAGTCCCAGGGCTCCCTGGAGGTCCGCGGCCGCAAGGTGCCGTTCAAGGAGTTCAAGGTCTGGCTTCCGACAGAGGACGCCGAGCTGCCGGAAAAGATATGGAAGAAAAACGCCGACGCGGAGATCACGTCGCGGCCCGAGGGCATGAACTGGGTCGGCATTCTCATCTCCTGGCTCCCCATAGTCCTCATAGTCGCCTTCTGGCTGTTCATAATCCGGCAGATGCAGGCCGGCGGGAGTGCGGCCCTCAAGTTCGGCCGCAGCAAGGCGAAAGTCATCCTGGAGGACAGGCCCAAGGTCACGTTCAGAGACGTGGCCGGCGCCGACGAGGCCAAGCAGGAGCTCCAGGAAATAATCGAATTCCTGAAAGACCCTAAGAGATTCCAGCGCCTGGGCGGAAAGATCCCGAAGGGCGCCCTTCTGGTGGGGCCTCCGGGCACCGGCAAGACGCTCCTCGCCAAGGCAGTCGCGGGCGAAGCGGGCGTGCCGTTTTTCAGCATGAGCGGCTCCGATTTCGTGGAGATGTTTGTGGGCGTCGGAGCCTCCCGGGTGCGAGACCTGTTCGACCAGGGTAAGCGGAACGCTCCCTGCATAGTGTTCATTGACGAGCTCGACGCCGTGGGAAGGCAGCGGGGCGCCGGACTCGGAGGCGGCCACGACGAAAGAGAGCAGACACTGAACCAGCTCCTCGTGGAGATGGACGGCTTTGATTCCAACGAGGGAGTGATCCTGCTCGCCGCCACGAACAGGCCCGACGTGCTGGACCCCGCACTTCTGAGACCCGGCCGTTTCGACAGGCAGATCGTCGTGGACAGGCCGGACGTGAGAGGCCGCGAAGGGATTCTTAGAGTCCACACGAGGGCCGTTCCGCTGGCCGATGACGTCGAGATGCGGGTTCTCGCCAGGGCCACTCCGGGCCTTTCGGGTGCGGACCTGGCCAACCTCGTGAACGAGGCCGCACTCCTGGCGGCGCGGAAGAACAAAAAGAAAGTGATGATGGAGGACTTCGAAGAGGCCAAGGACAGGGTCATGATGGGTGTGGAGAGGAGAAGCCTCATCATCAGCGACGAAGAGAAGAAGACTACTTCATACCACGAGGCCGGCCACGCGCTGGTGTCCTGGCTTCAGCCGGGCTCCGACCCTGTGCACAAGGTGACCATCATCCCCAGGGGCCGCGCGCTCGGCCTCACTCACATGCTCCCCATCGACGAGCGGTACACCAGGACCAAGAGCTATCTCTCGATGACTCTGACGACCTTGATGGGCGGCCGCGCGGCCGAGGAGCAAGTGTTCACGCAGATAACGAACGGCGCGGCCAACGACATAGAGACAGTCACGGAGATCGCGCGTAAGATGGTCTGCGAATGGGGAATGAGCGAGAGACTGGGCCCCATAACTTTTGGAAAGAGAGAGGAACTCATCTTCCTGGGGCGAGAGATCTCCCAGCACAAGGACTACAGCGAGCAGACGGCCATCGCCATAGACGAAGAAATCAAGTCCATAGTCGAGGACGCTCACGAAAAAGCGAAACGACTGATACAGGAAAACCTCCAGAAACTCCACGACCTGGCGAACGCGCTTCTCGAAAGAGAGATCCTGGACGGCGACGAGATAAACAAGGTCCTGAAGGGTGAGAAACTCGAGCCTCTGACCCGACCCAGAACACAGCGAGGACAGCCGGAACGTGAAAAGGCGCCCCAACCCGAAGCCGAAAGGCCCAGGCCGCCCGAGAAGCAACCGGACGAGGGAAACGCACTGGACAGCGGCGCGGCCGCCAGCTAGACGTGCTCCCGGCCGGACGGCCGACACAAGACCCTCCGGCACGGGGAAGGTGGCACGAAACCGACAGGCCGCTCTCACGAAAATGGAGCGAGCCGTCCTGGCCGTCCTGGAGGCCATCGGAGACGACCCCGGGAGAGAAGGGCTCAGGCAGACGCCGGCCCGGGTCGCCCGAATGTACCAGAAAGTGTTCTCAGGAGTGGGCGAAGACCCCCGCAGGCAGTTCTCGCTTTTCAGGGTCCCACATCAAGACGGCATCGTAGTCGTCAAGGACATCGCCTTCCACTCCATGTGTGAGCACCACCTACTCCCGTTTTTCGGCAAGGTCCACGTGGCCTACCTGCCCCGGGACAGTCGGGTCACAGGATTGAACAGTCTTACCAGGGTCACCGATGTGTTGTCGCGCAGGCCTCAGCTCCAGGAGCGCCTCACCAACGACATCGCGGACGCCCTGATGGAATGCCTGAGGCCGCGCGGACTCCTCGTCGTGACGGAGGCCCAGCACCTGTGCATGTCAATGGGTGAAGGCGACAAGTACGGGACCACCGCCGTCTCGTCGGCTGCGAGAGGCGCGATGCTGTCTTTGCCGCGACGCAGGGAGGCGCTTCTGATGATGAACCTGCCCCATACGGTCGCGAAGGGGTCGAACCGTCCGGGAAGGCCTCGTGCCTCACACAGAAAGTCGGGCCACGGGCGGAACGCACGCCGCGCCGCGCCTCGGAAGGCCTAGCGCCGGCCGGCGCCCGACGAATCCACCCCTCCCGCCGGGCGGCAGACGAGAGTCCGCCTCCACCAGGCCAGGACTTGACAACGCGTGACGGACAGATGACGAAAAAGCCACTCTCCCCCGACACCAACCTTTTCAGATTCCGCGGCGGCGCGTTCGACCTTTCGTCCAGGACTCACGTCGTGGGCATACTCAACGTCACGCCCGACTCCTTCTCCGACGGCGGCAGGTTCGCGGACCCGGACTCCGCTCTCAGACACGCCGAGAAGATGGCGGGCGAGGGAGCGGACATCATCGACGTGGGCGGGGAGAGCACAAGACCCTTCTCCGAGCCCGTAGACGAATCGACCGAGACGAGGCGCGTCGTCCCGGTAATCTCTGCCATAGCCAGACGGTTCGACATCCCCGTGTCCGTCGACACCTGCAAGGCCTCCGTGGCCGCCGCCGCAGTGGACGCCGGCGCGCGGATAATAAACGACATCAGCGCCCTGCGCTTCGACTCCCGGATGGGCGAGGTCGCCGCCCGCCTCAAGACCGGCGTCATTCTCATGCACATGAAGGGCACACCCCGAAACATGCAGGAGAACCCGGAGTACGCAGACGTGATGTCGGAGATAAGAGTATTCCTGTCGGCCGCCGTCAAGAGAGCCAGGTCCCACGGAATCGAATTCGAGCGCATAATGTTGGACCCCGGCATCGGCTTCGGGAAGAAACTCGAACACAATCTTACGATCCTTCGAAATCTCTCCGACCTGGCCGACCTGAGGCGGCCGATCCTGGTCGGCCCATCCCGCAAGTCCTTCATAGGGCTCCTCACCAATCGGCCCGTGGACGAGAGGCTCTCGGGCACGCTCGCCGCCGTCGTCGGCTCGGTCCTGAACGGGGCGTCGGCCGTCCGGGTGCACGACGTCGGACAGGCCAGGGAGGCCGCTACGGTGGCCGACGCGATCTTGCGCGGGGTGAAACCCGGGGCGCGTGCCTGACGCCAACGCGCACGCACGACACACGCGCCTGCGTGACGCACACAGACACACAGGCAAACACGGACACACACAGAACATAGTTGATGCAGAAGCCCGCTCGATGTGGTAAAAGTCTGTTGGCCGCCGAGACGGCTTCCGCCGGACCGGCCCAACGACGGCGGGTCAAGGCGCGCCCTGCGGTGCTCGTGGGTCGCGGTCTATCCGAAGGACGGAAGAATGCAATTCTTGGGCGACAGATGGTACCTGGACGTCATAGACATCGTGATCGTGGCGTTCATCTTCTACAAGTTGTTCATGCTGGTGAAGGGCACGCGGGCCTCGCAGATGTTCGCCGGCCTGGTGTTGCTGGTCGTGGCGTCGCTGGTGGCACAGTGGTTCCAGCTGAACGCGCTCAACTGGATAGTAAACAGCCTCAAGACGGTCTGGGTGATAGCGTTCGTGATCATTTTCCAGCCGGAGCTGAGACGGGGCCTCGCCCTCATTGGCCAGAACCGGCTTTTTAGTCCGTTCATAAAGGTGCAGGAATTCGGCGCGCTGGGAGAGATCCTGAACGCCGTGGAAAAGATGTCGGAAGAAAAGATAGGCGCCCTCATCGCCATAGAGAGGGACATCGGCCTCAGGAACTACGAGGAGACCGGCACCGCAATGAACGCGAAGGTGACGGCCGAGCTCCTGGTCACTGTGTTCACTCCACACTCCCCGCTGCACGACGGAGCCGTCATCGTGAGAGGTCTGGAACTCGCGGCCGGCGGTTGCATCCTCCCTCTGAGCCAGAACCAATGCCTGCCCGCCGAGATGGGGATGCGGCACCGCGCCGCAGTAGGCCTTACGGAGGAAACTGACGCGGTGGTCATCGTGGTATCCGAGGAAACCGGCGCCATCTCGATTGCCTCTCGAGGCATACTCAAGCAGCGGCTCGACAAGGGCTCGTTGCACAGCGAGCTGAGCCGGCTCCTCGTCACCCGCGAGCCGAAGGAAGCGCACGAAGGCGCTCCGGCCTGAGCCCGGGCTCAAAGCTCCTACCCCGCCGCGAACTCCATCTTCATCAGCTTGAATGGAATGGTTCCCGAGCTGAGCAGTTTCTCGTGGAACTTAGCGCGGTCGAACTTCGGGCCGAGCCTCCGTTCCTCGTCCCGCCGCAGGTTCAAGATCTCGCTCTTGCCGACAGCGTAGCTCGAGGGCTGTGTGGGTGAGTTCGTGTACCTTGTCACTTCGGCGACCGCGTTGGTGCGTTCCACTACGGCCTCCGACACGAGGAAATCCACTGCTTCATCGAAGTTCATCGTGCGCGTGTGAAGGCCGACGTCGATGACGACGCGGGCCGCGCGCCACAGCATGTCCTTGAGCTGGAACATCTTGATTTCCTTGCTCTCGTAGAACCCCTCTTCCTTCATCATCTCCTCGCAGTACAACGCCCAGCCTTCCGCGAACACCGTGTCCAGACTGATCTGTCTGATCTTGGACGGCACGCGGTTCGACCAGACCAGCTGAAGATGATGTCCGGGATACGCCTCGTGAAGCGAGGTGAGCACCATCGAGGGGTAGCTGTGGCCTTTCAACTGTTCGTTCTGCACTTCGGCCGGAGCCCCGCGGTCCACGGGAGTGACCACAAAGATTCCTTCCTGCTTCTCGTCGAACGCCCCGGGGCTCAGGTAGGCGGCGTAGGGGATGATCGTCCTCAGAAAGGCCGGAGTGTCGACCACCCGCAAGGTCTCGCCCCTCGGAATCGACACCAGTCTTTTCTCGACGACGAAGTCCCTCGCCCGTTTCATGTGCTCTTCGTAGGCCGCCCGCAACCCTTCCGCCGAGGGGTGGTTGTTCTTACGCTCGTCTATCACGTCCTTCCAGTTTCTCCCCGGAGCCACCTCACTGCTCAGTCGTTCCATTTCGTTTCTGGTCCGGTCCAGGAGCTCCCGTCCCATCTTCTCGAGCGTCTTTGCGTCGAGGTCGATCATGTGTTCGACTTTCATCTTGGTTTCGAAGAGCTCCCTGCCTATGGCGAAGTCGCCGCTGGAGCGAGGCAAAAGCTCGTCCTTCACGAAAGCCTCGAAATCGGCTATGGCCTTCAGGCAGGCACCCGAGGCCGCTTCCAGCTCGGCCCTCAGCCGGGGAACCTCCCTCCCGAAATGAGGCACCACGTCGTTGACGAACGCAGTGGCGCCCTTGAGCATCCCCAGTGCAGTCGTCGTGAACACCCGCGGCGGGTTTTCCAGATTCTCACGCGCCTGAGCCAGCACCCGCACGAACTCCTTCAGCCGCGCCGCCAGGGCCTGGGCTCTCTTTTCCATGGGCAGCACGTCCCGTGACGTCAGCAGGAACAGCGCGAAAAGGCTGGTCTCTACATACATCGTGGGGTCCGTCCACGGTTTCATCATCTTCTCGATTTCCAGCACCTGCATCTCGCAGCCGCCGGCAATCAAACTGAGGTCTATGCGCTCAGGAATCGAGAGCGTCTGCTCCGCCAAGAGCTCGCCCGCGCGCTTCTCGAACTCCCGGAACGCCCGCACCTTTCCGTCTATGGAAGGGCCGTCGTACGAGGCCAACTGGTGGTCGTACGCATGAACACCGACGGCCGTGGCGTATTCCGGCCAGCATTTCAAAACGTAGTCGAAGTACTCGTCGAAGAGAATCCTGGCTCTTGCACCAGCCTCCATGGCCTTTCCCTCCCCCCGCCGTGCCGGGTCAGCAAAGAAATCCTAGGAGCCGGCATCGCTGCTGTCAACGACAAAGGGGCGCCGGCGCACAGGAACGTAATGGTGGTCAGGTAGAAATGTGATACGTAGGCACACACGTGGATTCACTGGGCTTCACTGGGGTTCATGAGCGTTCACGAGGGCTCACGCCGGCTCACGACGGCTCGCTGGGACTCAGAAGGACGGACGAGGACCAACAACGGCGCGGGCAGACGCCGGCGCCTAGAAGTGCCTGAAGCCCCTGTGTGTCAGCTCGCTTCGCCTCCCGCCGGCGCTGACGAGGCTTACCGTCCCGGGGCGGAGGCCGGCCACCGACCCGGTGACCTCGCCTATGACTGTCAGGGGGGCGGCATCCGCCCTGGACATGGCGCGCATCAGGTCCCGCAAGCGAGAGGGCGCAACAGTGAAAAGCAGCTCGTATTCCTCGCCGCTCGACAGGGCAGCCCGCGCAGCGGAAACACCCAGGTACCCGGCAACGCCGGCCGCACTCGGATGGATTGGAATCCTGTCCTCATACACGCGCATGCCGACGGCGCTTGCAACAGCAATCTGCCTGAGGTCCGAGGAGAGTCCGTCGCTCACGTCCATCATCGCAGACGGCGCGTTCTTACCCTGCCGCGCCAGCAGTACCGCGTCCCTCATTCTGGGCTCGGGTATCAGGTGCTTCCTCAAGCAGGCGTAGCCGTCCCCCCGGACACTAGACGGGATTCGCCCCTTCAAGTCTGTGATACGGCGCGCGGCCCACGCCCGCATTGCCGAGCCCCTGGACTTATCCTTTCTGCCGGCGAATCTCTCGAGCAAAAGCAGGCCCATCTCCGCTCGCCCCAGCGACCCCGTGACGCAGACCTCGTCGCCCGCCCTTGCGCCGCGCCGCAGCAAGGGTCTCTCTCCCGCCAGGGTTCCGATTGCAGCCACGGAAACCGTTATTCTCTCGGAGCGAACCGTGTCTCCACCCAACATTTCACCCCCGAGCTTGGACAGGGCGCCGGAGATACCCCGGTACAGCATGTCCACCGCCCGCGTCGGAATAGAAGCGGGGATGCCCAGTGAAACGACGATTCCGACCGGCGCGCCTCCCATCGCAGCGACGTCGCTCATGTTCGCCGTGACCGCCTTGAAACCCACGGCCTCCGGGCAGGACCACTCGAGGCGAAAATGAGTTCCCTCAACCAGCATGTCCGTCGTCAGAACGAGCCGCAGGCCTTCGCCGCACGCAATGACCGCTGCGTCGTCGCCCGGCCCGACCAACACGGACCGCTTGTCTCTGATCGCAAACTTGCTCAGAATCCTCTCGATGAGGCCGAACTCACCGATTCGGCTGACGAGGTCGTTCTTTCTCGCTGATGGCTTCGGCTTCAATCTTATTCTCCCGGCCTCTTGGCCCGCCGGCCTCACGGTTTCCCAACCTTCCGATCTCCAGACCTTTCGACCCCCTCACCTCCCGGCAGCGAGCGTCACAGCCGTCTTGCACGGTTCCGCTTCCGGCCCCCGCTCGGGCTGAGCGAGCTCTCCGAGTTCCTCAGCGCGCGGCCCAGGCCGACTCATCTCTCCCCCGTGCGACGGACCCCGGCTTTGTTCTGGTCCTTTTCAGCATCCCGTCGAGAGTCATGATCTCAAGCAGGAGTTCCGCCATGGTCACGAGGTCCAACACATTGTGGTGAAACACCCGAACCAGAAGATACGGATCCCCGCTGCGCACGTAGTCGTGGTAGACGCGCGGTATCTCACACCCCGGTATGTCCCCGACTCTTCTTCTGTGACAGACGTGGTACTCAAGCGTCTGGAGCCGGCAGTTGGGAAGCGTCCCCCTCCAGTGTCTCCTCGAGTGGTGCAGCAGGTCCAGGTGAAACAGGTTGTCCACGTGCCGACTTGTCGAACGTATTCCGTGATACACCGCCCTGTCGCGTATGAACGGCACGTCGAACGCCTTGCCGTTGAAGGTCACGACCGCGTCGAACTGCGACAGATGCTTTGAAAGGACCTCTATCAGACACTTCTCCTCCGAGTAGTCCCGGGCGAAGAACTGCCGAATCACGAAATCGTCCCCGGAGAGGTGCATCGTCCCGATGAGGAACGTCGGACAGTTGAAGAGCCCCGTGCTCTCGATGTCTAGAAACACGG
>JAFGJU010000055.1 GCA_016928935.1 Candidatus Eiseniibacteriota bacterium | reverse complement strand
GTGGGGCCCGGAGTCGCCGTGCGGAGCGAGGACGCCCGGCCCGAGCCGGAGCTCTCCGCGCCTTCGAGGGAAGAAGCCGGCGAGCAAGGCTCGCTGACGGGTGAAGTGCCGGCCGGCGGCATTACGGCCGACGCCGGAGCCGACGGCCTTCTGGCGGGTGACCTTCCCACCGACGACGGCTCGACCGTCCGTCTGGCCGACCTCAGCTCCGAGCTTCCCGAGCTGGACGAGCTCGTGGCAGGAGTGGGAGGAACGCGGGATTCGGATTTCATGCTCTTCTATCTCACTGAGGAGGAAGAGACCAGGCTCGTCGAAGAGCTTGAGAGCTCAACTGACATCCGCGAATTCGATTAGCAAAGGAGGCGAGAAACATGAAGAGACGCAGAGCAACGAACGGACGGACAGCAACGCTGGTCGCGCTGGCCGCCGCTCTCGCCATCACCGCAGGGGTGATCACCGCCGACTCCGCGCCGGCTCAGGCGGGAAGAGGCGGATACGAACGGCCGGCGGCGCAGCAGCTTGCCAGGGAGGCACGGAGGACTGCCGTCGCCGCACAGAGGATGGCGGTCGCCGCGGAGAGGACGGCCGCAGCAGCGCAGAGGTCGGCCAGAGCGGCGCAGAGGACGGCGGTCGCGGCGCGCACCGCCGAAAGGGCTCTTCGCGCGGTGGAGGAGGCAAGAATGAGGCGCCTCATGCTGGAGCTTCGGCCTGACCCTAAGCAGAGAACCCTGATACGAGAGGCGTACCGAAAGGGCCTCCAGAGAAGGCACGAACTCTTGAGGGAACGCGCGAAACTACTGGAGCGCATGAGAAGCACGGTCGGCCCGGCCAGACCCTCACGCGGTCCGGTCGGCGAGGCATCCGAGCGGGAGATGCGGGAGATGGCTCGCAGGTACAGGGAAGTCGAGCGCGAGCTGGCGCAGACCGCCTGGGACATGGAGGACGAAATCTTCGAGCGCCTCTCGCCGTCCCAGAAACTCAGGTACATAGTATTGAACGAGAGGTTCGACCTGGAGCTGAGGCAGCGCATCGGCGCGCTCAGGCAGAGAGGACTCGGTCCGGCAACGCCGGTCGCTCCGGGAGACCTGCCGGACGAACCGAGCGAGTAACACAGAAGGTCCGAGTGTGGCGCGAGCCTGCTGCTCGCGCCGATCCCTGGAAAGGAGGAGACGAGAATGAAGAGGTTCTCAATCCTGACATCAGTGGTGCTGGCATCGCTTCTGTTGACGGCGGCCGGGTGCAGCAAGGACAGCGTCCTCAGCGACACTCCGCAGGAGCCCACGGCCGAACAGCAGGAGATCCAGGCGTTCCTCGAGACTTCGGAGTACGCTCTGCCCGAGGAGTTCCATTCCGACCAAGACTACGAGGACCAGGGTGTGCTGGCTGAGCCGGACGAAAACGTCGTCAGCCAGGACACCGGGGAAGCGGCCGACTTCCTGCCGTGGGTGCGCTTCGTCCGACTCGCCAGAGTGAGACCCCAAACCGAGTACGTCATCCAGGTTCCCGGCGCGGGCGGCGAAGGGACTGCGGACGTGAGAGTGATACATCACATCGTCGGAGCTTTCATTGTGGACAACTCGCGAGACCGGGTGGTTAACCCGTTCGTCAGACAGTTCACGTCGATTGCCACCAGAAACCTGATGCTCCGGAAGACTGACGGAGCATGGACAGTCGAGAAAGTCTCCCCCACTGACATTCTGTCTACAAACGACGGCGGCACGACCATACACATCGCCGGCGTGGGGACCAGGGGGTCCAGCGGGACTCATCCGGAAGTGCGACTCGCGTCCCCCGACACCCTGCTCTGCCCGGACGAACTGCCCAGGTACGCGCCGGGTGACACAATGCTCGTGGCCGCGCGAGCAGCGAGCAGTGCAGAAGACGGCTGTTGGCTTTTTCTTCACGTTCACGGCGCATCCTACGGCCCGCACGCACACGTGATCCACTGGAGGATACCGTTTGTGCGCGACGGCTCGGACCCCAACCTCTTCTTCGCAAGGCTGCCTTTGCCCAACGTGGCCGGCGGTCCGAGGGTCATACACGTGGCAGTGGACGGGATCGGTTGGAACACGCTGTTCGGGGACGAGACGGCGGTCTACAACTCCAGAATGTGGTCCGTTCCGTGCGTGATTGTGCCTTAAGCCAAGAGCACGGCCAGCAGGTGAGGGCTGTCGGCTGCGGGCACAAAAGGAAAGCTTGAGGCCAGGGCCCGGCGGATGTCGTCCGTCGGGCCCGCGCCTTTTTGGGGCCCGTTCGACGTCGGCTCCGGCGGCGAGCCGCCGCGTTTCTGACACTCGGTAAGCACCCGCGTTGCATCGCACGCTCCGGCAGCAAGGATTCCGGGCGCACCGGCAACGGCGCAGAGCGAGAATCCCGCTTCCCTTCCGGCCGCCTCCAGCGCGCCGGCAGTGGCCTGAGGAATCTCTATCATCTCGGCGGAAACCACGAGCCTGCCCAGGTCGGGCACGCTGTCCATTCCCAACTGTCGAAGCTCGTGTCTGGGC
>JAFGJU010000054.1 GCA_016928935.1 Candidatus Eiseniibacteriota bacterium | reverse complement strand
GGCGACAAGCTGGGCGAGAGGGCGCCCGGACTTCCTCTGGACGACAACGAGAAACTGCTCCAGATCGCGGGGTCGGTCGAGCTCGCCTCAGAGCATCCGCTTGCGGTGTCCGTGGTGGAGCTCACTCGTGAGAAGGGAATCCCTCTCGCGAGCGTCACGGATTTCGAAGCCGTGAGCGGGAAGGGCGTCAAGGGCACCGTGCAAGACAGCCGTGTTCTCATCGGCAATCGCACGCTCATGGAGGCCGAGGGCGTGGCCTACGACGAGATGGAGCGGTGGATTCAGCAGCTCGAGGACGAAGCCAAGACCATCGTGCTCGTGGCGGAGAACGGCAAGATATCAGGCCTCATCGCAATAGCGGACACGTTGAAGGAGAACTCTGCGCCGGCAGTGGCCGAGCTCAAGAGCATGGGCCTCGAGGTCGCCATGCTGACCGGCGACAACGCACGGACGGGCGCGGCGATAGGGAAGAAGGCGGGAATAGACAGAGTGCTTGCGAACGTCCTCCCCGACGCCAAGGCCAAGGAAATCCAGCGCCTCCAGTCGGAGGGACACCTCGTGGCCATGGTCGGCGACGGCATCAACGACGCGCCTGCGCTCACTCAGGCCAACGTGGGCATCGCCATCGGCACCGGCACGGACATCGCGATAGAGGCGTCGGACGTGACACTCGTGCGCGGCGACCTGGCCGCGGTCGTGACCGCCATCAAACTCTCCCGCGCCACGTTCAGGAAGATCAAACAGAACCTCTTCTGGGCCTTCTTCTACAACATCGTGGCCATACCGGTTGCGATGCTGGGGCTTCTGCACCCGGTCGTGGCGGAGATTGCCATGGCCGCGAGCTCGGTCAACGTCGTGACCAACTCCGTGCGGCTCAAGCGGGCGAGGGTGTAGGGGAGAACCTGGGGGCGTTGCCTCGTGGCCCGGCTCTTCGGTCAGAAATCCAGCGCGAAGGCAACTGCCTTTCTCACCTGGGCCGTCTTCCCGGGCGACAGGACGGTGATAAACGCGCCAACCTTGGCCCTGGACACAGTCTGAATGTGGTCACAGTTGACTGCGCAGCCGTGCGGCATGCCGTCACGTCTTGAGAGCAGCACCTCACTGGGGATGTTCCTGATCGTGGATGTCACCGGCGCCTACTTGCAGCCCAACGCGGCGCTGGCCGAAATCGGGTGGGATAGGAGCCCCCCGGTAGGTACAGATGCACAGGGGAGACGAGCATGGGCCGCGCGGTTCCGCTCGGATCCTAGCGCGTCAGCGAACCGTTGGCGAAATCGCCTTCGTTCACCAGTGGACGGAAAAGGAATCCGTTTGTTTACGACGAGCAACGAGGCGGATTTCAGAGCGCCATGGGCCGCATCGAAAACCGTCACGTTGATCTGAATGATTCGCTCAGCGTTCGGGTCGCGACACCGTCTGACCAAGTCGGGCAGGTACTGTTGGAGCGGGGACCCGTCCACGGGGTCGAGCTTAAGGTCAAGCAGGAACACGCCTAGGTCACGCAACTTTGCAAGACCATCGGCCTTCTCGGACCGGGCGAACTTCCGCCCAAGGAGCGACTCCGAGCTCCCCCCGAAAGAGCCAATCGTGCGCAGTCACGTCTTCGAAGTAGAAGTAGCGATCATCCTTGGGAGGTGCTTCCGCGACGAGCGGCAATCTCACCGTATCCGGCCTGTAGTTCTGCGCGGCAGCCTGGCGGTGTTCGCGAATCTCAGTCCGATCGACTTCCGTCTTCAATTGGTTTCCACCCATGAGTCTGGTCGACTAACGGGGCTGCTCAGCCACCGACATTATGAGCCAGCCGCCGTCCACAACAACTGGGTGCGGTCGGCTGTAGCGGCGGGTTAGGATGCGCGTGACGAAACAACTTGACAATATGTCAGGACTGATATATTCTGTACCTCGATGGACTCGCCAGACAAGCCATTAGTGTGGCTACATGGAGAAGTCAAGTCTCCTCCCCTCTCCCAAGAGGCGCGCATCGAGGCCGGATACCTCTTGCGAAGGCTCCAGCAGGGACACAGTCTGCACCTCCCGCACGTGAGACCGATGCGCCAGATAGGCCCCGACTGCTACGAGATGAGGATCAATGACGCGGGGGCGACCTGGCGAATCATATACCGGATCGACGCTGATGCGATCGTTATCTTGGAGGTTTTCAACAAGAAGACGCCGCGGACCCCACAGGAGGTCCTTGAAACATGCAGGCGTCGGCTCAGGAGTTATGACAATGCGTGAGTCAAAGAGAAAACGTCTCGAGTCAAAGGGGTGGCGCTTCGGAACTGCTGCCGAGTTCCTGCACCTCTCGCCGGAGGAAGCTGCGTACGTCGAGCTGAAGGCAAAGCTCGCGAACAATCTGAGAGCACGAAGAGAGCGGAAGCGGCTCACCCAGCAAGGATTGGCACGTCTCGTAAAGTCCAGCCAGTCCCGGGTCGCCAAGATGGAAGCTGGGGATCCGTCCGTAACACTGGACCTGCTCATCCGGGCCCTCCTCGCCCTGGGTGCCTCCAACCGCGAGATAGCCAAGACCATTTCATTGTCTCACGGAGCTTCAGCGTCCTAACGGGGCTGCGGATGGCAATCCGCAGCCCCGATGG
>JAFGJU010000053.1 GCA_016928935.1 Candidatus Eiseniibacteriota bacterium | reverse complement strand
GCAGAGCGGTCTCCTGGCCGTCGAACACAGCGCGTATGCCGAGATCCGCGTCGTCGAGGCTGAGAACGTGCGCTACCTGCTGATAGACGGAGGCATACACACTGCTGAAGACGTCGCCACCGGTGAGTCTTTGCTGCCCTACGTAGACGTGCTCGACGTCACAAAACTGTTCTTCGACGAACCCGGGAGGATGCTCCTTGTAGGGCTTGGCGGCGGGTCGGTCGTAAAGAGCTGGGTCAACGAGGGGTGGCGGGTCTCCGCCGTGGAGATCGACCCCGTGGTGACGCGAGTCGCCGGCGAGCACTTCAACTTGAGGCACGACGAAGCATCAATCTACCACATGGACGGGCGCAACTTCCTGGCAACGAGTGGAGAGACTTTTGACGTCGTGATCATGGACGCATTCGGGAGCAGCTCGATTCCCTTCCATCTGGTAACGCGGGAGTCGTTCGCGCTCATCCGGTCTCGTCTGGCTCCTGCCGGCATCCTGGCCATGAACGTCGAGGCGACCGGTTGGCACGACATACTCGTCCGCTCCCTCGCCGCCACCATGCACCGGGTCTTCGAGCGCGTCTTGGTGCTGCCGATGGCGGAACCTCCGAACACTCTGGGCAACTTGGTGCTGCTGGCGTCGGACCGGCCGCTGGAGCTGGAAGAGGAATTGCCGGCGCCCCGCGACCGCTTCAGCCCGGAGTACAATCGCGCGCACGCGTGGGACAATCGATTCACGGCTGAGCTCGAAGGCGTTCCGATTCTCACGGACAACTACAACCCGGTGGACATCTGGGCGGAGCGGATCAATCTGGCGACGCGGCAGTATTCACACCAGCACTTCGACGGCGTGCTGCGCCAGTAGGCCGTCCTCCGTCGCCGGGCCCGGGCTGGTATTGTCGGTCTGACGCCGGTCCGACGGCCTCTCACCTCTCTGCCGAACATCAGACTAGTCCTCGCCGCCGGACATCGGCCTGATGACGCCGCTCTCCTCCACAACCACCGGGTGACCTTCCAGCGTCTTGGGGATGCGGTCCGACAGTTCGTCCGTCTTTTCCACCACGTAGACCGTTATGCACGGCGTCCCGTCGTCCAGCTCACCAATCGCGACTGCCGTCACGCCGTCGATTGCCATCAATTCCTGTACGTGAGCTTCCATAACCGATTTGACATCTCTGGTCGGCATCGCTCTCCTGTCATCCGTGCCGCGACCCGTTTCGCAGCAGCAAGCGCCGAGGAAATTGAGCAAAGCCAGTGTGACGGCACAGACCGCTACCCACTGCCACCGCTTCATTGTCTCACCTCTCGGCCTACAATCCCGAAGCCCGCCCCTGACCATGCCAAGGGCGGGCTTCCAATGACCTGACGCCAACCGCGCGTCTTGTCACACGCTAGTTTCCGACCATCGTGGCGTTCAGGAACGACAGAACCTCGTTGATCGGGTTCGCCACTGCCAGTGAAGTGCTTCCGGCGAACAACAGGCCCACGGCGCGCGGATTGGTGCTCACGTCCTCCAACATCAACGAGCCGGAGTCGCCGCCCGCCAAGAACTTGCTCGCGCGATTCTTGATGATGATCTGACCGGTGAAGGTCTTGGTGAATGCCGCGTCCCCGGCGCACTCGTCCTCGTACGCAACGCTGACAGTTGCGTTGAGCCCGCTAACGGTGCTGCGAGTAAGCCCGGTGGTGCGGCCGCTCTTCTTGACGGCCTGACCCACCGAGGCCGCCACCGTCTGAGACGAGATGGTTCCGACTTCAAGGATGCTCCCGTCCTCGGAGACCATCCCGGAGATTACGGTTGCCGACGAGCAGTCCACGTTCGAGTTCGGAAGGGACTTCGTCACTACCAGCGAGGCCACGTTCTGGGCGTTGTTGGCGTTGCAGCTGACGTCGATCAGACCGGGCTGGATTACGGGGTCGCCGGTCTTGGCGACGATACCGTTTCCGCCGCTGACAATGTCGGCCTCCAACACGTGGTAGTTGCTCAGGATGCGCTTCTGGCTCCCCACCTGGATGAGCGAGCCCAGGGTTCCGCCGCAGCAGTACCCGTTGGCCAGGTCATACCGCCAGCCCCCCGACGTGCCGAGCTTGATGGGCGGCGTTTGCTTGGCCTTGTGGCTCACCGCAGTCGTCTTCAGGGCAACGATCCTGTCCGTAATGTGAACGACTACCGGAAAACCGGCGAGCTCCCTCGGCACCGCCTTCGCGGCTTTGTCCGTAAGAGCAAGCACCATGACAGCGGGACGGCCGTCCTCGGCGACCGTCGTGGCGGTGCCGATTATCTCCGGGTCCGCCATGAGAGTCGTCGTGTAGCGATCCTGAACCGCCATGACAGACTGAATAGCGGGGTGGCTCGCGTCCAGGGCCGCGACCCCCTGTCCACTCTGTGGTGCCAAGAGACCCTCGTCCTTTTCGGAACAGCCCCAGATCGCCAGAGCTACGACCACGGAGATTCCGATAAGGAGGGGGACGTACCAACGCGGCGAACTGAATGAAGCGCTCATTCGTTCCTCCTCTGTTGGGGTTTGGGAAGATGTGGGAATGTGACCTCACTCACTTCTACCACGGGCTGCGACAGACTGTCAAGAAGTAACTTGTGTCGGCGCCTGCGTGCGCG